>NZ_JAUZMY010000028.1:0-100426 GCF_036327455.1 Nocardiopsis codii | reverse complement strand
CCTGCCGGTGTGCGTGGGTGTACCGAAATCCTGCGGGCCTGGTCCGGGGCGTCCGGCGGGCAGGCCGAACAAGCGTCCAGCTCCCCGATACGGGGTGCCCAAGAAGAACAAAACGGGTACCACGGGGCACCCCGGAGCCAAGCAAGCAGCTTAAACGCCAAGCTAGCGCGGGACGCGCATCTCCACCTCGGTGCCCTGTCCCGGGACCGAGACGTACTCGACCGTGCCCCCGAGGTCGCGCACACGCCCCAGGATGGACTGGGACACGCCGAGGCGGCCGTCCGCGCGCGCCTCCTCCAGCCGGCCCGGCGGGATCCCAGGCCCCTCGTCGCGCACGGACACGGTCACCGCGTCGTCCTCGTCCTCCAGTAGGACCCAGGCGCGGGTGCCGTCGGGGCAGTGGCCGGCCACGTTGTCCAGGGCCGCGAGAACCGCGGCGGAGAGCTCGTCGGCCGTGTGGGCGGGCAGGAGCACGGGGGTCGCCGGGGCGGAGACCGACACGCGGGACGACTCGACCCGGCGGACCGGCTCGCGCAGGTCCACGGGTCCGCCGTCGAATCCGTGTCCGGGTCCGCCGCCCGCGGGGCCGGTCGGCGCACCGGTGGCGCGCAGGGCCTGCCCCGCCTGGGCGACGGCCCGCCTCGCCGCCCCGGATGCGCCCGGCGCCGCCTTCCCGTCCGCCCGGGAGGCCCGCTCGGCGTCGGCGCCGGACGGCCCCTCGTGCGCGATCCCGTCGGAGAGCCCGTCGGCGAAGAGCGCGCGCAGCCGCACCTCCTGCTCGCCCGCCATCCGGCCCAGCTCGGCGGCCTCGCCTCCGGCCTCGGCCCCGCGCCGGCTGACGAGGGCGAGCACCTGGAGCACCGAGTCGTGGATCGACCGGGCCAGCTGCTCACGCTCGCGGATGCGGGCCTCCAGGGAGACGGCCTGGGCGAAGCGCTCCTCGGCCCGTCCCGCGACCCGGGCCATGTACCCGACGACCAGCGCCGCCAGCAGCAGGAGCACGACCCCGCGTGCGGTGGCCTCGGTGATGGCGGCGCCCATGACGACGCGCAGTGTGAGGTCGGCGAATCCGTAGAGGAGGGCGATGATCGCGGCGCCGCGCCGGCCCCAGATGACGGCGGCGGCGAGCGCCGCGCCCGCGAACCAGTAGCCGCTCAGGGGCGGGGCCTGGGTGAGGTAGAAGGGCGTGACGGCGAGAGCCGTCGCGAAGAGGCAGGAGAACGCCACGGCCAGGTCGGCGGTGAGCAGGCGCCACGTGCGGTGCTCGGGGCGCGCGTAGCCGTAGGTCGTGACCGCGGTCCACACGGCCATGACCGCCAGGACCGTCCACGCCTGCCAGGGGCCGGACAGGGACTCGTGGTTCCGGACGAGCAGGACCAGGGAGTAGACCAGGGTCGCGGCGCGGAAGACGGCGAACGCGCGCCAGAGGGGGACGTCGAAACCCAGCGGTCAGACCACCGCCCCGTTGTCCGGCCCGTTGTCTCCGGGCGGCCGGGAGTCGGTCATGCGCAGGATCAGCACGACAAAGCTGGCGAGGAACGCCACCACCGCGAGGAACATCATCCAGTTCGGCAGGGCGATGCCGGCGAACGCCGCGCCGAACACCAGCACGGGGCCGCCCAGCAGGCCGAACCAGGCGGCGATGCCGACCCGGTCGCCCTTGAGCAGGGGCGGCGGGGGCGGGGGCTCGTAGTGGCCCTCCAGTTCGCCCTCGGCCCTGCGCCGCGCGTCCTCGTCGTCCTCGTCGTCCAGCCCGGTGGCGTCCACGAGGCCCCCGGCGAGCAGGTCGCCGTCGGAGGCGCCCGCTCCCCCGGCGCCGCCGTCGTCGCGCCGGTCGGAGTCGCTGAGGTTCTCGGAGTCCGGCCAGGCCACACGGCTGGTCGTGTCGGAGGCGTCCTCGTCGTAGAAGCGCGCCACCAGGTCGTTCCACACCTCGTCCTCGTCGGCGGACTGGGCCGGCGCGGCTTCGGGGTCGGCGTTGGCGAGCGGCCCGTCGAGCAGGTCCCCGCCCACGGGGCCGTCGGCCTGGGCGTCGTGGACGGCCGCCTCGCCCTCGGCGCCGTCCGTCTCGGGCCGGGCGTCGCCGTGCGGAGCGAGCAGGTCGGGGTCGGAGCGTCCCAGGTCGGGCAGTTCGGCGCCCAGGACCCGTTCGGCGGCGGCCCGCTCCTCGGCGTCCACGTACAGGTGGTCGGTGGGCGGGTCGTCGACCTCGCCGCCGGGGGGTTCGAGGACGTCCTCGTCCAGGGGGACCGCGTAGGCGGCGATCCCGCTGCGGCGCAGCGCCTCCAGCATGGCGTCGGCGTCCGACGGTGCGAGCAGGATGAGGGGCACGTAGGCGTCGGCGAGCAGGCCGTTACCCCGACGTTGTGTCATCGGTCGGCTCCTTCCCCGCTTCTCCGGTGCTCCCGCACGAAGGCGAGGCTTCCGTCGAAGATGGTGGCGGCGTCATGGTCGAGGGTCGCCACGTGGTAGCTGTCGTGCAGCAGGTGGATCGTCAGCCGGGTGTTGACCGCTCTACTAGCGAGGATACGCAGACTCCGGGGTCCGACAACGTGGTCCTGGGGGCTCCGGTAGGCCAGAACAGGCGCTCGCAAACCGGACATGCCCTCCTGAACCTCGCGCCACAGCTTCGGGAGTGTCGCGGCGGCCGCGGTGGGGACGCGGTCGTACCCGCCCTCGGTCGTGTCGTCCTTGGACACGTCGCTGGACAGCCCCGGTGTGGAGGGCATGATCCGCGCGGCGAGCCGTCGGACCGGCGCGATGAACGGCAGCCTCACGTCCTCCAGGACGAGGGACGGGTTGACCAGCACGACCCCGCGCACGAGGCCGGGGTGCTCCTGGGCCAGGCGCAGGGCGAGGGCTCCGCCCATGGACAGTCCCATGACGTAGACCTCCTCGCAGCGCGCGGCCAGGTCCAGGAGGGCCCGTTCGACCTCGGCGAACCAGTCGTCGGCGGTGGTGAGGTTCATGTCCTGCCAGACGGTTCCGTGTCCGGGCAGGAGGGGGATCTCCACGCTGTACCCCGCCGCGGCGAGGTGCTCGCCCCAGGGGCGCATCGAGTGCGGCGAACCGGTGAATCCGTGACAGAGCAGTACGCCGACCTCCGACCCGCGGTGGCTGAAGGGCTCCGCACCGGGGATGAGGGGTACGGTGTCGGTCGGTCTCACGGAGCGGCTCCAGGGGATCGTGCGGTGCGCGTCGGTGCGGGCTTCTGCGGTGCTGGCGTCGGCCGTGGACCGGGCCCGCGGGACGGCCCGGGCCCTGGCTCCAGCCGTGAGGCTAGCCGCTCGGAGAAGTGTTTGTCATGGGTGCACACTAACGCCCCGGCCTCCGGCCGCGAGAGGGGCGTAGCGCGCCGCGGGGGCCGACTGAGTATCCTCGTCTGGGTCGGGTCGGGAGCCCGTTTGGGGGCGCTTTGGCAGTTGCGCCCGCACGATGGGAGGATGGCGCACGTCAGGCGGTGGCTCCACCGCCCTCCTCGGGCGCGCACCCTCCTGGCAATGTCGGACGAGCGGGACAGTGAATCGTGGCAGGCCCTGCCCAGTCCTCCCCGCGTGTGCAGGGGTGAGCTGAGCGATGTTCTACTGGGTGGTCAAGGCGATTCTGGGCCCGGTCCTGGCCGTGCTGTGGCAGCCGCGCGCCGAGGGTGTGGAGAACGTGCCGCGCCGCGGTCCGGCCATCATGGTCAGCAACCACCTCTCCTTCTCGGACCACTTCTTCGGTCCGCTGCCGCTGCCGCGCAAAATCACGTTCCTGGCCAAGTCCGAGTACTTCACCGGCACCGGTGTCAAGGGCCTGCTGAGCCGGGCGTTCTTCACCGGCGTGGGGCAGATCCCGATCGACAGGTCCGGCGGCAAGGCGAGCGAGGCGGCGCTGCGCACCGGTCTGCGCGTCCTCAAGCGCGGCGACCTGCTGGGCATCTACCCGGAGGGCACCCGCTCCCCGGACGGCAAGCTGTACCGCGGCCGTACCGGTGTGGCGCGCCTGGCGCTGGAGTCCAAGGCGCCGGTGGTGCCGATGGCGATGATCAACCTGGAGAAGATCATGCCTCCCGGGCGCACGGTCCCCAAGCTGGGTGTGCGGCCCAAGGTCAAGTTCGGCAAGCCGCTGGACTTCTCGCGCTACGAGGGCATGGAGACGGACCCGCGCGTGCTGCGGGCGGTCACCGACGAGATCATGTACGCGCTGATGGAGCTGTCGGGCCAGGAGTACGTCGACCGCTACGCGCAGTCGATCAAGGCGGAGCTGGAGGCCGAGGCCAAGGAGGCGCGGCGCGAGCAGCACGCCGATGACAAGGACCGCCGCCGTGCGGAGCGCGACCGCCGCAAGGAGGAGCGCCGGGCCCGCAGGGAGGAGAAGCGGGCCGCGCGCGGCGAGGGCGGCGGCGACGCGAAGGAGTAGTCCCCCCGTGACATGAGGGCGGGCCCCGGTGACTCCACCGGGGCCCGCCCTTCTCCGTGGGTCCCCGGCGCCGGCGGCGTTCCGGGGGCGCCGCGGGTACACGCTCTCCGGGCACCCGCGGCGTTCCCGCAACCCGCGCCGGAGCGGAGGCACGAAGACCGCGCAGTCCGGGCGCCCGCGGGGTGACGGGGCGGGGCGCCCGGTGCGTCAGTGGCGGGCGAGGTCTCCGGCGCCGACGATCCCGGCCTCCCCGCCCAGCTCGGCCAGGCGCACCTCGGCGAGGCGGCGGCCGGGGCGGCCCGACACGTGTCGGGCGAAGGAGGCGCGGACCGGGTCCAGCAGGATCGACCCGGCGTCGGAGACACCGCCGCCCAGGACGAAGCACTCCGGGTCGAGGATGGCGGCCAGGTCGGCCAGGCCGAGCCCGGCCCACTCGCCGACGATCCCGAAGCACTCCAGCGCGGCCTGGTCGCCCTCCAGCGCCGCCTGGGTGATGACGTGCCCCTCCACCTGCTCGACGACGCCGTCGGCGAGTTTGAGCATGCGCTCGGCCGCCTGGGGGTCGGTGCGTGCCCGGTCCTGCCCCTCGGCGACCAGGGCGCGGCCGCTGGCGTACTGCTCCCAGCAGCCGTGGTTGCCGCAGGCGCAGCGGCGCCCGTGCGGGACCATGCGGTAGTGGCCGACCTCGGCCGCCACACCGAAGCGGCCCCGGTGCAGGGCGCCGCCCATGACCAGGCCGCCGCCGATGCCGGTGCCCAGGGTGACGCAGACGATGTGGTCGCTGCCGCGCCCCGCTCCGAACCGGGCCTCCGCCCAGGCCGCGGCGTTGGCGTCGTTCTCGATCACCACCGGCATGCCGACCCGCTCCTGGACGCGCTCCTTGAGCGGTTCGTCGCGCAGCCCCAGGTTGACGGCGACCTGGACGGTCGCGCGGTCCTCGTCGACGAATCCGGCCACGCCGACGCCGACGGCCAGGACGGACCCGGCCTCCTGCCGGCCGCACAGCTCGGCCACGGCCTTGCCGACGACGTCGGCCAGGCCCCCGGGGTCGTTGGCGGGGGTGGGGTACTTGACCTTGTCGAGGATCTGCCCGTCGTGGTCGACGACACCGGCGGCGACCTTGGTCCCGCCGATGTCTACGCCGATGGTCAGCATGGGGGCAGCTCCTTCGTACTTACGCCCGAACTCTGACATAAGTCTCAAGGTTCATGGCAGAGGGTTTTCAAATGGTGTAAACCATTCGATTAAACCAGGCTGGGGGCGACCCCGGACACCCCCGGAGCGAAACCCACCCGGCTATCCCTGATCACCCGCTGCGACCTGCTTGTCCGGACCGTCCGCGGCCTTCGGGGCCCCGCCGACGGCCGGGGGCGCGGAGGGGGCGGACGGCGGGACGGGACCGGACCCCTGCACGTCCCCAGGATCTGCGGCCGAGTCGGCCCTGCTCTGCTCGAGGGAGCGCTCGACCACGCCCCAGGTGCGGCCCAACGCGTCGAAGGCGGCCAGCCCCGCGCGCCCCAGGTGTCCGGCGACCTCGGGGGCGGACCTGCGCACGATGTCGAGGACCTCCTCCAGCGGGGGCCGCTCGTCCCTGCTCTCCAGCCGGATCGCCTCCTCCCACACGTCGCCCTTGGCCGGAGGCGGGGACGTGACCGCGCCGACCCCGCGCTTCACCCCGGCCACCAGAAGCCTGCGCTGGAGGGTGTCGACCAGTCTCAGCGCGTCGTCGATGAGGTCCGGGGCGTCCCCCCTTCCCGCACCCGAACCGCCGTCGCGACCGGTGTTGTCCGCCATGTCCGCTTCCTCTCCTCGCGCCACGTTCTGGCTTCACGGTAACCGGCCGCGGGGGCACAAGGCAGGCTTCTCAGGGCAGGCTCAGGGATCAACCAGGGATGAGCGGGGGTGCCCCCCGCGTTGTCCCGGGGAGGAACGACGACGGCATCGAGAGGGATGAACGACCACATATGACGCATATGGCACAGAGTTAACGTGATGTGCGCAAAGGCCATGGCGGGCGTATAGTCTCGCGTGCGTACGCGAGGCCGGTGGAACAACCATCCTGACCTGCGCACTTCCGGATCTCCCCGAGGGCGTCACGCGCCGCCGGACCGGACGCGCCCGCGTGCACACGACTCTTCGGGGGCTCGGACCCCGCACGCCGACGGCAGGGGGACAGCACGCTGAACAGCGCGTTCACTCCCTGCCACGCGTCGACTCCGGATCACCGTTGGATACCGAACGGCAACACGTTCTACTCATGAGTAGCCTCCTGTTGTTACGGTCGTCACGTCCCCACATATCCAGAACCCGTACACGTCCAGGAGCACCACGTGCGCGAATACAGCTCTCCCGCGAAGGCTGAGATCTCCGACGACGCGCGGCTGACCGACACGCTCTACGCGCGCGCGGCCGGCCAGCCGAACGCCGTCGCCGCCCGTCGGCAGGAGTCCGGCCAGTGGCGCGACGTCACCGTCGCGGAGCTGCACGGCGACATCGCCGCGTACGCCAAGGCCTTGATCGCCGCGGGCGTCGAGCACGGAGACCGCGTCGCCCTGATGTCGCGCACCCGCTACGAGTGGACCGTCGTCGACTACGCGATCTGGTCCGTCGGCGGGGTGACCGTGCCGATCTACGAGACCTCCTCCGCCGAGCAGATCGAGTGGATCCTCTCCGACTCCGCCGCCAAGGCCGTCTTCGTGGAGACCGACGCCCACGCCGAGCGCGTCGAGTCGATCCGCGCCAAGGCCCCCGGGCTCGGCCCGGTCTGGCGCTTCGACGACCCCGAGTTCGCCGAGCTCCGCTCCAGCGGCGCCGAGGTCGCCGACGAGGCGCTGGAGAAGCGTCGCACCGCCGTCAAGGTCGACGACATCGCCACCCTCATCTACACCTCGGGCACCACCGGTCGCCCGAAGGGCTGCGAGCTCACCCACCGCAACTTCCTCTTCATCGCCCACAACGCCCTCGAGGGCCCGGCGAAGCAGGTCCTGCGCGGCAAGGAGAACCCCTCCACCCTCCTCTTCCTGCCCCTGGCCCACGTCTTCGCCCGTTTCGTGCAGGTGATGGTCGTCGAGGGCAAGGCGACCCTCGGCCACTTCCCGTCCACCGGGCCGGAGCTGATCGAGCAGTTCTCCGTGTTCCGGCCGACCTTCCTCCTCGCGGTCCCCCGCGTGTTCGAGAAGGTCTACACCAAGGCCGAGCAGAAGGCGGCGGCCGAGGGCAAGGGCAAGATCTTCAACGCCGCCGCCGAGACCGCCATCGCCTACAGCAAGGCGCTCACCACCGGGCAGATCCCCCTCTCCCTCAAGCTCAAGCACAAGCTGTTCAGCAAGCTGGTCTACGGCAAGCTGCTCGCCGCGCTGGGCGGCAACGCCGACTACGCGGTCTCCGGCGGATCCGCGCTGGGCGCCCGCCTCGGCCACTTCTTCAGGGGCGTCGGCTTCACCATCATCGAGGGCTACGGCCTCACCGAGACGACCGCCCCGACGACGGTGAACAGCCCCGAGTTCAACAAGATCGGCACCGTGGGCCAGCCCCTGCCGGGCACCACCGTCAAGATCGCCGACGACGGCGAGATCCTCCTCAAGGGCGACCACATCATGGTCGGGTACTGGCAGAACGAGAAGGCCACCAAGGAGGCCTTCACCGAGGACGGCTTCTACCGCACCGGCGACCTCGGCACCCTGGACGAGGACGGCTTCCTGAGCGTCACCGGCCGCAAGAAGGAGATCATCGTGACGGCGGGCGGCAAGAACGTCGCCCCGGCCGTCCTGGAGGACCGCATCCGCGCCCACGCCCTGGTCAGCCAGTGCATGGTGGTCGGCGACAACCGCAAGTTCATCGCCGCGCTGATCACGATCGACCCGGATTCGTTCGCGCAGTGGAAGGAAGCGAACAACAAGACCGGTGAGATCGCGGACCTGACCCTGGACCCGGACCTCAACGCCGTCGTGCAGGAGGCCGTGGACAGCGCCAACAACGCGGTGTCCAAGGCCGAGGGCATCAAGAAGTTCAAGATCCTGCCCAGCGACTTCACCGAGGAGAGCGGCCAGATGACCGCCTCCCTGAAGGTCAAGCGGCACGTGGTCAGCAAGCAGTGGAGCAAGGAGATCGACGGCATCTACGACGTCTGACCGCCGCTGTTCCCGAGGGGGGCGGGGGCCCAAAGGCGACCGGCCCCCTCCGTGTGTGCCCCTCCCCGCGTTCGGCGTCCGGGCCGAGCGCCGCCACCCGTGCTCCGGCGCTCCCCGGGCGCGACGTCGGCCGTCCCGGTCTGGCCGTGGCCGCCGCTGTCGCCGTGGCACGCCCTCCGGGACCGCCCCCCGGCGCCGCGACGGGGAACCGGCCCGACGGCTCCCGAGGTCTCACGGGCGCACTGGGGCCGCCCCGCCGGGCGGAGGCGCGGCGCCGCTGCCTCGACCCGCCCCACCGCACGGGGAGGGGGGGAACACGACGGACCCGGCCGCAGTGCGGCCGGGTCCGTCGATCAGGAGGCGATCCTAGTGGGCGGACTCCTTCTCACCCTCCGGTGCGGAGTGGTGGAGGTGGTGGCCGCTGTGCGCCTCGACACCGTCGATGGACACGTTGTCCTTGGTGTACCAGTGCGCCAAGGAGCGGCGGAGCTTGCCCATGCCCTTGCGGGACTTGGGGTTCTCCACGCCCTTGTCGTCGACGTCCGCGTCGTCCGCGAGAGCCGTCGAGGTGATGAGCGGCTTGCTCTCCAGCACCTCGGTGGTCTCGTCGGAGTTGCGCTTGTGGACCTCGATGAACTCACCGCTGGGGAGCTGCTGGATGATGCCGCTCTCGTAGCCGTGTTCCAGGGTGTCGCGGTCCCTGCGCTGGAGGCCCAGGCAGATCCGCTTGGTGACGATGAACGCCACGACCGGCCCGACGAAGACCAGCGTACG
Source organism: Nocardiopsis codii (assembly GCF_036327455.1). Lineage (NCBI taxonomy): Bacteria > Bacillati > Actinomycetota > Actinomycetes > Streptosporangiales > Nocardiopsidaceae > Nocardiopsis > Nocardiopsis codii. The sequence goes on along the minus strand of NZ_JAUZMY010000028.1, from coordinate 91,121 downwards.
GAAGATGTACGTGGTCAGGTACAGGTCGATCGAGAAGGTCTCCGACAGGATGTCGTTGGACCCGGCGAGCCAGAGCACACCGTAGGCGGTGATGCCCGCGACGCCCAGGGCGGTGCGGACCGGCGCGTTGCGCGGACGGTCGGCCACGTTGTGGACGCCCTTGTCCCCGGTGATCCACTGCTCCACGAACGGCCATGCGCCCGGCAGGACGAAGAGCATGCCCATGACTCCGAGCCCCGGGACGAGTACCGCGACCGGCACCGCGTAACCGAAGATGTTGAAGTCGAAGGTGTTCGGGAAGATGCGCAGCGAACCCTCCAGGAAGCCCATGTACCAGTCGGGCTGGAGCCCGGAGGTGATGGACGTCGGGGTGAAGGGCCCGAACAGGTGGATCGGGTTGATCTGCACGAACGCGCTCAGACCGGCGATCACGGCGAACGTGAAGAAGAAGAACCCGCCGGCCTTGACCGCGAACGCGGGGAACATGGGTGTTCCCACGACGGTCTTCTCTGTTCGCCCGATACCCGGGTACTGCGTGTGCTTCTGGTGCCACAGGATCATGAAGTGCGCCACGATCAGGGCCAGCAGCACCGCGGGGATCGCCAGCACGTGCAGCATGTACAGCCGCGTGATGATGTCCTCGCCGGGGAACTCCCCGCCGAAGAGGAACATCGAGACGTACGTGCCCACCAGCGGCAGCGCGAGGATCACACCCTGGAGGATCCGCACGCCCATGCCCGAGGGCAGGTCGTCCGGCAGGGAGTAGCCGAAGAGGCCCTCGATGATCGACAGCGCGAAGATCGCGATACCGATCAGCCAGTTGATCTCGCGCGGCTTGCGGAACGCACCGGTGAAGAACACGCGGAGCATGTGCACCACGATCGCCGCCAGGAAGATCAGGGCGGCCCAGTGGTGGATCTGCCGGACGAGGAAACCGCCACGCACATCGAAGTCGATGAACAGCGTGGAGGCGTACGCCTCCGACATGGGAACGCCCTGGAGGCGCTCGTAGGAGCCGTCGTAGACGACCTCCAGCATGCTCGGCTTGAACCAGAGCGTGAGGAAGACGCCGGTGACGAGCAGGATGATGAACGAGTACAGCGCGATCTCGCCCAGCATGAAGGACCAGTGGTTCGGGAAGACCTTGCGAAGGTTCTTCTCACCGGTCTTGGCCAGGTGGAAGCGGTCGTCGATGAAGTTTCCGACGCCGCGCAGCGCCTTGGGTGCTTGCGTGGTCTTACTCATCGACTAGTCCTTCGCATAATCCCAGAACGTCGGACCGGTCGGCTCCGTGAAGTCGCCGGTCGCGATGAGGTAGCCCTCATCGTCGACGCTGATGGGAAGCTGCGGCAGAGCGCGGTGCGCCGGTCCGAAGACGACCTTGGCAGCGTCCGCAGCGTCGAACGTTGACTGGTGGCACGGGCACAGGATGCGGTGCGTCGTGCGCTCGTACAGGGCTGCGGGGCAGCCCACGTGGGTGCAGATCTTGGAGTACGCGATGATCCCGTTGTGCGTCCAGTTCAGACGCGTCTCATCGGTGCCCTCGATCGCCTCGGTCATGCCCTCCTTCCAGTCGTCCTCCGGGATCTTGATCAACAGGATCACGGACTTCGCCTGGTCGGTGAGGCTCATGCCGTGCGGGTGGTGGCCGTCGTCGATCGCGGGCAGGGCGGAGATCATCCCGTACGGGTCGTTCTCCAGGTCCTCCGCGCGGATCTCGCGGTGGGTGCCCTCGACGAACATGCGCATCCCGGGTTCCCACGGGGTGTGCTTCAGCTTGTCCCCGGGCAGCGGGCCGGTGTCGCGCAGCAGCACGATCGGGGCCAGGCCCAGGGGCACCATCGCGAGGATGAGCGTGCGCCGCATCAGCGGGCGCTTGGTGAAGCCGCTCTCGTCGGCGCTCTTCATGAAGAAGTCGCTGAAGGAGCCCTTCTCCTGCTCGTTCGACGGCAGTTCGTCGTAGGGCGAGTGCACCTCGTAGTGGGGCATCACCTTGCGCGCCCAGACCGTCATCCCCGCGCCGATACCGAACATGGCGACGGTGAGCGTGCCACCGAGCAGCATGTTCGAGTACTGGCCGATCTGCGGGTCGGCGATCGCCGGCTCGCCCGCCGCGTTCGGCGGGAACAGGAAGTAGGAGACCAGGAAGCCGATACCGCCCAGGAAGGCGATGATGAACCAGACGGACGCGACCTTCTCGCCGCGGCGCTGGACCTCCTCGGAGTGCCCGTGGGTCTCCGACGCGCGGTAGGGGCCGGCGTGCTCCTCGGGAGCCTCCGCGGAGGCCTCGGACACCACCTGCTCCTCCGCTGCGGCCTTCGGGGTACCGACCACGCGCTCAGGCGTGTGGGCCCCGGCCTCGTTGTTGTCGTTGTTGTCGTTCTCAGTCATGTGCACGCTGCTTCGCGGTGATCCAGATCGCGCAGGCGACGATCAGGGCCAGGCCGACGACCCAACCGATGAAGCCCTCGGCGACCTGACCGATGCGGTCGAGGTCGAAGACGCCACCGGCGTTCGGCTCCGCCTGGAGGGTCTTCACGTAGGAGATGAGCTCGTGCTTCTCCTCGGGAGTGATGGCGCCGTCGCTGAACATCGGCATGGCTCCGGGACCGCTGACCATGGCCTCGTAGATCTCGCGCGGGGACGCGTCGTGGATCTCGGGGGCCCAGCGGCCGTCGGTGAGGGCACCGCCGGCACCGGACCAGCTGTGGCAGTGCGCACAGTTGGTCAGGTAGAGCTTCATGCCCAGGTCGGTGTCCTCGGCGCCCTCGATGTAGGAGTCGTACTCGGACTCCCACTCCTCGACGGCGGCCTCGAACGCTGCCTCGTCCTCGAAGTCCGCGCGGTTGGGCTCGGAGTCCGGGACGTCGTAGGGGACCTCGGCACCGTTCTCGCCCTCCCTGATCTCCGCGTTGTAGTACGCGATCAGGTTGGCCAGGTCCTGTTCGGACATGACCATGGGCTTGCGGGGCATCTGGGTGTTCGGGTCCATGGACGGCATGCGCCCGGTGCTGACCTGGAAGTCGATGGCCGCGGGACCGACGTCGCGGAGGTCGGGACCGTTGGTCACGTTCCCCTCAGCGTCGTAGCTGCCACTCCCGTCATAGTTGTGGCAGCTCGCACACGTCTGGTCGAAGACGGTCTTGCCCTCGGCGATGTCCACGTCATCCGGTGACGGGACGTCAGCGGCGAGAGTCTGCGCCTGGGCCTGGTCCGCGGTGGGTGCCAACGCGGCATATCCCACCCCGAACAGGGCTAGCGCGAGGATGACGACGACATACCCCGCAAGGGGATGCCGTCGCCGCGCGGTAATCCATTTCACGGTTTCCCCGTTTCGGGTTACTGGATGAAGTAGATGGTGAAGAACAAAGCGACCCAGACGACGTCGACGAAGTGCCAGTAGTAGGACACGACGATCGCGCTGGTTGCCTGCTGGTGGGTGAAGCGCTTCGCGGCGTACGTGCGTCCCAGCATGATGAGGAACGCGACCAGCCCACCGATGACGTGGAGTCCGTGGAAGCCCGTGGTCAGGTAGAACATCGACCCGTAGGCGTTCGACTGAAGAGTCAGGCCCTCGTGGGCGATGAGCTCGTAGTACTCATAGGCCTGTCCCAGGATGAAGAACAGACCCATGAAGAACGTCAGGAAGAACCACATGCGCAGCTTCTTGACGTCGCCGCGCTCTGCGGCCCAGACGCCGGCCTGCGCGGTGAAGCTCGAAGCCACGAGGACCACGGTGATGGTCGTCGCCCACGGAACGTTCAGGTGGGTCGCCGGCCATGCCCCCAGGTCGGGGTTTCCATTGGTCACCGATCGGATGGTGAAGTACATCGCGAACAGCGCAGCGAAGAACATGAGCTCATTGGCCAACCACACGATGGTGCCAACGCTCACCAGGTCAGGACGCTTTGCCGCACCATGTGCTGGTGTCGGTGCTGTTTTTGGGTTCGCGGTTGCTGTCGCCACGGGAGCATTATTACGGCATCTCGCGGACGTCCGTACTCGACCCCCCGTAAGGAGGCGGTTCAGTCCCGGTATGGACCGTCTCGGACCGCGCCCGCGAACCTCGGGCCGTGACTCGGGCGTTACTGTAGCGGCTCGGGCACCCCGAGTCCGCATCCGACGCGCCGCAGGGGGCGAAAAAGCGCGATCCAGGGCGGCTGAGGCGATTCGTACCCCTCTTCTCGGCACGCCAACCCACCCGAGCCAACGCCCAGGTATCGAAACGATCACTGTTGGACAACGCCGCGCCCGGGGCGGGTGAACGAACCCCTTCGAGGTACTGGCATCCTGTGGTGTCGAAGGTCTCAGCCGCCGGAACGACTCCAGCAGTCTTCTGGGCAGCGGGGCCACGAGGCAATACAGTCATAGGCATACAGCCAACGAACGCCTCGGCCGCACCCCCCACGGCGGCGGCCGCGGACAGACGCGATGGGACGGTTGCGCGATGGTGGTCAGCGGTACGGACACGGGCGCCAGGATGCGCGTGCTGGTCTACAGCGACAACGCCGACACCCGTGAACAGGTCCGGCTGGCGATCGGCCGCCGCCCGGCCGCGGACGTCCCCCGGGTGGAGTTCGTCGAGTGCGCGACCGCACCCGTCGTCATCCGCAAGCTGGAGGACAACGACCCGGCGGCGGCGATCGACGTGGCCGTCTTCGACGGCGAGGCGTCCCCCGTCGGCGGGATGGGCCTGTGCCGCCAGGTCAAGGACGAGATCTACCGCTGCCCGCCGGTGCTGCTCCTGGTGGGCCGGCGCGACGACGGCTGGCTCGCGACCTGGTCGCAGGCCGAGCAGGTCGTCAGCCACCCCATCGACCCCGTCGCGCTCGCGGAGTCCCTGGCCGAGCTGATGCGCCAGCGGGTCGCGGCCCTGAGCGGGTGAGCCGGGTGGGAGACGGAGACCGGGTGGACGACGACGGCGAGAGGGACATGCGCCGCCGCCTCGTGGTGGGCGGGTCCCTCAACCACGGCGCCGACATCGGGCGATGGCGCGGCCACGCCCTGTCCCCGCTCCGGGGAGCCTGAGGGCGGTCCGCCCGTCGTCCGCCGCCGCCCGCGAGGGCCGGCGACGCGGAGGACGGGCCACCGCTCCGGCGCCGGGCGCCGCGCACCGGGGACCGCTCCGCCGCGCGCCGCCGCCCCGGGTCCCTACGCCCGTTTCTCACCGTGGAGTCGCCTGAATGAACGCCCCCGCCTCACCCGATCCCGCCTCCGAACCGTCGGCCGTCACCGAGCGGACCTGGTCGAACCTGATCACCGCCCTGCTCGGCGGTGTCACCCTCAGCAGCACCGACACCGCCTGGGCGATGAACGAGATCATGTCCGGGTCGGCGACCGACGCCCAGATCGCCGGGTTCGCCATCGCGCTGCGCGCCAAGGGCGAGAGCGTGTCCGAGGTGACCGGTCTGGCCCAGGGCATGCTCGACAACGCGGTGCGCGTGAGCGTGTCCGGCCCGACCCTGGACATCGTCGGCACCGGCGGCGACCGGGCGCACACCGTGAACGTGTCCACGATGGCGGCGATCGTGGCCTCCGCCGCCGGTGCGCGCGTGGTCAAGCACGGCAACCGGGCCGCGTCCTCCTCCTGCGGCACCGCCGACGTCCTGGAGCGGCTGGGCGTCGTCCTGGACCTGCCCCCGGAGCTGACGGCACGGGTGGCGGAGGAGGCGGGCATCACCTTCTGCTTCGCCCCGCTGTTCCACCCGTCCCTGCGCTTCGCCGCCAAGCCGCGCCGCGAGCTGGCCGTGCCGACGGTGTTCAACTTCCTCGGCCCGCTGACCAACCCCGCACAGCCGACCGCCTCGGCCATCGGGGTGTTCGACGAGCGCATGTGCGAGGTGATCGCCGGGGTGTTCGCGCGCCGCGGCGCCTCCGCCCTGGTGTTCCGGGGCGACGACGGCCTCGACGAGCTGACCACGACGACCACGTCCACGGTGTGGGTGGTGCGCGACGGCGGAGCCCGCCGGGAGAACCTGGACCCCGCCGACCTGGGCATCGCCAGGTCGAGTGCCGAGGACCTGCGCGGAGGGGACGTGGGGTTCAACGCCCAGGCGGTGCGCGACCTCCTCGCCGGACGCCCGGGACCGGTGCGCGACGCGGTGCTGCTCAACGCGGGCGCGGCACTGGCCGCCGTGGACGGCGTGGAGGGACCGCTCCTGGACGCCGTGCGCGACGGGTACGAGCGCGCCGTCGCCGCCGTGGACTCCGGCGCCGCCGAGCGCGTCCTGGAGAACTGGGTGGAGATCAGCCAGGGCCACGCCAAGGCGGTCTGAGGGCGCGGACACGCTGTCGGCGCCCGGTCCGCCGCGGGTGTGACGGGCGGGGGCGGTCGCCGGGTACGGCGACCGCCCCGCGCTCTCAGCGGCCGGGCCGGCTCCTCACCCGAAGCGGCGCACGAAGCGCCGCTGCCACGGGGTCTCCACGGCGCGCGGCGAGTAGTGCTCCCGGACGTAGGCGACCGCCTCCCGTGCGGGCACCCCGTCCATGACGGCGAGGCAGGCCAGCGCGGTGCCGGTCCTGCCCCGGCCTCCCGAGCAGGCGACCTCGACCCGTTCGGCGCGGGACCGGTCCAGGACCTCCGCCAGGGCTTCGCGGAGGTCGGCGGGGTCGGACGGGAGCCCGAAGTCCCTCCAGCGCACCCAGCGGGCCTCCCAGGGCACCGGGGGCGGTTCGTGTCCGAGCAGGTGGAGGGCGTAGGAGGGGTCGGGGCCCTCCGGCCGCGGGTGGCGCAGACCGCGGCCGCGGACGAGCACGCCCGAGGGGAGCCGGAGCACGCCGGGCTCGGAGGGGTCCCGGTACACGGCCATCCGCGTCTACCAGCCGATCGCGAAGGCCGACTCCAGGTCGTGCTTGGAGTAGGTCTGGAAGGAGATGTGGGTGTCGGACGACAGGACCCCGGGGACCTTGTTCACCCGCCCCGGGATCACCTCCGCCAGGTTCTCGTGCCGGCGCACGCGCACCACGGCGATGAGGTCGACGCCCCCGGTGACCGAGTAGACCTCGCTCACGCCGTCGATCTCCGCGATCGCCTCGGCGACCTCGGGGATGCGGTTGACGTCGGCCTTGATCATGACGATCGCGGTGATCACTGTGCCTCCAGGGCGGTTGGCCGCGGGACGGCGGGCCCGGTCGCGCCGGGCACCCCTAGTAGACGTCGGAAAGCCGCGTCCCGGAGCGCCATCGCAGCCGGTAGACCACCAGTCCCGCGATCACCCCGGCGATGAACCCGTACACGTGCGCCGCGTAGGCGACTCCGCTCCCGGCACCGGGGGTGTTCGATGTGGTGACGTAGAGAAGATACTGAAGCACGAAGTAGCTGCCCACCAGGGCCCACCCCGGCAGGCGCATCGGGATCACCACGAACACCAGCGTGGTGACCCTGCTGCGGAACTGCACGACGAGGTAGGCGCCGAGCACGCCGGAGATCGCGCCGGAGGCGCCCACCATGGGCACCGCGGCCCCGGGGTCGACCAGGGCGAAGCCGAAGGCGGCCGCCAGACCGGTGACCACGTACAGGAGCAGGAAGCGGATCCGTCCGATCCGGTCCTCGACGACGGGGCCGAACACGAACAGGTAGACCATGTTGCCCAACAGGTGCATGGCGCCGGCGTGCACGAACATCGAGCTGAACACCGAGAACCACACGGGCTTGCCGTCCACCGCCCCGCACTCGGGCACCACGTGCGGGGCCTGGTCGACCTGGCCGAGGATCTCGGCGGGCACCGCCCCCCAGCGCATGAAGTAGTCCTGGATGGCGCAGAAGCGGCCCAGCATGTCCACGGGGTACCAGACGGCCGTCGCCGCCTGGGGGGACACCAGGTAGACGAGGACGTTGACCGCGATCAGCGTGTACGCGACGAGGGGGGCTCGGCGGACGGGGTAGTCGTCATTGAGCGGAAGCGCGGCCATGCGCCCAGTGTGTCATCTCCGTGTGCGCCTCGGCGCTTCGCAACGGGCATGTCCAGTCGCCATCGACGTCGACGAGTCGCGTCGCGGGGTCGGCGAGCCAGTCCAGGACGAGCTCGGTCTCGGCGGGCAGGGCGCGGGGGCTCGGCCCGTGCCCCGCCGGAACGTACTCGGCGGTGGCCACGAGCGAGGCCAGGAACGCGGCGGGGTCGGTCCCCGGGCGCAGGACCGCGCTCGCCGCGAGGCGCCCGTGGCGGACAACGCAGGTCTCCCAGCCCAGGGCAGAGCGCCGGGAGGCGACCAGGTGGGGCACGGCGGCGATGGCCGACAGCCGTTGCGCCCGCCGGGCACCGCGCAGGAACGCGGCGAGCCGGTCGCGCAGGGTGGCCGCCTCCTCGTAGCGCAGGGCGGCGGCGAGCTCGGCGATGCGCCCGGTGTGCGCGTCGACGACGGCCGCGGGGTCGCCGGTCATGGCCGTCCGCGCGGCGTCGGCGTGGACTGTGTAGGTGTCGTGCGTCTCGGTGCCGTCGCACGGGGCTCCGCAGCGCCCCAGCTGCGCCAGGACGCACGGCTCGATCCTCCTGGTCGCCGAGAACGTGTGCGTGCACTGCCGCAGCGGGAACGCGTGGAGCAGGGCCTCCTTGGCCTGTTCGGCGTCCCGGGACGAGGCGTAGGGGCCGATGTAGGGGGCGCCGTCGTCCTTGACCACGCGCACCACGGACAGGCGGGGGTAGGCGTCCGTGGTGAGCTTGACCCAGGAGGCGCGCTCGGGGTTGCGGGAGCGCCTGTTGTAGGGCGGCTTGCGCTCGGCGATGATCCGGAGCTCGCGGACGGACGCCTCCAGCTCCGTGGTGCACTCGATGGGGGTGACGCCCTCGACCACCGCCGCCATCTCACGGATGCGCTGGCGGCTCTCCGCCGCGGTGAAGTAGGAGCGGACCCGGCGCCGCAGGTTGCCGCTCTTGCCCACGTAGAGGCTGGCCCCGCGCGCGTCGGTGAACACGTACACCCCCGGGCCGTCGGGCAGGCCCTCCGCCAGGTGCCGTTTGGCCTGCTGGGCGCGGCTGGGGGGCTTGTTGACGGCGCGCAGCTCCTCCAGGCTCGACACCCCCATAGGGCCGAGGCGCTCGATCAGTCCGTGCAGGACCCCGACGGTGGCGCGGGCGTCGTCGAGGGCGCGGTGGTTGGGGGTGACGGGGACGCCGAAGAACGCGGCGAGGGTCGCGAGCCGGTGGTTGCGGGTCTCCCCCCGGGGCAGGAGCGCCCGCGCCAGGCGCAGGGTGTCCACCACCGGGTACCCGGGCCAGTCCACACCGTGGCGCTCGCACGCCGCCTTCAGGAAGCCGGTGTCGAAGGGGGCGTTGTGGGCGACCAGGACGGTGTCCGGCTCCGCGTCGAGGAAGGCCAGGACCTCGGGCAGCACCTCCTCCATGGGAGGGGCGGTGGCCACCATCGACTGGGTGATCCCGGTCAGCAGGGTGATGTTGGCCGGGATGAGCACACCGGGGTCGACCAGGGTGCCGAACTCCCCGAGGACCTCTCCCCCGCGCACCCTGACCGCGCCGACCTCCGTGACCCGTGCCTTGGTCGCGCTGGTCCCGGTGGTCTCCAGGTCGAGCACGACGAACGTCGTCGCGGCCAACGGCGTGCCGAGGTCGCTGATGCTCGTTTGGACGCCGACGGGCGTCGCGGACTGTCCAACCACGCGGTCAGGCTAGTCGGCGGTGACGACCGAATCAGGCCGGAATACGGTCTGACCTGCCCGACGTGGAAAGATGTGGGTGACGGGGCTGGAGAGTCCGCAGTCCCGTGACGAGCACGACATGAGGAGGAACCGTGGGGATCGCGATGCCGGGTGACAAGGAGCGGTGGCGGTGCACCGGATGCGGCAACCTCACACGGTTCGACGTGACCAGAACGACCCGTTCACAGGACTACGTCCACCTGGACCTGGCCGGTGAGGGGGCCGTCGAGGAGCGGACCGTGCTCTCGGAGACGATCGAGCGGGTGAAGTGCCGCTGGTGCGGCGCCACCGACAGCGTCGAGGTCATCGCCCGTCCCGACGCCGACCGGACGGCCACCGGTTCCTCGGCGGAGAGCCCGACGGGTCAGGCATGAGCGCCCGCCCCGAGGCGGGCGGCGACTCCGACGGCACCGGCCCGCTCGACGAGAGTGTCGACGCGACGCCCGGCGCCGACAGCGACGGGGAGCGGTTGCGCCGCCCCCTGCCCGAGCCGGTGCGCGCCCGGGTCGTCGAGTACGGTTCCGACGTGCTGGGCGGTATGCGCGCGAGCGAACTACCCCCGGTCCTGAGACGGGTCGCCAAGTTCGAGCCGCGCCGCAGAGCCAGGCTCGCGGGCCCGCAGATCGCCGCCCAGCTGGAGAACGACGAGGGGTTCCGCGACACGGTCGGGGCGCGGGTGGAGCAGGTGTGGCCCGAGCTGGCCGAGGGGCTGCGCTCGGGCGTGGTCCCGCCCGCCGCCGACCCCGTGGCGGTCGCGGCCTGCGCGTACCTTCTGCGCCCCAAGGGGTGGCCGGAGATCATCGAGGACGTCCACCAGGAGCTGGAGCGCCTGGCCAGCGCCAAGGAGGTGGACGAGGCCGCCGAGGCGCTCGACTCCGTGCGCCGCCAGCTGGACGAGGCCAGGAGCGAGCACCAGTCGGAGCTGGACCGGCTGCGGTCCCAGCTCAAGGAGCAGCGCGCCGAGATCACCGAACTGCGCCGCAAGGTGCACACCGAGCGGCAGCGGGCCAAGGGAGCCACCGCGGAGGCCTCACGGGTCCTGGCCGAGACCGCCGACCGCGCGTCGGAGTCGGCGACGCAGGTGAGCTCGCTGGAGTCGGAGAACCGGCGGCTGCGGTCGCGCCTGGCCGCCGTCGAGGCCCAGGTGGAGAACGCGCGCCGGGCGGTGCGCGCCGGGCGCAACGCCGACGAGGCCCGGCTCCGCGTGCTGCTGGACGTCCTGGTCGACTCGGCGCACGGGCTGCGCAGGGAGCTGGCGCTGCCCGCGGCCCTGGACAGCCCGGCGGACCTGGTCGCCGAGACCGAGCAACAGCGGCGGGTGTCGCTGGGCGGCCTGCCCGACGACGACCCGGGCCTGCTGGAGCACCTCCTGACGGTGCCCCGGGTCCACCTGCTGGTGGACGGCTACAACGTGACCAAGACCGGGTACGGGACGCTCCCGCTGGCCGATCAGCGAACACGGCTGATGGCCTCGCTGGAGGGGTTGGCGAGCCGGACCAAGGCCGAGATCACCTGCGTGTTCGACGGCGCGGACATCGACGCGCCCCCTGTGGTGGCCCCGACCCGCCGTGTGCGCCTGCTCTTCAGCGCGCCGGGGGAGACGGCCGACGAGCTGATCGTGCGGCTGGTGCGCGCCGAGCCGCCCGGACGCCCGATCGCCGTGGTGACCTCCGACAGGGAGATCGTGACCGCGGTCCGCAGGGCCGGCGCTCGCGCGGTGCCCTCGGCGATCTTCCTGCGCCGCCTGGAGACGCACGGCTGAACGGCCCCGGTTCCCCGGACCGGTTCCCCGGGGAACCGGTCCGGGCCCGTCGGCCGCCGTTCCGGCCTCCCCGCAATGGGTGTTGAGGCGCACAACGGACCGAAGGGCACATCCTGCGGCCCGTGTCGCTCCCACATGCCCCTTCCAGGCGTAATGCCCCTGCAGGAACGGTGCGTTCCCGCGTGATTCGGGGCTAGTGCCCGCACATGTGGTTGAGACGAGCAGAGCGGTCCGCTAGGTTCTTCCCGAACGTGAGTGCTCTGTCGGAGCGAAGGCAGTGTTCGTGCCCTCCGGTCGGGACCCGCACACTCACACGCCCCGCCCCCGCGCGGACCCTGTCCTCTCAGCACCCCTATGCGGACTTCCCAACCCCAAGGAGCGGACCGCCATGAAGAACTCCGGTGGTCGGCGCACGGCCCGCCGAATCGCAGCCACGACCGGTATCGGCGCCGTCGTCGCGAGCACCCTCATCGCCCCGGGCACCGCCTACGCGGAGCCGACCCAGGACGAGGTCGAGGAGCGCATCGAGGAGCTCAACGAAGAGGCCGCGGGCGCCGTCGAGACCTACAACCAGGCCAAGGAGGACCACGAGGTCGCCGAGGCCCTGTACGAGGAGCTCGAGGAGCAGGTCGGGGACGAGGAGGAGCGCTACGAGGAACTGCGGGGCAAGGTCCAGCAGCTCGCCAGCGCCACCTACCGCTCCGGTGAGCTGGACTCCACGTCCAGCATCCTGACCTCCGACGGCCCCGAGGCCCTGCTCGAGCAGAGCGCCGACCTGAACTACCTCTCCGAGGCCCAGAAGGCCGAGCTGGACGAGTTCGGCGAGTCGTCCGAGCGGCTGTTCACGCTCAAGGACGAGGCCGAGGAGGCCCTCGAGGAGTCCGAGGCTGCGCTGGAGGAGGCCGACGAGGCCAAGACCGCGGTCGAGGCCAAGATCGAGGAGCAGCAGGAGATCCTCAGCCAGTTCCCCGACGCCGACCGGTCCGCCGACGGCGCCGACAGCAGCGGCGGCCAGTCGTACACCGGCGGCGCGTCCGGCAGCGCCGGCGCGGCCCTGGACTTCGCCTACTCGAAGGTCGGCCTGCCCTACGTCTGGGGAGGCACGGGCCCGAACGGGTACGACTGCTCCGGCCTGGTCCAGGCGTCCTGGCGCAGCGGCGGCGTCGACCTGCCGCGCACCACGTACTCCCAGGCCGAGGTGGGCAACCGGATCAACGACATGAGCGCGCTGCAGCCCGGCGACATCATGTTCTTCTCCGGTGTGAACCACAACGGGCTCTACGCGGGCAACGGCCAGATGGTGCACGCGCCGAGCAGCGGCCGCAACATCGAGGTCGTGGACCTCGCGGCGTACTGGGCCGGCCAGTTCGAGTTCGGCGTCCGCCGGTAGGACCGCTCTCCGAGCATGCTTCGAGGCCGCCCCCGGTTCGACCGGGGGCGGCCTCTTCGTGTGCCGGGGCACGCCCGGGTATAGGACACCGAAGGGGTTTTCGGACGCTCGACGTCATACAACAGAACGTCACGAAAAGGTTGAGAGGGACCTGCGCGATGCACTAGTGTTCATCGCCGAACGCGGTTGCTCCTCTTCACCGCCCCCTGGTGGTGACAGCCGCGTCCCGACCGGGCCCCACAGCGTTCGGGCCGGCTCCCCGGCCCTTGAACCCCCCACCCGGCGCAGTCCCTTGCTCCCGCTGAACCCCGCACGGCCTGGGACAAGGGGAGAAAGGTGTAACCCAACGTGTCTGCATCCCCTGGCGGCCGCAGGCGCCGCACAGCGGTCGTCGCCGCCCTCACCCTCGGGGCGCTCGTCGTGCCCGCGGCGGTGGCGCACGCCGAGCCCACCGCAGAAGAGGTCCGCGAGGAGATCGAACGCCTCGAAGAGGAGTTCATCGAGCTCAACGCGACCTACAACGAGGCCAAGGAGACCCACGAGGCCGCAGAGGAGAAGCTGGAAGAGGTCCTGGAGGAGATCGGGGCCGCGGAGGAGAAGGTCGAGGAGATGGGCCTGGACGTGCGCCGGCTCGCCGGGGCCGCCTACTCCGGCACCGACTTCACCTCCTTCAACGAGCTGGTCAACTCCACCGGGCCCGAGAACGCCCTGGCCCACCAGGCCGATCTGACCTACCTCGCCGGCCAGAACGACGGGCAGCTCGCGCGGTACATCGAGGAGCTCGCCAACCTGGAGACGCTGGAGGCCTCCGCGGTCGAGACCGAGGAGGAGGCCGCCGAGGCCCTCCAGGACTCCGAGGACGCCACCGAGGAGGCCGAGGAGGCCATCGCGGAGCAGGAGGAACTGCTTTCCCAGCTGACCGCCGAGGAGCAGGAGGCCGCGACCGAGAACGTCGGCGGGTCCGGCGGGGGCGGAGAATCCAGTGGCGGCGGGGGCGGAGGCGCCAGCTACAACGGACCCGCCTCCGGCAACGCCAGGACCGCCCTGGACTTCGCCTACAACCAGATCGGCAAGCCCTACGTCTGGGGCGGCACCGGCCCGGGAGGGTACGACTGCTCGGGTCTGACCCAGGCCGCTTGGGGCGCCGCCGGCGTGAGCCTCCCGCGCACCACCTACGACCAGGTCAACGCGGGCCAGCGGGTCTCCTGGGAGAACATGCAGCCCGGCGACCTGCTGTTCTTCTACCCGGGCGGCAGCGGCCCGGACCACGTGGGCATGTACGCGGGCGACAACGTGATGGTGCACGCGTCCACCTCGAGCCGTCCCATCGGCACGGTCACCCTGAGCGACTACTACCGGGCCAACTTCGTCACGGCCGTCCGGCCCTGACGCGGTACGCACCCCCGGAGCCCCGCGACACGCCGCTTGTCGCGGGGCTCCGTCGTGTCCGCTCCCCCGCCGGCGCCCGACGGCGGCACACCTGCGAATCCCCACCTGTACGACGTAGATCATGTCGAACCCGGTTTTCCCGCCGTCCGCGCGTGGGCCTCGGCGCAGGCGCACCCCCGCGCCTAGACTCGCTCCCGTGTCGCGAACCCTGATCATCACCAACGACTTCCCGCCGCGCTCCGGAGGCATCGAGTCCTTCGTCCACGAACTGGCGCGGCGCCGCCCCGAGGGCTCCGTGGTCGTCTACTGCTCCTCCCCCGCCGGTTCCGACGACGCCGCGGACCCGCACTTCGACCTGCGCCAGCCCTTCCCGGTCGTCCGCGACGCCGCGCGCGTCCTGCTGCCCTCGCCGCGGGTGGCCGCGCGGGCGCGCTCCATCGCCGCCCTGGAGGACTGCGACTCGGTGCTCTACGGGGCCGCCGCACCCCTGGGGCTGCTCGCGGGCGGGCTGCGCGGCCGGGTACGCCGCCAGGTGGCCCTCACCCACGGGCACGAGACCGGCTGGTCGGCGCTGCCCGGGGCGAGCACCGCGCTGCGCCGGATCGGCGACACCACCGACACGGTCACCTACCTGGGGCGGTACACGCGCAGGCTGCTCTCCCGCGCCCTGTCCCCGGCCGCGGCCGTCCGCATGCGCCGGCTGGCGCCGGGTGTGGACGTGGAACGGTTCCGTCCCGGGGCGGGGGGCGGGGAGATCCGAGCGCGGCACGGCCTGGGCGGTCGCCCGGTCGTGGTGTGCGTGTCGCGCCTGGTTCCCCGCAAGGGCCAGGACACCCTCATCCGCGCCTGGCCCCGCGTCCTGGCCGACGTCCCCGACGCGGCCCTGCTCGTGGTCGGCGACGGGCCCTACGGCCCCCGGCTGCGCTCCGCGGCGGCGGGGATGGAGTCGGTGGTCTTCACCGGGCCCGTCCCCCGCGCCGAGCTCCCCGCCCACCACGACGCGGGCGACGTGTTCGCCATGCCCTGCCGCACCCGCCGGGGCGGCCTCGACGTGGAGGGGCTGGGGATGGTGTACCTGGAGGCCTCCGCCACCGGGTTGCCCGTGGTGGCGGGCGACTCCGGGGGCGCACCGGACGCGGTCCTGGAGGGCGAGACCGGCCGGGTGGTCGACGGATCACGTCCCGGACCGGTGGCCCGAGCCCTCATCGGCCTCCTGAGGGACCCCGACCGCGCCGCCCAGATGGGCGCACGCGGCCGGGAGTGGGTGGCGCGGACGTGGTCCTGGGAGCACACCGCCGAACGCCTGGACGGCCTCCTGGGAGCCCCCGGACGCGCCGACGCCTGACGGCGGGACCGCGCGGAGCCGCTACAGGCCCTCGCCGTGCACGCCGCCCGGGGTGCCGGACCCGTCGGTCACCTGGGGCTCACCCGTCTCGCTGTGCTCCAGCCACTCCTTCCAGGAGCGCTGGTAGAAGCCCCACCCGTTGTCCCACTCCAGCTCGCGCCCGGTCCCGGTGGTCTCCAGGACGTCGCCCATGAGCGCCTTGTCGTGGAACCACCGGGCGTCCTCCACCGACATGTTCGTGCAGCCGTTGGACGTGTTCGCGTGGCCGATGTTGCCGTTCCAGGGCGCCGCGTGGGTGAACTCACCGCTGTTGGAGGTGCGCACGGCCCAGTCCACGTCCAGGCGGTAGTGGCCCGGCGACCCCTCGGGGATGCCGACCGTGGCCGAGTCCATCACGAGGGCGGCGTACTTCTCCATGGTGATGTGCGTGCCGGAGGTGGTGGTGTTGAAGCGCTCCTGGCCCTTGCCGTTGCTCACCGGGATCGTGCGCACCGCCTTGCCGTCGACCCTCACCTTCAGCTCGTGGTCGGGAACGTGCATCGTGGAGATGAGCTCGCGGCCGATCTCGAAGTCGATGCGGTCGTCGTCCACCCCGTAGACGCCCTCGGCCGCCTCCACCCCCGTCAGGCGCAGGTCCACGGAGACCTTCTGGTGGGGCTTCCAGTACTCCCGGGGCCGGAACACGGCCGTCTCGTCGTCGACCCAGTTCCACGCCCCCTCGACCTCGTGCTCCGAGGTCACCTCGATGGAGTTCTCCACCTGGACCTTGTTCTCGACCGGCCGGTCGAAGGCGACGACGACGGGCATGCCGACGCCGACGGTGTCGCCGGTCTGCGGGAAGTTGGAGACCACTGCGAGGCGCGCGTCCTTCGCGACGCCCTCCGTGTGGAACTCCGCGACGACCTCGGTCTCCTCGCCGTCGGCGTCCTCGGCCGTGGCGTAGACGCTCACCGCGGCCCCGGGGGCGAGGTTCCAGTCGCTTTGCCAGCGGGTGCCGTCCTCGCTGAGGGTGCCGGTGAACGCCGGCTCCTCCACGGCCGCGCCGGTGTCCCCTCCGGCCTCCCCGTCGGCCCCTGCCAGCTCGTCGGCGGTGGCCTGCTCCACCCGGACGTCCGTGATGGTCCCGCCCGCCGCCTCCACCCGTACCGGGGTGTTGGGCGCCACCGAGGCCGCACCCGGCCCGGGGGTGACCGTGATGTCGGGACCGGGGGCGGCCGCCCCCTCGGGCCCCGCGTCGTCCGTGGTGGTGCAGGCCGTCGTCACGAGGACCACGGCGGCGGCTCCGGTCACGAGGCGGCGGACCGCCGACCGGGAAACTCGTCCCTTCACGCCGAGGGCGTGTTTTTTGAGGGCTTTCGGGTCGGCGAGCGGCCGTCCAGGCGATCTGTCGCACGACGATGTGCGACGTTCGGCCTGGTTGTGCTTCACGAGCGCAGAGGCGCGGCGAGAGGAAGCCTGGTGGACGCGAGCCCGGAATGATTCAAAAAACACGACCAAGGACCTCCAGCGTCGATTGCGACGTGGCCCCGGCACGCGGAGTGGGTCAGCACCTCGGGCACCACGGGGCCTGGATACGCCGTGTACCGGGCCCGAAGCCCGGTGTCACGGCCAGGTCACCGAAAACACGACCCCGGCGGCCGGTCGGATCTCGCGGTACGAGACCTTCCGGCCACCGGGGCGGTGACAGTCGCATTCTACCCAGAGTAGGCAATTACGCACGCTATGTGGTTATTGCTCGGGGTGGCGCGTCCTAGTGCTGGAACTCCTTGCGGTAGTACTCGAAGATCCAGCCGATCGAGGTGAGGATGATCGCGAAGGCGCCCGTGATCACCATCCACCAGCCGATGGCCACGCCCACCGCGGTGAACGCGACGGCCATCGCGACGAACATCGGCCACCAGCTGTGCGGGCTGAAGAACCCGTACTCCCCGGCGTTCTCGGCGATCTCGCCGTCCAGCCGCTCCTCCGCGGGGAGCCCGTGGAAGCGCTCGCTGCGGCGGGCCGCCTGCCAGAGCCAGAAGCCGATCATCCAGCCGAAGCCGATGGAGACCACCAGGGCGGTGGTGCCCGTCCACTCGATGGCGCCGGTGTCCTGGTAGGACCAGTACACGTACAGGGCGGCAGCAAGACCGAAGAAGGTCGAGATGCCCATGAACAGATAGGCCTGCGTCTTCATGGCGAGATCCCTAGTTCCTCTCGGGGTCCGTGCCCGCCGGAACCGCGGCGTGCGGGTGGTTCAGGTCGAACGCGGGACGCTCGGAGCGGATGCGCGGCAGCGACGTGAAGTTGTGCCGCGGCGGCGGGCACGAGGTGGCCCACTCCAGCGAGCAGCCGTACCCCCACGGGTCGTCCACGGTGACCAGCGGCGCCCTCTTCGCGGTGATGTACATGTTCCAGAAGAAGATGAGCGTCGACGCGGCCAGGACGAACGACGAGACCGAGGAGATCTGGTTCAGCTCGGTGAACCCGTCACCCGGCAGGTAGTCGGCGTAGCGGCGCGGGAAGCCCATGGCCCCGAGCCAGTGCTGCACCAGGAACGTGCCGTGGAAGCCGAAGAACAGGAGCCAGAAGTGGAACTTGCCCAGCTTCTCGTTGAGCATCCGGCCGGTGAACTTGGGCCACCAGAAGTAGAAGCCCGCGAACATCGCGAACACCACGGTGCCGAACACCACGTAGTGGAAGTGCGCCACCACGAAGTAGGAGTCGGTGACGTGGAAGTCCAGCGGCGGTGAGGCCAGGAGCACACCGGTCAGACCGCCGAAGAGGAAGGTGACCAGGAAGCCGATCGTGAACAGCATCGGCGTCTCGAAGCTGAGCTGCCCCCGCCACATCGTGCCGATCCAGTTGAAGAACTTCACCCCGGTCGGGACCGCGATGAGGAACGTCATGAAGGAGAAGAACGGCAGCAGGACCGCGCCCGTCGGGAACATGTGGTGCGCCCACACGGTGACGGACAGGCCCGCGATGGCGATGGTCGCGGCCACGAGGCTCTTGTACCCGAAGATCGGCTTGCGGCTGAACACCGGCAGGATCTCCGTCGCGATGCCGAAGAACGGCAGCGCGATGATGTAGACCTCCGGGTGCCCGAAGAACCAGAACAGGTGCTGCCACAGGATCGCACCGCCGTGCTCGGCGTTGAAGACCTGTGTACCGATCATCCGGTCGGCACCCAGCGCGATCAGGGCGGCGGTCAGGACCGGGAACGCGATGAGCACCAGCACGCTGGTGAGCAGGGTGTTCCAGGTGAAGATCGGCATGCGGAACATCGTCATACCGGGCGCGCGCATGCACAGGCCGGTGGTGATGAAGTTGACCGCGGCCAGGATGGTGCCCAGACCGGAGACGGCCAGGCCCAGGATCCACAGGTCGCCGCCCAGGCCCGGGGAGCGGACCGCGTCGGACAGCGGCGTGTACGCGAACCAGCCGAAGCTGGCCGCGCCGCCCGGGGTCAGGAACCCGCCCACGGCGATGAGGCTGCCGAACAGGTACAGGTAGTACCCGAACAGGTTGATGCGGGGGAAGGCGACGTCGGGGGCGCCGATCTGCAGCGGCATGAGGATGTTGGAGAACCCGACGAAGAGCGGGGTCGCGAACATCAGCAGCATGATCGTGCCGTGCATGGTGAACAGCTGGTTGAACTGCTCGTTGGACATGACCTGCATGCCCGGGGAGAACAGCTCGGCGCGCATGAGCAGCGCCAGCACACCGCCGAAGAGGAAGAACGCGAACGAGGTGATCAGGTACATGTACCCGATGACCTTGTGGTCGGTCGACGTCAGCCAGTTGACGATGATCGAGCCCGTGCTCGACGGCGCCTTGCCGTCGGTGCGGGCTGGTGTTGCCGTCGTGGTCATTACTCGTTCTCCTCGGCGTCGGCCGCGCCCGAACCGGTGCCCTCGGCATCCGATCCCTCGGCCCCCGAGCCCTCGGTGGAGTCCGCTTCGGAATCCACGGCGTCGGCGGCCTCGTTGTCGGCGGTCACGGCCGCCTGCTGCTGCTCCGCGGCCCACGCGTCGTACTCGTCCTGGGGAAGGACCTCGACGTTGAAGAGCATGCGGGTGTGGTCGGTGCCGCACAGCTCGGCGCAGCGGCCGATGTACTGGCCCGCGCTGTCATCGGTGAGGTTCGCCTGGAACGCGTTGTCGCGTCCCGGGACGACGTCCATCTTGAAGCCGAACTCGGGGATCCAGAACGAGTGGATGACGTCGGGCGAGTGGAGGTCGAAGTGGACGGTCGCGCCCTCGGGAAGCACCAGCGTGGTCTGCGTCGAGGGGTCGGCGGTGCCGTCCGGGTTGGGGATGCCCGTCTCGGAGAAGAGCACCTCGCCCCCGTTCTCCTTCTTGTCGTCGAGGTAGTTGAACTGCCAGGCCCATTGGAAGGCCACGACCTCGATGTTCACGTCGGCCGGCTCGTCGGTGTCCAGGATGATCGCCTGGTCCCGAGCGGTGAAGAAGAAGAGCACGGAGATGACGACGATCGGCAGGACGGTGTAGAGCGCTTCGATGGGCATGTTGTACCGCACCTGCGGCGGCAACTGCTCAGAGCGCTTGCGGTGGAAGATGACTGACCAGATGATCAGCCCCCACACGAGAATGCCGACCGCGAAAGCCGCCACCCAGGAGCCCTGCCAGAGCGAGAGAACACGCTCGGCTTGGTCGGTGATCGGCTCCGGCATGCCCAAACGAGTGAGATCGTTCGACGCGCAGCCGGTCGCGGCCAGCCCCAGCACGGCGAGCGCGGCGCCGCGTGGTGCCCATCGGCGCGGATTGGGGCGCCGATTTTCTTGGCGGGTCGGACTCACGGATTGCCTTCCCAGCGGTGAAGCCCGTGGATCCTCCACGGGCGGCCTAAGTGTCCAAAGCTTGTCAAGGGGAAACATTATCGCGAACCGCCCGGCGTGCCGTTCATGGGCTTACCTGGTCAGCGTGTTGCCAGACGCCCCTGCGCGGAACGCGCGGCGGTACGTGGAGCCGGGCCCGTTCGCCCGCGGAGGATACCCTCCCGGCTGGCTACGGAGCGCGGCCCGGCGTCCCCCCGGGCCCTCGTCCCCGCGGGCGACCGCCCCGCCCTCGGGCGGTGGTTCCGGAAGCTTCGCGAGGAAAGACCAAGGCGAGCGTATCGCTGGGTTTACGACGCCCTTAACCGGGTTCGCCTTACGGGGCGGGGCAGGTCAAGATTGGGATACAGGACGACAACACACGGGGGTGTCCGTGCCCGAGTATCCACCGTCGCAGGCTCCGCTGGTCACCGTCGAGGCGGTGGGCCGCAAGTGCCCCATACCGATCATCATGCTGGCCGCCAGACTGGGCGAAGTGCCCATCGGGTCGGTCATCGCGGTCACCGCGGACGATCCGGCCGCGAGGGCCGACATCCCCGCCTGGTGCCGGATGAAGATGCACCAGTTCGTGGTGGAGGTTCCCCTGGGGCGGGGTAGCGCGTTTCACATCCGGCGGATGTACTGAGCCGTATCCCGGCCGCGCAGGCCCCGGTCCCGTTGCGATAACGATTCGGCTTCCGCCGTTTCCCGGGAGTGCCACGGGAGGTCGCCCGCACACGACGAGGCCGCGCGGACAGGGGTCCGCGCGGCCTCTCCGGTCCTCGGGGCGTCCCTGGGGACGCCCGTGGGGCGGGGTTCGCGACTAGCGGGCGTAGAACTCGACCACGAGCTGCTCGTCGAAGGGAACCGGGATCTGCTCACGCTTGGGGCGGTCGATGACCGCGATGCGCAGGTCCTTGTGGCTCACCGCGAGGAAGCCGGCGATCTTGTCGTCCGCGTGGACGCCCTCGGCGGCCTCGACGAACGGCACCATGTTGCGGGACTTCTCCCGAACCTCGATGATCTGTCCGGCCTTGACCTGGTACGACGGGATGTCGACCTTCTTGCCGTCCACGGTCACGTGACCGTGGTTGATGAACTGGCGGGCGGCGTAGATCGACGCGGCCAGACCGGCGCGCAGCACGACCGTGGCCAGACGCATCTCCAGCTCGGCGAGCATCTCCTCACCGGTACGGCCGGGGCGCTTCTTCGCGTTCTCGTAGATCCTGACCAGCTGCTTCTCGGTCAGGTCGTAGTACCAGCGCACCTTCTGCTTCTCCGCCTGACGGACGGCGAAGTCGCTGCTGTTGCGGCGGACACGGCGGCCGTGCTCGCCGGGCGGGTACGGACGCTTCTCGAAGTAGCTGACCGCCTTACGGGTCAGCGGGGTGCCGGCGCGCCGGGACAACCGCACCTTCGGTCCGGTGTAGCGCATGCAATGTCCTTTCAGGGTGAATCAGGGAATCCCAGGTAAGGCTGGCCTAGATCTGGGAGGCGCTCACGGCGCCCGAGCCCCGACCGCGTGCCGGAGCACGGGGGTTCAGGGTGGGTTCCCCACCGTCGCGGCGACCCTGCGCGGACGGCTTGGGCTAGGTAACCGGTACGCGTTTCAGCGCACCGGCGGGCACGGGGCTCCCCGTGCCGGCGGCCCGGACGCCTCGGGGGCGTACGGCCGACCGTTCGGGGCGCGGCCCGGTCCGGGTTCGGATCGGGTCGTGCGGGTCGCGACTATCTACTGTACGGGTTCCCGGACACCGCCCCGACCCGGGAGGGGCGGGGACGGCGCCCGGGACGCACCGGTCACAGGAACGGCGTGACCTCGGCGGCGGCCTCGGCCCCGTAGGACTTCTCCACACGCTCCAGCAGGGACGCACCGGTCATCGTGTACTCCTGCGGGCCGTCGGCCTCCAGGCAGTGCACGGCGGTGGCGTTGCCGACCTGGGCGGCCCTCTCCAGCGACAGGCCCCAGGAGTGGGCGGCCAGGAAGCCGGCGCGGAAGGCGTCGCCCATGCCGGTCGGGTCGACGAGGTTGTCGACGGCGGCCGCGGGGACGTGCAGGCTCGGCTCGTCCCGGCGGTCGATGCGGGCGCCCTTGGCGCCGAGGGTGGTGACACGGGTGCCGACCAGGTTCAGGATCTCGGCGTCGGACCAGCCGGTCTTCTGCTCGGCGAGCGCCTTCTCGTACTCGTTGCCGAACAGGAAGGTCGCCCCCTCGATGAGGGTGCGGACCTCCGGGCCCTCCATCCGGGCCAGCTGCTGGGAGGGGTCCGCGGCGAAGGGGATGGCGCGCGTGCGGCACTCCTCGCTGTGGCGGACCATCGCGACGGGGTCGTCGGCGCCGACGAGCACCAGGTCGAGCCCGCCGACGCGCTCGGCGATCGCCTGGAGCTCGATGTTGCGCGCCTCGGCCATGGCGCCCGCGTAAAACGACGCGATCTGGTTCTGGTCCCGGTCCGTGGTGCAGATGAACCGGGCGGTGTGCCGCAGCTCCGAGATGTGGACCGCGGACGTGTCGACGCCGTGGCGCTCCAGCCACGCGCGGTAGTCCTCGAAGTCGGCGCCCGCCGCGCCCACGAGGAGGGGGGCGAGGCCGAAGGCTCCCATGCCGAAGCAGATGTTGGCCGCGACGCCTCCGCGACGGACGTCCAGCTCGTCGATCAGGAAGGAGAGGGACAACTGCTGGATCTGGTCGGGGATGATCTGTTCCGCGAACCGGCCCTCGAAGGACATGAGGTGGTCGGTGGCGATGGATCCGGCAACCGCGATACGCACGGGACGAAGGCTCCTTGGTGGGAGGCGTCCGGTCGGGGCGACCGGACGGGTGCGGGCATGCCGAGGACGTGCCCGTTTCTGACTGCACCAGGGTATCCAGTGCCGCTCCCGCGTCGGGTCCCGCCCGGCCGGGCCCGTCCGCGGGAGTGCTGACACGGCGAGGGGAGGGCGGTGGTCCGCCCTCCCCGGAAACCGCGTCGCCGGCGGTCGCCGGAGACGGGAGCTCGCTCTCCTAGTTGAAGGAGTCGCCGCAGGCGCAGGAACCCGTGGCGTTGGGGTTGTCGATCGTGAACCCCTGCTTCTCGATGGTGTCCACGAAGTCGATCGTGGCGCCGACGAGGTAGGGGGAGCTCATCCGGTCGGTGACGACCTCGACGCCGCCGAAGTCGGTGACGACGTCGCCGTCCAGGTCGCGCTCGTCGAAGTAGAGCTGGTAGCGCAGCCCCGAGCAACCACCGGGCTGGACGGCCACACGCAGACGGAGGTCGTCCCGGCCCTCCTGCTCCAGGAGCGCCCTGACCTTGCCGGACGCCTCGTCGGTGAGGTTGATCCCCTCGGTGACCTCGCTCTGAACCGTCATGTTGTAAAGCTCCTCTGCAAAGGGGTTGCGGCTGCCTGGCGACCCCTGGTCGCTTGGGGGACGGACCCGCTGCGGCGGGTCCTGTCCTCTTCAACGGGTCCCAACGCCCGGGGCCGGTCCGGCATTCCGCCGCGCCGCCGCTGTGTTCTCCCTGTCACCGTTCCCCAGTGCCCCCTGGCAGGGGGAGGTTCCGGCGAAGCACGGATGTGCTCGTTCCCCCAGGGTAATTTGTCCGGCCCGGGGATGCCATCTCCCGGCGTGGCCCGTCCGCCGGGAACCGTCCCCGGCGTCACAGGCCGGGCGCCCCGTAGACCGGGAACCAGCGCGAGCGGTCCTGTTCCAGGGGCAGGTCTCCCCCGACCGCGGCCTCGATCTGGAGTTCGAGGGCGTTGTCCCTGCGCTGGCCGTCCCCGGTGGGGGCGAAGGGGTAGAAGGTGCCGCGCTTGTACAGGTACACGAGTCCGAGGGAGCGCTGCCCGTCCGTGAAGCCGACCAGGGAGCACAGGAGCGAGGGTCCGTAGCCGTTGGCCTCCAGCGTGGAGTTGACGGCGTGCAGGTCGGTGACCAGGCCGGTGATGTCGGGGTCGGTGACCTCTCCCTCGGCGCCGGGCGGGTTCTGCGAGCGGACCACCAGCCACGTGTACCCGTAGTCGTCGGTGACCTGGCCCACGGGCGGCCCGTCACCGGCGTCGAGCAGCGCGGTGATGTCGCGTTCGAGGTCGGCGAAGGCGGCGCCCTCGGTGGCGCGGAAGGCGACGGATCCCGTACCGGTGGGCCGGAACCCGGCGGCGGCCCGCAGGGTGACGGCCGCCGAGGGGAGGCCGAAGAGTGCGTCGAGGTCGGGTGTGGTCGGCTTGGAACGGCCCAGCAGGGCCCGCCAGAAACTCATTCGGTGCTTCCTCGTTGGTCGGGTGTCGGCCGCCGCGGCCCGGGTCAGCCGCCCTGACCGAGCTGCCGGGAGATCTCGGAGAGCTGTGACAGGCGCTGGTCCACCGGGGGGTGGGTCGCGATCAGCTGGCTGAAGCTGAACCCCTTGCGGGAGAACGCGGGGGCGAAGAAGAACGCGTTGAACGGCTCCACCTGGCGCAGGTCTCGGCTGGGGATCTGCGCCATGTCACCCGTGATCTTGGTGAGGGCGCTGCCCAGCATGGAGGGGCGCCCGGTCAGGTAGGCGGCGGCCCGGTCGGCCGACAGCTCCCGGTACCGGGACAGCGCCCGGGTGAGCAGGAAGCTGAGAGCCCAGGCGACGGCGCTGACCAGCACGACCAGGAGGGCGACCACGGCGGGCGCGGGGCCGTTGTTGTTGCCGCGGCTGGCCCCGGCGAACATGGCGAAGCGCAGCCCGGCCTGGGTGAGGAAGCCCGCGACGATACCGAGGAATCCCGCGACCGTCATCACCATGACGTCGCGGTGCGCGATGTGGGACAGCTCGTGGGCGAGGACCGCCTCCAGCTCCGGACCGTCCAGGCGACGCATCAGGCCGGTGGTCACGCAGATGACCGCGCTCTTCTCGTTGTGCCCGGTCGCGAAGGCGTTGGGGACGTCGGTGTCGGCGATGCCGACCCTGGGCTTGGACATGTCCGCCATGGCGCACAGCCGGTCGACCACAGCGTGCAGCTCGGGCGCCTGCTGGGGGGTGACCTCCTTGGCGCCCATGGAGAACATGGCGATCTTGTCGGAGGCGAAGTAGCTGAAGAGCGCGAACCCGGCGACGATGACGAGGACGAGCCACACGTTGAGCCCGACGAGGACCAGTCCGACCACGAAGGCCGCGTACACCAGGGCCAGGAGCCCCATCGTCGTCACCATCCGGGTGGTGAGCCCGCGGTCCGGCCTGAACTTGGATCCCGCCATGCCGCACTCCTCTCCCCGACTGTCTCGGAGTGTAGTTCGCACAGGTGAGAAAGGGGTCAAAGCGGTGTACAGCGTGTTCCTCACGGTGCGTCCCCTCTCCCGTCAACGGGGACCCGGGGGCGCCGAGTTCCTGCGGGCCGGGCGGGCGCGGGGTGTTCCCGGGCACACCGGGCCTCCCCCGGACACGCGCCGAGGCCGCCGTGACGGTGTCACGGCGGCCTCGGCGAAACACGCGCACGCAGGCACCGAGCGCGGTTCCGACCGGCCGTGGCCGGGCCTGTCGGATCCCGCTGGCCCTGTCCGGCGCACCTCCTGGACGGAAGGGGTGTGCGCGGACGGAACCGGTCCTAGCCGGGGATGAGCCCGTCGTCCTGGAGCATCTGCCGCACTTCTTCCATGGTGGCGTCGGCGGGCGGAAGGATGAACTCGGACGGTTCCAGGGCGTCGGGGGGCAGCGGCTTGCCGTCCTCCCGGACCTTCGCGAGAAGGTCGTGCAGCGCCTGGCGGAACGTCTCCTCGTCACCCGACTCGATCGCGGACTCCAGTGCGGAGTCGAACGAGTTGAGCAGCTGCAGGTCGGCGTCGGTCAGGTCGACCTGGCCCTCACCCATGATGCGGACGATCACGAGCCCTCCCGGTTCCCGGTGCTGCCGGCGCCGTTCCCGCCCTCGATCTGAGGGGTGGAACCGCCGCCGCCGAGCTCCATCTTCATGCGCTCCAGCTCGGCCTCGACACCGGTCGTGCTGGCCATGCGGTCGAGCTCGCTCTGGATGTCGTCCTTGGCGGTGCCGGTGACGTCGTCGAGCGCGCCGGAGGCGAGCAGTTCGTCGACGGCGCCCGCGCGCGCCTGCATCTCGGCGGTCTTGTCCTCGGCGCGCTGGACGGCCATGCCGACGTCGCCCATCTCCTCGGAGATGCCGGAGAAGGCCTCGCTGATCTGCGTCTGGGCCTGGGCGGCGGTGTACGTCGCCTTGATGGTCTCCTTGCGCGTGCGGAAGGCGTCCACCTTGGCCTGGAGGCGCTGGGCCGCCAGGGTGAGCTTCTGCTCCTCGCCCTGGAGGTTGGCGTGCTGCTCGCGCAGGCCCTCGATCTGCGTGGTCAGGCCGGAGCGGCGGGTGAGGGCCTCGCGGGCGAGGTCCTCACGGCCCTGGGTCAGGGCCGCGCGGCCCTGGGTCTCCAGCTTGCCGGACTGCTGCTCGAGCTGCTGGATCTGGAGTTCGACCCGCTTGCGGGAGGTCGCGACGTCTGCCACTCCACGACGGACCTTCTGCAGGAGTTCGAGTTGTTTCTGGTACGAGTAGTCGAGGGTTTCCCTGGGGTCCTCGACCGAGTCCAAGGCCTTGTTGGCCTTGGACTTGAAGATCATCGAAAGTCGCTGAAACACGCTCATCGGCGTGGCCGTCCCCTTCTCGGTGCGTACATCGGCTGTTCCCAGCGGGCGCTTTGCCCAACCCTACGCGGTCTGGCCCGCGGTCGCCATAAAGCTATGACCGGCTACCCTGTGGGTGTGTTCCGACGTCGCTCCGCTTCCGCAGCCACGGATTCGCACTCTTCCGAATCCGCCAGCCCCGAGGCCACTGAGGCCACCCAACCTAAGGGATACACCCCCAAGAAGGGTGTCCCCACCCCAAAGCGCAGGGAATCCGAGACGATCCCCCGCAAGCCGGTGAAGGCCCCCGAGAGTCGCAAGGAGGCCTACCGCGCCTACCGGGACCGTCTCGACCGTCAACGCGGCCAGACCGTCCGGAGTTCCGGCGGCCTCAAGGGCGTGCCCAAGGACGAGGCGCGCTACTACCGCCAGCAGGACCTGGGGGAGGCCCGGGCGTTCGCACGCGACTTCATCGACTCGCGTCGCAGCGCCAGCGAGTTCTTCCTGCCGTTCTCGATCCTCATCATCGCCCTGCTGTTCATCAACAACCCGCTCTTCCAGGTCGGCGTCGCCTACGTGGCCTGGCCGCTGATGATGGTGACGATCATCGCCGAGGGCGTCCTGGTGGGCCGCACCGTCAAGAAGCGCGCCCTGGAGTACTTCCCCGACGACACCGCCATCAGGGGCATCGGGATGTACGCGGCCATGCGCCAGTTGCAGTTCCGCCGCCTGCGCCTGCCCAAGCCGCGCCTGAAGGTCGGCGAGGACCCGACACCCCGCAACGCGCGCTGACGCGCCCCCATCCCCCACCACGTGAGTAGGGCCGGTGTCCGCACCGGCCCTTCACTCGTCCCCGCTCGGGGGCGATCCCAGGCATGGCGGTGCATTCCACCCGAAGGGGCACATTCCCCCACTAGAGTGCTGCCCATGGACTTTCGGCATCTAGGCAACAGCGGTCTCATGGTCAGCGAGATCGCCTACGGCAACTGGATCACCCACGGCTCCCAGGTCGAGGAGGACACGGCCGCGGCCTGTGTCCGCGCCGCCCTGGACGCGGGCATCACGACGTTCGACACTGCGGACGTGTACGCCAAGGGCAAGGCCGAGGAGGTGCTCGGCCGGGCGCTGAAGGGCGAGCGCCGGGACGGGCTGGAGATCTTCTCCAAGGTCTACTGGCCCATGGACGAGGGCAGGAACGACCGCGGGCTGTCCCGCAAGCACATCCTCCGCGGTGCGGAGGACTCCCTGCGCCGTATCGGCACCGACTACCTGGACCTCTACCAGGCGCACCGGTTCGACTACTCCACCCCGCTGGAGGAGACCATGCGGGCGTTCGAGGACCTGGTCCGCCAGGGCAAGGTCCTCTACATCGGCGTCTCCGAGTGGCGCGCCGAGGAGATCGAGCAGGCGCTGAAGATCGCCGACGAGATGGGCTTCGACCGGATCGTCTCCAGCCAGCCGCAGTACAACATGGTGTGGAGGGTCATCGAGTCGGAGGTCGTCCCGGTCTCCGAGCGCGAGGGCATCGGCCAGATCGTGTGGTCGCCCCTCGCCGGAGGCATCCTGAGCGGCAAGTACAAGCCCGGCCAGGACCTCCCGGAGGGTTCGCGCGCCGCCGACCCCAAGAGCAAGCAGGCCATCGCCGACAAGGTCGGGGACCAGGTCCTGCTGGAGCGGGTCCAGCGGCTGGAGCCGCTGGCCGCCGAGGCCGGCCTGACACTGGCGCAGCTGTCCCTCGCCTGGGTCCTCCAGAACCCGAACGTGTCCTCGGCGATCATCGGCGCCTCCCGGCCCGAGCAGGTCGAGGGCAACGTGAAGGCCGCCGGCGTGAAGCTCGACGCGGACCTGCTGGACCGGATCGACGAGGTCCTCGGTGACAGCGTCCAGCGCGACCCCGCGCTGACGAAGAGCCCCGAGAACGTCCGCGCCTAGGGCCGCCACCACGACCGCGGCCCCGGCACCCTCACTCGGGGTGCCGGGGCCGCGTCGCGGGCGGGGCGTCCCGGTCCCCGGGAGGGGCCGCGTGCGGGGGCACGCGCTCCGGGCGCCGCTACTCGACGGGGTCCAGGGCCATCGCGTAGACCTCCCGGTCGTCCTCCAGCAGGGAGACGCGGCCGACGCCGCCGTCGGCGAGCTCCTGCCAGTTCTCCCCCAGCCAGCTCTCCGCGTCGCCCCGCGAGGTGAACGACTCGGACGGCAGGTCCTCCGCCAACCGGTCGGCGCCGTCGGCCTCGTAGTACCGCCAGGTCCACGCCATGTTCGACCGCCCTTCGTCACGCAGGCCACAGTGGTGGTCACCGTGCTCCTGCGCCGAGCTTAACCAAGCCTCGGCCCGGCATGCTGTTTACTCTGCTGCGTGCGTAT
This sequence comes from Nocardiopsis codii, assembly GCF_036327455.1. Lineage (NCBI taxonomy): Bacteria > Bacillati > Actinomycetota > Actinomycetes > Streptosporangiales > Nocardiopsidaceae > Nocardiopsis > Nocardiopsis codii. The sequence continues at coordinate 61,828 of NZ_JAUZMY010000028.1, read as the reverse complement.
CCGATTCCTCGGGACGGCGGGCCACTCCGGCTGGCCGGCCCCGCAGTGCACCTGCTCGTCCTGCAACAAGGCCCTGGCCGAGCGACGCCTGCCCCTGCGCGTGATGATCGACGACCGCTTCCGTGTCCGCGAGGCGGGCGCGGCCGGCCCCGTGCCCCCGGGGTACACCGTGTCCGCGACGCCGGACGGAACCCTGGTCGAGGGCGCGGACGGCAGCAGGCTGCTCTGCGCCCGGTCGGGCCCCGGCCCGCTGCCCGGCGTCCCCCCTGTGCGGGCGCGGGCTGAGGGGTCCTCCGACTACTCCTCGGCACGACCGGACCAGCAGGTGGACATGGTCGTCGTGGACGCCGCACAGCGCCCGGAGGTCATCGGCGAGCTGCGGCGCTCCGGCGTGATCGGGGTGACCACGGCCGTGGTGGCCGTGGGAGGCGACCACCGGATCCGCTCGCAGCAGGAGTTCGCCCGGCGCGCACGGCTCTGGGGCGCCCTGGCGCCGGGCGACGGGCACGTCATGTCGTGTCCTCCGTCCGTGTGGCCGGAGCCGCGCCCGCACGGGCCGCACCGGACCCTGGTCACCGGCGGCGCCCGCTCGGGCAAGTCGACGGAGGCGGAGCTGCGCCTGCTCGCGGAACCGGAGGTGGTGTACGCGGCGACCGGGCCGGCGCCGGACCCGGTCGCGGACCCCGAGTGGGCGGACCGGGTGGAGCGGCACGTGCGCCGCCGCCCCTGGTGGTGGCGGACCGAGCAGACCACCGACCTGGCAGCGCTGCTCGATCGGGCCCGGGGCGCGGTCCTGGTCGACTGCCTCGGCACCTGGCTGACCTCGGTGATGGGCGAGGCGGGGCTGTGGGACGACGTGCCCCCCTCCGACGCGGAGGAGCGGGTCGAGGCGTCGGTCCGCGAACTGGTGGAGGCCTGGCGCCGGACCCGGGCCTACGTCGTGGCGGTCACCAACGAGGTGGGGTCGGGGGTGGTCCCCCCGACCCGTTCCGGGCGGCTCTTCCGCGACCAGCTGGGCCGGCTGAACCAGTGGGTGGGCGCGGAGTCCGAGGACGTGGTCCTGGTGGCGGCCGGCCGGATCGTGGAGCTGGGGTGACGGCTCCTCCCCCGCCCGGCGGCCCGACGGGGGGCGGCCCCTCCCCCGGCGGCGGTGCCGCCGGTTCCCCTGTGGCCGACGCGGTCGCCGGGGCGCGGATGGCGCTGGGCACGTTCACCGCGTTCCCCGTCCGGGCGGGCCGGGTGGACCGGGCCACCGCCGGCTGGGCGATGGTGTGGGCGCCCGTGCTCGGCGCGGTCCTGGGCGCACTCACCGGGGCGGTGGCGGCGGCGGGCGCGTGGGCGGGCCTGTCCCCCGCCCTGGCGGCGGTGCTCGCGGTGGGCCTGGGAGCGCTCGCGACGCGGGGGCTGCACCTGGACGGGCTGGCCGACCTGGCCGACGGGCTCGGCAGCGGGCGGCCCGCGGAGGGCGCCCTGGAGGTGATGCGGCGGTCCGACATCGGGCCGTTCGGCGTGGTGGCGCTGGTGGTCACGCTCGCCGCGCAGGTCCTGGCACTGGGACAGCTGGTGGCGGCCTCCCCGTGGGCCGCCCTGGCCTGCGCCGCCGTCGCGGGCGCGACCGGACGGCTGGCGGTGACGCTGGCGTGCGCTCCGCGCGTGCCGCCGGCGCGGCCGGAGGGCCTGGGGGCCTTCGTGGCGGGAACGGTGCGGTGGCCCCGCGCGGCGGCGGCCGTGGCGTTCGTCGCCGCGGTCTGCCTCACGGGGCTGGCGCACGCGCCGGGCCTGGCCGCGGCGTGCGTTCTCGCCGCGGCGGCGGGCCTGGCCGTGGCTCGGGCCCTGCTGCGCCGCGCGGTGCGCAGGCTCGGCGGGATCAGCGGCGACGTCCTGGGCGCCCTGGTGGAGTCGGCGTCCGCGACGGTGCTGGTGGTGGCCGCCGCGGCCACGGCGTGGGTGTGAGACCGGGAGCGGTTCCCATCAGGGGGTTCGTGTCCGGTCGGCCGCACCCGGGGGCAGGATGTCGCCATCGTCACATTTATTCACACGGAGTTTCACGAACCGATCACGCGGGGAGGCGCCAAACCCCTGGGAGCCGGCGTGCGACGCCTCCCGTGGGCGACCAGAGCCCCCCTCCCCGCGCGGGCGGGCCGGGGACGCCCCCGGGAACACCCGCCGCCCCCGGTCGCGCGGAGCGCCGCGTCAGACCCCCTGGGAGGGTGGGGTGCCGCGTCCCCGCCGGGCACGGGAGGCGACTAGCATCGGGGGAGTGAGCACGTCGTTGGCAGTAAACACGGAGTCCCCCAGTTCGCTCGACGCCGACGCGGTTGTCGTCGGCTACCACTCCGGAGGCGACGCTCCGGAACCCGCGTCGGGCGCGCATGACGTCGACGCCGCCTTCTCGGGCGGCCTCGCCTCGACCCTGTCGCTCCTGGGAGCGAGCGGCGCACCTGAGGAGGTGCACACCATTGCCTCCCTCGGAGCCGTCAGGGCCCCGGTCGTCGTCGCGGTCGGTCTCGGCCCGGCGCCCGCCGAGGGCGCCGTCGACCCCGACGTCCTCTCCCGCGCCGCCGGCGCCGCACTGCGGTCGCTGGCCTCGCGCCCCGAGGGCGCGGGCCGCGTCGTCCTCGCCCTGCCCGCCGGAAGCTCCGCCGAGGCCGGGGCCGTCGCCCTAGGCGCCCTGCTCGGGAGCTACGCCTTCGACCGGTACCGCACCGGGGCCAAGGCCCAGAAGCAGGCCGAGGGCCGCGCGGCCAGCGCGCTGACCCTGGCCACCTCCGCCCCGGGCGCGGACGACGCCGTCGAGCGCGCCGCGGTCCTGGCCGAGGCCGTCAACTTCACGCGCGACCTGGTCAACACCGCCCCGGCCGACCTCGTCCCCGAGGACCTGGCCGCCGCGGCGCAGGAGATCGCGCAGCAGGCGGGCCTCGAGATCGAGGTCCTCGACGAGCAGGCCCTGTCCGAGGGCGGCTACGGCGGCCTGACCGGCGTCGGCCAGGGCTCGTCCAACCCGCCCCGGCTGGTCCGCCTCGCCTACAGCCACCCGGAGGCGGCCAAGACCGTCGCCTTCATCGGCAAGGGCATCACCTTCGACTCGGGCGGCCTGTCCCTCAAGCCCGCGGGCTCGATGGACTGGATGAAGTCCGACATGGCCGGCGCCGCCTCCGTGCTCGCCGCCATGCGCGCCATCTCCACCCTGGGCCTGAAGGTCAACGCCGTCGGCTACCTGGCCGTGGCCGAGAACATGCCCAGCGGCACCGCTCAGCGCCCCTCCGACGTCCTGAGCATCTACGGCGGCAAGACCGTCGAGGTGCTCAACACCGACGCCGAGGGCCGTCTGGTCATGGCCGACGCCCTGGTCCGGGCCCAGGAGGACCAGCCCGACCTGGTCGTGGACATCGCCACGCTGACCGGCGCACAGCTGGTCGCGCTCGGCACCCGCGTGTTCGCGGTCATGGCCAACGACGACGGCGTGCGCGACGCGATCGTGGCCGCGGCCGGGGCGGAGGGCGAGGCCTCCTGGCCGATGCCGCTCCCCGCCGAGCTGCGGGCGGGACTCGACTCCGCGGTCGCCGACATCGCGAACGTGGCGGGCGAGCGCTGGGGCGGCATGCTCTCGGCGGGCGTCTTCCTCCAGGAGTTCATCGGCGAGGGCGTCAAGTGGGCGCACCTCGACATCGCGGGCCCGTCCTTCAACCAGGGCGGTCCGCACGGCCACACCCCGAAGGGCGGCACCGGAGCGGGAACCCGCACCCTGGTCCGCATCGCCGAGGAGTACGCCGAGTAGTCACCGTGCGCGGGCGGTTCCCCTGTGAGCCGGGGCCCGCCCGCGCACGGACACCGCGGTCGCCGACACCCTCCCCCCGCCTGTGGGCGCCACCGCGGAACCACCACCCACACCAGCCACCACAAATTGGAGTTCGTTCCCGTGAGTGAGAACGGCGGCACCTTCGACCTCGTCGTCCTTGGCGGCGGCAGCGGCGGCTACGCGGCGGCACTCCGCGCCGCGGAGCTGGACATGAGCGTCGTCCTGATCGAGAAGGACAAGCTCGGCGGCACCTGCCTGCACCGGGGCTGCATCCCCACCAAGGCCCTCCTGCACTCCGCCGAGGTAGCCGACTCGGCCAAGGAGAGCGAGGCGTTCGGTGTCAGGGCCAGCTTCGAGGGCATCGACATCGAGGCCGTGCACAAGTACAAGGACAAGGTCATCGGCGGCCTGTTCAAGGGCCTGACCGGCCTCGTCAAGTCCCGTAAGATCACCGTCGTCGCCGGCGAGGGCAAGCTCACCGGCAAGGACGAGGTGACCGTCGACGGAGCGGTCTACAAGGGCAGGAACATCGTCCTGGCCACCGGTTCGCGGCCCAAGACCCTGGGCCTGGACATCGACGGCGAGAAGGTCATGACCAGTGACCAGGCCCTCGACCTGGGCCGGGTCCCCGAGTCCGTCATCGTCCTGGGCGGCGGCGTGATCGGCGTGGAGTTCGCCAGCGTGTGGCGTTCGTACGGCGCCGACGTCACCATCGTCGAGGCCCTGCCCCACCTGGTGCCGGTCGAGGAGGAGTCCAGCTCCAAGCTGCTGGAGCGCGCCTTCCGCAAGCGCAAGATCAAGTACGAGCTCGGCACCCCGTTCGAGTCGGTCAAGACGACCGACTCCGGTGTGACCGTCACCCTCAAGGGCGGCAAGACCCTCGAGGCCGAGGTCCTGCTGGTCGCCATCGGCCGCGGCCCCGTCTCGGAGGGCCTGGGCTACGAGGAGCAGGGGATCACCCTGGACCGCGGCTTCGTCAAGGTCGACGAGAACCTGCACACCGGTGTCGGCGGCGTCTACGCCGTGGGCGACCTCATCCCCACCCTCCAGCTCGCCCACGTCGGCTTCGCCGAGGGCATCTTCGTCGCCGAGCACATCGCCGGGCAGAACCCGCCCGCGATCGACTACGACGGTGTTCCCCGCGTCACGTACTGTGAGCCCGAGGTCGCCTCCGTGGGCCTCACCTCCGCGGCGGCCAAGGAGCGCGGCCACGACATCGTGGAGATGAACTACAACCTGGCGGGCAACGGCAAGAGCCAGATCCTCCAGACGTCCGGCGCGATCAAGGTCATCGCCGAGAAGGACGGGCCGGTGCTGGGCGTCCACATGGTCGGCAGCCGCGTCGGCGAGCTGATCGCCGAGGGGCAGCTCATCTACAACTGGGAGGCGCTGCCCTCCGAGGTGGCCCAGCTCATCCACCCGCACCCGAGCCAGTCGGAGGCGCTGGGCGAAGCGCACCTCGCACTGGCGGGCAAGCCGCTGCACGTCCACGACTGACCGCACCACCCCGGGGGCGGGCCCACACGGCCCGCCCCCGCACACATCCGCGCTGCCCAGTCAAGGGGTTGGGCAGAGACCGCGTCCAGATCCAACGAGGAACCCATGCCGACTTCCGTTTCCATGCCCGCCCTGGGTGAGAGCGTCACCGAGGGGACCGTCACCCAGTGGCTGAAGAACGTGGGCGACACCGTCGAGGTAGACGAGCCGCTCCTTGAGGTCTCCACCGACAAGGTGGACACCGAGATCCCGTCCCCGGTCGCCGGTGTCCTCACCAAGATCCTGGTGGACGAGGACGAGACCGTGGAGATCGGCGCCGAGATCGCCGTCATCGGCGGCGAGGGCGAGAGCGCCGGCGAGGCCGAGCCCGCGCCCGCCGCCGAGACCGCCCAGCCCGAGCCCGAGCCCGAGCCGGAGCCCGCTCCGGAGCCCGAGGCTGCTGCCGAGCCCGAGCCCGCCGCGGCGCCCGCCGCACCGGCCCCCTCCTCCGACGGCCCCACCACGTCGGTGACCATGCCCGCCCTGGGTGAGAGCGTCACCGAGGGGACCGTCACCCAGTGGCTGAAGAGCGTGGGCGACACCGTCGAGGTGGACGAGCCGCTCCTCGAGGTCTCCACCGACAAGGTGGACACCGAGATCCCGTCCCCGGTCGCCGGTGTCCTCACCAAGATCCTGGTGGACGAGGACGAGACCGTGGAGATCGGCGCCGAGATCGCCGTCATCGGCGGTACCGGTGACGCGGCCCCGGCCGCCTCCGAGGCGCCCGCGCCCGCGAAGGCCGAGCCGACCCCGGTGCCGAAGTCCGAGCCCGAGGCGAAGCCCGAGCCGGAGGCGGCGCCCGCCCCCGAGCCCTCCGCGCGCGCGGAGGACGGCCCGTCCGTGGACATCGAGACCCTCAGCGGCACCGGCCGGGCCTCCGGCACCGACGCCGTCACCGAGGCGTACGTGACACCGCTGGTGCGCAAGCTCGCGGCCGAGCACCGCGTGGACCTGGGCCGTGTGAACGGCACGGGCGTGGGCGGGCGCATCCGCAAGCAGGACGTGCTCAAGGCGGCCGAGGAGCAGAAGGCCGCCGCCGCGCGCGCCGCGGCGCCCGCCGCTCCGTCCTCGGCCCCGCGCAAGGTCGCCGCCGACACCTCGCTGCGCGGTCGCACCGAGAAGCTCACCCGCCTGCGCCAGGCCATCGCGGACCACATGGTGGAGTCGCTGCAGGTCTCCGCGACGGCCACCCAGGTCATCGAGGTGGACGTCACCAAGATCGCCCGCCTGCGCGAGCAGGTCGCCAAGCGCGACGGCGCCGCCCCGGACTTCTTCGCGTTCTTCGGGCTCGCCGCGGTGGAGTCCCTCCGGACCCACCCCAAGCTCAACGCTGTCATCGACGGTGACAAGAAGGAGGTGACCTACCACGACGTCGAGAACCTCGCCGTCTCGGTGGACACCGAGCGCGGTCTGCTCGCACCGGTCGTCAAGGACGCGGGCAAGCTCGGCCTGGAGGGGCTCGCCCGCACCATCACCGATCTGAGCGAGCGCGCCCACACCGGCAAGCTCGGCCCGGACGAGCTGGGCGGCGGCACCTTCACCATCGCCGAGACCGGGTGCACCGGCGCGCTGTTCGGCACGCCGATCATCAACCAGCCGCAGGTGGCCATCCTCGGCACCGGCGCCATCGTCAAGCGCCCAGTCGTGGTCGAGGACCCGGCCATGGGGGGCGAGGTGATCGCGGTGCGTTCGATGGTCTACCTGTCGCTGGCCCACGACCACCGCCTGATCGACAGCGCCGACGCCGGCCGCTTCCTCCAGACCGTGAAGGAGCGGTTGGAGGAGGGCGACTTCGAGCGCGAGCTCGGTCTGGGCTAGGACCCGTGTGGTCCGGTCGGGCCGGGTGCCGTCGTCGGCGCCCGGCCCGACGCCGTTTCCGGGGCGCCCGATTTGACCTGAATCGTGGTTCAGGTCCTAACGTTGGTACGTCACCCGGAAGAGAACGGACGCCGTTCCGCCCGAATCCCCGTGGGGCCGACGGTCCCCGCGTGCCCAGGGCCGTCAGGCACGAAGACGACGAGGACCACATGGACAACCTTCGGATCGCGGTCATCCTCGCTGGCAACAGCAGGGGCCGGACCGGCCCCGCCGTCTCACGCTGGTTCGTGGAGCGCACCGCGAAGCATCCCGACCCCCGCCTGCGGTTCGACGTCCTGGACGTGGACGGCATCGGCCCCGAGGACGGGCACGGCGGACCGATGGCGCCCCACGCGGCGGAGATCGTCGACGCCGCCGACGGGTTCGTGGTCGTCACGCCCGAGTACAACCACGGCTACCCCGGCGGGCTGAAGAGCGCGATCGACTCCGCACGCCGGGAGTGGTTCGCCAAGGCCGTGGGGTTCGTGTCCTACGGGGGCATGTCCGGCGGCCTGCGGGCGATCGAGCAGCTGCGCTCGGTCTTCTCGGAGCTGCACACCGCCACGATCCGGGACACGGTCAGCCTGCACAACGCGCAGACGATGTTCGGGGCGGACGGGGAGCCGGCCGTGGACATGTCCGGCGCGGACGCGGCCGTGGAACGGATGCTCGGCCAGCTGGCCTGGTGGGCGCTCGCCCTGCGCGAGGCCCGCGAGGCCCGCCCCTACCCCGGCTAGGGCGCCTCTCCCGCCTCCTCGCGGGCTCGCGTCCGCCGGGCCCGCTCCCGCCGCGGCCGCGGGCTCGCGGGGCCCCACCGGGCCGGACGCCGCACGTCGTCCGCACGCTCCCCGGGCCGAGGAGGTACGGGCCCCGGGACTCCGGCGGGTTCTCCCCCACCCGGCGGCCCCCTCCTCCGGGCCCGGGGCCGCGGCTCCCGGCCGCGGCCTCAGAGGTCGATGACGACCTTCACCTGGTCGCCGCCGGGCTCCGCGAACACCCCGGGGGCCCGGTCGAGCGGGATCCGCCGCGTGATGAGCCCCCGCAGCCACTCCTGGTCGGACGCGGACAGGTACCGCTCCGCCTGCTCGTAGTGGCGGCGGTTGGCGTTGACCGAGCCGAAGAGCACGTCGTTCTCCAGGACGAGCCTCCGGCTCAGGTACCCGGGGCTGACCTCCACACGGGCCCGGCTCGCGCTGAGGCCGACGTAGCAGACGATCCCGTCGGCGGCGTTGTGGCGTGCCGTGTCGAGGATCAGGGTGTCCGCGCCGGTGGTCTCGATGATCACGTCGAGCGGGACCCTCGCGGCGATCTCCGGGACGCTCCCCGTGTGGTAGGTCGCACCCAGCGACTCGACCAGGTCCGGTTTGGGCCCGGACGCGACCCTGTCGAGGACGTGCACGTCGAGGCCGCGCCGGACACCGAGCAGGGCGGCCAGGAGGCCGATCGGCCCGGCGCCGGTGACGAGCACCGTACGCGGCTCGAACCAGGCCCGCCGGCCGATCCTCTCGATGTGCTCCCACGCCTTGGCCACGATCGAGGCCGGTTCCATCAGGACGCCGACCTCCTCCAGCGACGGGTCGAGCCTGACCGCGTAGGCGGCGGGGACCGTCCAGTGCTGCGCCCCGTATCCGTGGAGCTCCTTGATCCCGCGCTCGGTGAACCCGCCGTTGCGGCACATGTCGAACTCGCCGTGCGCGCACGGCCCGCACGGGACGGGGTCGGGTCTGCGCACGATGCCGACGACCAGGTCTCCCGGGGCGAAACCGCTGTCCGGCGGCGCCTCGCGCACCCGGCCGAGGGACTCGTGCCCCAGGACGAGGTGGTCGTGGCCGGGAGGCGCCGTGCCGTACTCGCCGTCGGCGATCTCCTTGTCGGTCCCGCACACCCCCAGCGACACACCGTCGACCAGGAGTTCTCCCTCCCCCGGTTCCGGCGGGTCGATGTCGCCCACCCTCACCGATCCGGCCTCCATCGGTGTCACCATCAGAGCCCGCATGAATCCCCCGCCGTGGTCGTGCCGGACGCCGCCTGCGCCCGCCCACGGGTCGTGCCCCCGATCCCCCGGCCGGAAAGCCGGATTGGCGGACTCATATCCGCTTTATTGCCACGGTGGGGGCGACCTGCCGCGGAGGTCAACGGGACCCCCGCCGCCAGGAGGGCCAGCGGTGCCGGATCCGGTCCACGGGGGGACGCCACCGCAGCCACGGCAGCCACGGCACCCCGGGCGGGTGCGGAACCTCCAGGCCGCCCTCGTCCTCCCGCAGGGCCTCCTCGACCTCCTCGAACCTGATCCCGGCGAACACCATGATGTCGGTGGCGACCATCTCGACGGCCAGATGGGTGGCGGTGGTCACGGGGTCGGCGTCCGAGCCGCCGGCGCCGAACCGCCGGGCGGACCGGAGCGCCCCCTCCACCGCGTCCTGCCGCGCCTGGCGGCTGCTGAGGTCGTCGGCGAGGGTGTACAGCGCCGACGCCATGCGGCTCACGATCGGCGCGAGCTCGTGGCGCTCCTCCTCGCTCATGGCCGCGGTGGTCCGGGCGAGGAACAGGCAGCTCTCGCCGAGCAGGATGAGGCGGTCGATGACCTCGTCCTCGGCCAGCACGGGCCCCGGGTCGCCCCACCTGATGGTGGAGAGCCGGACGGTGTGGCGGCTGTTCTCCCTGGCGCGGCTGAGCTCGGTCATCGGCCTGCTCAGGTCTCCCAGCCACGTGACCATCTGCTCGCTGGAGGAGTCGTCGTCCCGTCGCAGGGCGCGGCCGGAGACGTCGAGCATGTGGGCCATCTCGGTCAGGGCCTCCGCCTCGATCCGGCGCAGGATGGCGACCAGCCGCGCGGGGAACAGCAGCTGGCTGAACACGAGCGCCACCCCGGCTCCGATGAGCGCGTCGGTGAGCCGGTCCGGCCCGGCGTGCCCCCCTCCGAAGTTCGCGGCGAAGACCACGGTGAGGATCGCGCTGGCGGCGGCCTGGCCGATCACGATCCGCTGGACCCCGATCGCCAGGGCGGCCGTCATCGCCAGGCCGACGCCCAGCGCGAGCGCCCCGTAGCCGCCGCCACCGGTCAGGACGATCGCGGCCTCGCCGGCGAGGATGCCGAACACCACGCCCGTGAGCAGCCGGACCGCGTTGGCGCCCCGCTCCCCGCCCGAGGTGTTGAGCGCGATGACCGCCGCGATCGGGGCGAAGAAGGGATCGTGCCCCTGGACGAGGCCGCCGGCCACGGTCCAGGCCACCACCGCGGCCACGACGGCCTGGAGCACCGACCAGGCGTGCGTGGTCACGCGATCCCAGGCGTTCTCCGCCACGGCGGCCAGTCTCCGCCACCCGACGCCCGTCGGCGCGCCCGGCCTCCTCACGGCCGCCTCAGGGGCCGGGGGTCGGCGGCGTCGCGGAATCCGGTACGGCTACGCCGGGGCGGGCCCCCGCGGCACGGACGTGGAGCATGGTGACGCCTTCCTGTCCTCGACGGCCCGGCGCGCACGGGCACTGCGTCCATGCTGCGCCGCGGGCGCCCTCATCGGGAGCGGACACACCGGCGAGGGCCGACCATGGCCCAGTCCTTACCCTCGCCGCGCACGGAGCGGGCGCCGGAACGGGCGCACGGAGGGTGCTGTCCGTCCGGTCGGGTCCTCGGCGGGAGAAGGCCGGGGAAGGAAGGTCGGGAGCGGGGAGGGGCGGAGACGGAGGACGGGGCGGCGCCTGTGGCGCCGCCCCGTCTTTCTACCCCACCAATCACCATCCCCTGATGATCCCCATCATCAAAGGTCTGTGGACGGGCGCCACGACAGCCAGCCCGACAGCGTGTCGCCCACAGTGATTCCGCATTGACGCGGAGTTCCCTGTTCCACGTTCAAAGTAGAAGAGTGAGGGGTCTCCCCGCAGCGTTTTCGCAGAAAAAACCGGAGAGATTTTTCCGGGCGCCCCTCGCCGCGCCTTCCGCCCCCTCTTCCGGGGGAGGTCCGGGATCCTCCGGGTAGACCCTGGGCATGAGAGTGGCGATCACGGGAGCCTCCGGGCTCATCGGCAGGGCGCTGGCGGCGTCCCTGCTCGACGACGGACACACGGTGGTGCGCCTGGTGCGGCACCTGCCGAGGGGCGGGCACCCGACGAACGTGGAGGAGGCGGAGTGGCGCCCGGAACAGGGGCGCGTCGACACCGTCGCCCTGCACGAGACCGACGCCGTCGTGCACCTGGCGGGGGCCCCGATCGGGCCCGCGCTGTGGACCAGGCACCGGCGCGCGCTCATCCGCCGCAGCCGGATCCGCGGCACGCGCACCCTGGCCCAGGCGCTGGCGGGGATGCCCTCCCCTCCCCCGCGGCTGCTGACGGCGTCGGGGATGCACTTCTACGGGGACACCGGGGGCGGGGTGGCCACCGAGGAGAGTCCGCCGGGCACCGGATTCCTGGCGGAGACCTGCCAGGCGTGGGAGCGGGCCGCCGACCCGGCGCTGGAGGCGGGCCTGTCCGTGGCGTACATGCGCACGGCGGTGGTGCTCGACCGCTCGGGAGGCCTGCTGCGCACGCTGCTGCCGCTGTACCGGGCGGGCCTGGGCGGCCGTCTGGGATCGGGGGCGCAGTACATGAGCTGGATCGCGCTGCGCGACCAGGTCGGGGCGATCCGGTTCCTGCTGGAGCACCCGGAGGTGACGGGGCCGGTGAACATGTGCGCGCCGGAGCCGGTGAGCAACGCGGCGTTCACCCAGGCGCTGGGCGGGGTCCTGCGGCGCCCCACGATCCTCCCGGTCCCCGCGACCGCGCTGCGCGCGAGCCTGGGGGACTTCGCGGAGGAGACATCCCTGATCGACCTGAGAGCCGAGCCCGAACGCCTGGAGAAGGCCGGGTATTCCTTCGAACTGCCCACCATCGACAGTGCGCTATCCGACATCCTGGCCCGACCCGCGCCCCGCACCGGGGCGTAAGGTGGTTGTGTGAGTGATCTCGTTTACGCATGGCTTGGCGACGCTCCCGTCCCGTACCACCAGGGCTGGGATCTCCAGAAGCGGCTCCACGAGGGCCGCGTCGCCGATGAGGTGGCCGACACCGTCCTGTTCCTGGAACACGAGCCCGTGTACACCGCCGGAAAGCGCACCGGGAGGTGGGATCGTCCCATCACAGACCCCGGTGCTCCCGTCGTGGACATCGACCGGGGCGGCAAGATCACCTGGCACGGTCCCGGCCAGCTGACGGTGTACCCCATCGTGAGGATGCCGGACCCCGTGGACGTGATCGCCTACGTGCGCATGCTGGAGGAGGCCATCATCCGCACCGTCGCGGAGTACGGCCTGACCGGCAGGCGGGTGGAGGGGCGCACAGGGGTGTGGCTGGACGCCGACCCCGAACGCGGCCTGATCGAGCGCAAGGTCGCCGCCATCGGCTGCCGGATCGCCCGCGGGGTCGGTATGCACGGACTCGCGTTGAACTGCAACAATGACATGTCGTGGTTCGACCGGATCGTCCCGTGCGGAATCACCGACGCCGGGGTGACCTCGCTCTCCGCCGAACTGGAGCGCGAGGTGACCGTGGCCGACGTGAGACCTCGGATGGAACGACACCTGGCGGACGTCCTGGGCGCGGAGGGGTACAGCCACGCCGACGGCGCCGAGCTGCTCGCCGGCGCCACCGCCCGTGGATGACACACCACACCATGAGCCAGTCCCGACCGGGACGCAGCCGCCCCCACGAAGGGCGAGAGGGTCCCGTCACGGGGCACAGAAGGGAACGGGTTCACGTTGACCATCGCTCCTGAGGGCCGCAAGCTGCTGCGCGTGGAGGCGCGCAACAGCGAGACCCCCATCGAGAAGAAGCCGCCGTGGATCAAGATCAAGGCGCACATGGGGCCCGAATACACCGAGCTCCAGTCCCTGGTCAAGAGCGAGGGCCTGCACACGGTCTGCCAGGAGGCCGGGTGCCCCAACATCTTCGAGTGCTGGGAGGACCGGGAGGCGACGTTCCTCATCGGCGGCGACCAGTGCACGCGCCGCTGCGACTTCTGCCAGATCGCCACGGGCAAGCCCAGCGCCCTGGACCGTATGGAGCCGACCAAGGTCGCCAACTCCGTCAAGAAGATGGAGCTGCGCTACGCCACCATCACCGGTGTGGCGCGTGACGACCTGGAGGACGGCGGCGCCTGGCTGTACGCCGAGACGGTCCGCAAGATCCACGAGCTCAACCCGGGGACCGGCGTCGAGCTGCTCATCCCCGACTTCAACGCCGACCCCGACCAGCTGGCCGAGGTGTTCGGCTCGCGGCCGGAGGTGCTGGCGCACAACGTCGAGACGGTTCCCCGGATCTTCAAGCGCATCCGTCCGGGCTTCCGCTACGAGCGCTCCCTGCGGGTCATCACCGAGGCGCGCGCGGACGACCTCGTCACCAAGTCGAACCTGATCCTCGGCATGGGCGAGACCCGCGAGGAGATCAGCGAGGCGATGCGCGACCTGCACGAGGCCGGGTGCGACCTGCTCACCATCACCCAGTACCTGCGCCCCTCCAAGCTGCACCACCCGATCGACCGGTGGGTGAAGCCCGAGGAGTTCGCGGAGCTGGGCCAGGAGGCCGAGGAGATCGGCTTCGCCGGCGTCATGTCGGGGCCGCTGGTGCGTTCGTCGTACCGTGCCGGGCGCCTGTACAAGCAGGCCCGCGAGAAGCGGGACGCGGAGAACGCCGCTCTGGCGGGCAAGGCATAACGGGTATTCCACCCGAGTCGTGACCAAGCTGGAACGGTGGCCTGCGGGCCACCGTTCCTCATGCGGGGGCACGTCCACATATCCTGGTGGCGAGAGGCGCCCAGCTGGCTGGCGCCGCGAGGCGCCGCACCAAGGTCGACCGCGAAGAGGAGGCAAGGCAGTCCAGGGACCCCCGTCCCCGCCGACACCGCGTCGGCGCGCGCTGCCTGAGAGCACGATGGCGAAAAAGCCCAAGGGTTCAGAGACCACGACCCCCGCCAAGGGCGGGGCCGAGAAGCAGCCCGGACGGCTCAAGCAGATCGGCATGGTCGCCAAGGTCGTCCACCAGCAGAGCCCCCGGAGCATCCCGCTCGCGGTCGGCGTCGCGGTGGTCATCCTCGCGGTCTTCGTCGGCATCGGCATCTGGACCGGTTCCTGGATCCTGTGGCCGCTGACGGGTCTGCCGATCGCCCTCCTGACCGGGTTCATCATCTTCACGCGCTCCGCGCAGCGCGTCCAGTACAAGATCCTGGACGGCCGCCTCGGCGCGGGCATGGCCATTCTGGACAACATGCGCGGCAACTGGGTGGTCGAACCGGGCGTGGCCGCCAACAAGCAGATGGACGTCGTCCACCGCGTGGTGGGGCGTCCCGGCGTGATCCTGGTCGGCGAGGGCGACCCGGGTCGCCTCAAGCCGCTGATCGCCGGTGAGAAGAAGCGCGTCGCGCGGGTCGCGCACGACACGCCCATCTACGACTTCAAGGTCGGCAACGGCGAGGACCAGGTCCCGATCTCCAAGCTCCAGCGCACGCTGGTCAAGCTCCCGCGCAACCTGGACAAGTCCGGGGCGGCCGAGCTCAACTACCGGCTCAGGGCGCTGCCCGCCAAGATGCAGATGCCCAAGGGGCCGATGCCCAAGGGCGCGAAGATGCCCCGGGGCATGCGCGGCCAGGCGGGCGGCTGACGGCCGGACAGGCCTCTCGCGAACGCGGAAGGGGGCCGTCGCACCGACAGGTGCGACGGCCCCCTTCCCGTGTCTGCGACCCGGGCGCTACCCGGGTTCGTGGCCGAGCAGGTCGCCCGTGCCGGCAGGACGGCCACGGAGGCGGTGAGGACCGTGAGGGCGATGAGCCGGAGGCGTCCGGCGTTGGCCGTCCGCCGGACCCGCGGGCCCACGGAGACCCCCGCGGGCGCGGGACACCGGGTGGCGGTGGCGTGCCACCGGGGACGGCGAGGGACCGCGCCCTGCGCAGGCCGCGGTCCCGGCATGCCGCGGTGCGACCGCGGCGGGGTCTTCCCCGGGGCGGCCTACTCGCAGGAGACCGTGTCGTCGGCGGCCGAGGTGCCCTCGAGGTCCTCGACGCCGCCCCCGCCCCCGGAGCCCCCTTCTCCGTCGAAGGTGATGGGCCCCCAGTCGTCGGCGCCCATGACCAGCTCCAGCTCGGCTCCGAGGTCGGGGACCTCCTCCAGCTGGGCGGCGGACAGCACCGAGGCGAGTTCCTCCGCCTGCGCCGCCTGGTCGGGGCCGTGGTAGACCGTGGTCGCGGTCGGCTGGCGTGCCTGCGGGTTGCCCGTCCCGGTGACGACGAACCCGCCCTCCAGGAGGCGCTGCTCGACCTGGCTGCCCAGCCCGTCGACACCCGTGCCGTTGAGGACCCGCACGGACACGTCCCCGGGCTCGACGGCGGCCTCCTCCTCCCCGCCCTCCTCCGGGGCGGCACCGTCGCCCTCCTCCTCCGCCAGCACCTCGCCGGAGGCCACCGAGGCGAAGAGCTCGTCGGCCGCGGGCTGCTGGAAGGCGACCTTGTTCGGGTCGCTCGGAGCGTCGACGACCGGCACCGTCACCATGTTCATCCGGCCGAGGTCCACATCGCGCATGGCGATGGCCAGCTCCGCCATCTTGTCGGTGGTGAGGCCGTCGTCGGTCACCATGCTGTCGGTGACCGAGCTGATGAAGTCGTAGAGGGTGGTCGGGCTGGACAGGATGTCACCACTGGTGACCTCCCGCAGGATCGCGCCGATCATCCTCTGCTGGTTCTCGATCCTGTTCAGGTCGCTGCCCTGCTCGGTGCTGTCCCGGGACCGTGCGAGGCCGAGCGCCTGCTCTCCGTCGAGGGTCTGCATCCCCGCGTCCAGCCGGAGGTGGGCCTTGGGGTCGTCGATCGGCTCGGGGACGCACATCTCGATACCGCCGACGGAGTCGACGATGTTCTGGAACCCGGCGAAGTCGACCATCACCATGTGGTCGAGGTGGATGCCGGTGAGCGTCTCCACCGTGTTGCCCTGGCAGTCCATACCGCCGTAGGTCATGGCGTGGTTGAGCTGGTCCACCGTTCCGGCGGCGACCCCCGGCGCCTCGTCGTTGGGCGCGCAGTCCGGCATGTCGACGATCAGGTCGCGCGGCATGTTGACCATGGTCACGCCGCCCTGGTCCACGTTGATGCTGACCACGACCAGGACGTCGGGCCGGATGCCGTTCAGCTCGTTGTAGGAGGCGTCGTCCCCCGCGCGCTCGTCGGTGCCGAGCAGGAGGATGTTGTGGATGCCGTCCACCTGGCTGGGCCGGTCTCCCCAGGAGTCGGGGTCGATGTCCTCCGTGGCGATGCCGAGGGCGTCCCGGTACCCCGCGTAGACGGTCAGGCTCGACGCTATGAGCAGGCCGGTCACCCCGCACGCGATCCACTGGCCAAGACTCATCTTTGCGGCGAGGGCCGAAGACACGTTTCTGGGAGCCAAGAGGGCACCTGCGATCCGGTATGGGACAAGGACGGGTCCGCTCGGAGGAGAGCGCCGCGCGTACTGCGCGGGGCGACGCGGACGTAACGGCCGGATGGTACCGGAAGGGTACGCACCGTGTCAGATCGTATCCGGATCGGTGGCCCCGATCAGCAGACGCTCTCCTTCTCCTCCGCGGTCGTGCCGCCGAGGTCGTCGGTGACCGAGACGTCGGGCACGGAGGACCCGCCGTCGGCGAATCCGGCCCAGTCGGGGGCCAGGACGACCTCGAGGGTCTGGGCGAGCCCCTCGGCCTCCTCCGTGACCGCGGCGTCCATCGACCCGGCCAGCATCTCGGCCGCGGCCTCCTGCCCGGGAGCGTAGTAGACCGTGGTGAGCTCGGGGAAGCGGGCCACGGGGTTGCCCGTCCCGGTGACCGTGTAGCCCTCCCCGGCCAGGACCGCCTGGACCTCCAGGGCGAGCCCGTCGACACCCGCGTTGTTGAGGATCTCCACGGAGACGTCCGAGGGCGCGGGGCCCTGGTCCCCTCCGTCGGACTCCTCCTCGTCCCCGCCGTCGTCCCCGCCGCCCGAGAGGTCCGCGCCCGCGTTGATCGCCTCGAACAGTGCGGGGGCCGCGTCGCTCATGATCAGGCGGTTGGGGTCGGCCGGGTGCTGGCCGTTGGGGACGGTCACGAACTGGATGCGCTGGAGGTCGACCTCGCGCATGGAGATGGCCAGGTCGGTCATGGTGTCGACGGTCAGCTCCTCGTCGGTGGTGACCGAGTCGGTGACCGCGCCGAGGAAGTTGGTGATCGTGACAGGGCTGGTCATGACCTCGCTGCTGAGCACCTGGCGCAGCATCGCGCCCATGAACTCCTGCTGGCGGTCGATCCGGGACAGGTCGCCGCCGTCGCCCTGCGCGTAGCGGGAGCGCACGAATCCGAGGGAGTCCTCGCCGTCCAGCATCTGGAGCCCGGCGTCCAGGACCAGGTGGGCCTTGGGGTCGTCCACGGGCTCGGGGATGCACATCTCCACGCCGCCGATGGCGTCGACCATGTCCTTGAACCCGGTGAAGTCCATCATGACGAAGTGGTCGAGGTGCACGTCGGTGGCGAGCTCGACGGCCTGCCACTGGCAGCTGATGCCGCCGAACGTCATCGCGGAGTTGATCATGCCGCTGTGCGGCGACATGCCCTCGTAGCCCTCGACCGCCTCGCACGCGGGCAGGTCCACGACCAGGTCGCGGGGCAGGTTCACGAGGGTGGCCGCCCCGTTGTCGACGTTGATGCTGGCGATGAGCATCGTGTCGGGCCGCTCGCCCTCCGCCTCGCCGTAGTCGGCGTTCTCCCCCGAGCGCACGTCGGAACCGATGATGAGCAGGTTCATCACGCCCTCGACGCTGGTGGGGCGGTCCCACGTCGTGTCCACCTGCGCGGTGGTGATGTTGCCGACGATGCCCTGGTACCAGCCGTAGCCGCCGAGGCTCACGATGATGGCCAGGGCGGTGGCCGCGCAGGCGACCCACTGCCCTGCGGACATCCGCACGGCGTCGAGCGCGCCGGAGGGACGGGAAGTGGAACGTCTGCCAGCCATGCGAACCTTAGGAGGGTGCGGTGGGACCTGGTGGTGGGGGAGGTGTGGGGACGGGACACCGTGAGGGTCGCGACCGTCCCCGGGAAAAGCGATGAACGGATGCTAACAGCAGGGGCAGCTCGGTCCGTACCGCCGAGTTCCCAGCTCCGGCGGGACCGTATCCGTACCGTGCGCGCTCAGTAGCGGGTCGCGACGGTGCCCGCGGCGCGGTCGTGCAGTCCGCGGGTGTCCCGGTCGTAGATGACGGCGGGGATGACCAGGCAGAGCAGGAGCGTGCGCACGGTCATCGACACGAACCACGGCCAGGAGCGCTCACCGGTGGCGGTGATGCCGACGCCGACGAGGCGACGGCCGACGGTGGTGCCGAAGAGGGCGAGGAGGATGATACTCATCACCGCGAAGACCACCAGGGCGGTGTTGCTGAGCAGGGGGGCGACCTCCTCCGAGGAGGTGAGCCCCGCGCCGACCGCGCCCAGGTTGTAGAGGCCCCAGGCGACCGCGAGTGCGAGGCCCCAGTCCAGGACCAGGCCGGCGAGGCGGCGCATGACGCCGGGGACCGATCCCGGACCGCTCTCCGGCAGGCCGAGGCGGTTTCCCCTGTACTGGAAGTCGTCGTCGTGGATGGCTCCGGCGGCGCCGCCCGGACTCTGGTCGTTCATGGCCTCCACGGTATCCACCCGGTGGGGGCGTCCGTCCGCGGGTCCTGCGGGCGGGCGTGACCAGGGCTACGGAAACGCGTGGCCCGGGCCACAGCTGTGCGCTCCGGACGTCCTGTTTTCGCACCCTAAGCAGTGGAATCACCGGGTCAGGCGGGTTGGTCTGCGAAAACGGCCAGCTCCGTAACATGCAGGAAACAATAGAGACATGGCACGGAAATCACCCGCTCCTAGCTTCGTTGACGAAGCCGGGAGACGGCGCGCGATCCGACGTGTCCGCGATGGAGCGGACCCCGGTCCCATCGTCTCAGACACCTGCACGGAGGTTCGTTTTGTTCAGCAGCGTCGACGAGGTGCTCGCCTACATCCGGGACGAGGACGTCAAGTTCCTCGATGTCCGATTCACGGACCTGTTCGGAGGCGTGAACCACGTTACCCTCCCGACCTCGAACGTCGACGCCTCGACGTTCACCGACGGCCAGATGTTCGACGGGTCCTCGATCCGCGGTTTCCAGGCCATCCACGAGTCCGACATGCTGCTGCTCCCCGACCTGAGCACCGGCGTCGTGGACCCGTTCCGCAAGCACAAGACGCTGAACATGACGTTCTTCGTCCACGACCCGCTGACGCTGGAGTCGTACAGCCGCGACCCGCGCAACGTCGCCCGCAAGGCCGAGGCCTACCTCAAGGGCTCCGGCGTCGCGGACACCGCCTTCTTCGGCCCCGAGGCCGAGTTCTACATCTTCGACGACGTCAAGTTCGAGACGCGTTCGAACACCGGCTACTACGAGATCGACTCCATCGAGGGCGCCTGGAACACGGGCTCCGCGATCGAGGGCGGCAACCGCGGTTACCGTCCCCGTTACAAGGGCGGCTACTTCCCGGTCGAGCCGGTCGACCACTACAGCGACCTGCGCTCGGACATGGTGCAGACCCTGATCGACTCGGGCATCGACGTCGAGCTCCAGCACCACGAGGTCGGCACCGCGGGCCAGGCCGAGATCGGCATCCGGTTCGGCACGCTGCTCCAGCAGGCCGACAAGGTGCAGCTGTACAAGTACATCGTCAAGAACGTCGCCAACGAGGCGGGCAAGACGGCCACGTTCATGCCCAAGCCGCTGTTCGGCGACAACGGCTCCGGCATGCACTGCCACCAGAGCCTGTGGAAGGACGGCGAGCCGCTCTTCTTCGACGAGGCGGGTTACGGCCAGCTCTCCGACACCGCGCGCTACTACATCGGCGGTCTGCTCAAGCACGCCGACGCGCTGCTCGCCTTCACCAACCCGACGGTGAACTCGTACCACCGCCTGGTGCCCGGCTACGAGGCGCCGATCAACCTGGTCTACAGCCAGCGCAACCGCTCGGCGTGCATCCGCCTGCCGCTCACGGGTTCCAACCCGAAGGCCAAGCGCATCGAGTTCCGCGTGCCGGACCCGTCGGCCAACCCGTACCTGGCCTTCTCCGCCATGCTGATGGCCGGCATCGACGGCATCAAGAACAAGATCGAGCCGCCGGAGCCGATCGACAAGGACCTGTACGAGCTGCCCCCGGCGGAGGCCTCGGCCATCAAGACCGTCCCGGCCTCGCTCGACGACGCCCTGCTGGCGCTGGAGGCCGACCACGAGTTCCTGCTCGAGGGCGGCGTGTTCACCAAGGACCTCATCGAGACCTACGTGGACTTCAAGCGCACCGAGGAGATCGACTCCCTGCGTCTGCGCCCGCACCCGCGCGAGTTCGAGCTCTACTACGACATCTAGGCCCGCAACGCCCTGACGTGCGCCTTGAGGGGCTACTCCCCCATCGGGCGCACGTCGGGCGCACTCAGCGAGCCTCGGAGGCCACCGGCAGCGTTCCACGCGCTGCCGGTGGCCTCCCGCGTTCTCCGGGACCGCGTCGGCGCCGCCACCGGTGCGCGCCGCCGCGGAGGGCCGGGCCGGGGCCGCGGAGACGGCGCGTGTTACCAACAGATGAAATCCCGCATCGGCAGGGGATTTCGAGGGGCCGCACTGCTAGCGTCTTCGCAGGCATCGGTTCCACGGCATTCGGGTCCCCGTCGTGGACGCAGTTCCCCGGAGGGCGTACCCCCGTGCGCTCTCCCTCCCGGGGCCGGTATCCGTTCGGATACCGGCCCCGACCCGGTTCCGGAACCTCCCGCGCCCGCACGGGCCGCGTGGCGGCCGTAGGCGGGATGACCAGCAAGCGGAGCCGTGCGGTGCGTCCGTGGGCCGCCCGGCTACGGTTGACGCGTGGCAAGGGACGGAAACAACACCATGACAGCAGGCGCGCTCGCCAGGCGTGGCTTCAGCGACAGCACCCGGGCCCTGCGGCTGATGACGGAGGCGGGCCTGGACGCGCGGGCCGACACCGCCGTCATCGACGCCCTCTCGGCCGCACCCGACCCGGACCAGGCCCTGCTGGGGCTGATCCGGGTCCTGGAGTCCGACCCGGATCCGGCCGAGGTCCTGGACGTGCTGCGCGAGGAACACGACCTGCGGGACCGGCTGGGCAGGGTGCTGGGCACCAGCCCCGCCCTGACCGACCACCTGGTGCGCCATCCGGGCGACTGGCGGGAACTGCGGGGCGCCGACGCCGCCCGCTCCCCCGAGCCGGACGAGCTGCGCCGCGGGCTGCTGCACACCGTGGGGGCGGACCCCCACAGCGCGGCGCCGACCGCCGACCCGGCCGTGGTCGAGGACGGGACGTGCGAGGCCCTCCGGCACACCCTGCGTGTGGCGTACCGCAGGCGCGTGCTCCGGCTGGCCGGACGCGACCTGACGGGCCTGTGCACGGTGGACGAGGCCGCCGCCGAGCTGGCCGACCTGGCCGCGTCCATGCTGGACGCGGCACTGGCCGTGGCCCGGGCCGAACAGCCCGAGGACGCCGCTCTGTGCCGCCTCGCGGTGATCGGCATGGGCAAGTGCGGCGGCCGCGAGCTGAACTACGTCAGCGACGTGGACGTGGTGTTCGTGGCCGAACCCGCGGAGCCCTCCGGCCCCGACGTGCCGGTGGACGACCAGGCCGCCATGCGCGCGGCCACCCGTCTGGCCACCACGATGATGCGCATCCCCTCCGAGACCGACGCCGAGGGCGCCCTGTGGGAGGTGGACCCGGCGCTGCGGCCGGAGGGCAGGAACGGGCCGCTGGTGCGCTCGGTGGCGGGGCACCTGTCGTACTACGAGCGCTGGGCCAAGACGTGGGAGTTCCAGGCTCTGCTCAAGGCCCGGCCGATCGCCGGCGACGCCGGGCTGGGCCTGGCGTACGCGGACGCGATCCGTCCCCTGGTGTGGCAGGCGACCGGCCGCAAGGACTTCGTCGAGGACGTGCAGGCGATGCGCCGCCGGGTGGTGGCGCACATCCCCGCCGACGAGACCGAGCGGGAGCTGAAACTGGGGCCGGGCGGCCTCCGCGACATCGAGTTCTCCGTCCAGCTGCTCCAGCTGGTGCACGGCCGCACCGACGACCGGCTGCGGTCGGGCAACACCCTGGAGGCCCTGGAGGCCCTGTCCGAGTTCGGGTACGTGGGGCGGCGCGACGCCGCCGGACTGTCGGAGGCCTACCGCTTCCTGCGCCGGGTGGAGCACCTGTTGCAACTGGAGCGGCTGCGGCGCACGCACCTGATGCCGGACCCGGCGACCCCGGACGGGCCCGAGCACCTGCGCCGCCTGGGGCGGGCGCTGGGGTTCACGGCCGACCCGGTCAGGGAGCTGACCGAGGCCCGCCGCCGGGTGTCGTCGGAGGTGCGGCGCCTGCACGAGAAGCTGTTCTACCGCCCGCTCCTCAACGCGGTGGCGCAGCTGCCGGACGAGGAGGCCCGCCTCTCTCCGGAACAGGCCAAGATCCGCCTGGAGGCGCTCGGGTTCGCGGACCCCGGCGGGGCCCTGCGGCACCTGGAGTCCCTGACGTCGGGGGTGTCCCGCCGGGCGGCGATCCAGCGGACGCTGCTGCCGGTGATGCTGGGCTGGTTCTCTGACTCCCCCGACCCCGACGCGGGCCTGTTCGGTTTCCGCCAGGTGAGCGACGCCCTGGGCACCACCCCGTGGTACCTGCGGCTGCTGCGCGACGACGTGCGGGTGGCCGAGCGGATGGCGTGGCTGCTGGGGACGAGCCGGTACGTGACGGAGCTGCTGCTGCGGGCGCCGGACGCGGTGGCCATGCTGGCCGACGACGCCGACCTGGTGCGGCGCGGGCCGAAGGTGCTCGACGCCGAGGCGGAGGCCGCGCAGCGCCGGTACGACACGGCGGAGGAGTCGGTGGCAGCGGTACGGGCACTGCGCCGCCGCGAGCTGCTGCGCACGGCCGCCGCCGACCTGTTGGAGGTGTCGTCGGTCCAGGAGGTGGGCTCGGCGCTGACCGACATCGCGGCGGTGACGATCGAGGCCGCGCTGCGGCTGGCGCAGAACCGCGTCGTGGCGGCGTCCGAGGACGAGCCCCTGACGCGCGTGTGCGTGGTGGCGATGGGCCGGTTCGGCGGCGGCGAGCTGACCTACGCCAGCGACGCGGACGTGATGTACGTGCACGACCCCCTGCCGGGGGTCGACACGGGGGCGGCGACCAAGCAGGCGCTGGCGATCGTGCGGGAGCTGGCGCGGCTGTTGGAGATGCCTGCCGCGGAGCCGCCCCTGAAGGTGGACACGGACCTGCGCCCCGAGGGCCGGAGCGGTCCGGTGGTGCGCACGCTGGAGTCGTACGCGGCGTACTACGGCCGCTGGTCCCAGGTGTGGGAGAGCCAGGCGCTGCTGCGGGCCAGGCCGATCGCCGGGGACCCGCAGCTGCGGGAGGCGTTCACCGCGCTGATCGACCCGATCCGCTACCAGGTGGGCGGGATCGACTCGTCGGCGGTGTTGGAGATCCGCAAGCTCAAGGCGCGGATGGAGGCCGAGCGCCTGCCGCGGGGGGCCGACCCGACCCTGCACACGAAGCTCGGCCGGGGCGGGCTGTCGGACGTGGAGTGGGTGGTGCAGCTGACGCAGCTGCGGTACGCCCACGAGTACCCGGACCTGCGGACGACGGGGACCCTGGAGGCTCTGGACGTGGCCGTGGCCCACGGGTTCCTGGAGGCCGAGGACGGCGCCGTGCTGGAGCAGGCGTGGAGGCTGGCCTCGCGGGTGCGGGGCATGGTGATGCTGGTGCGCGGACGCGGCGGTGACTCGCTGCCGACCGACCTGCGGGTGCGCGCGGCGCTGGCGGGCGCGATGGGGTGCCGCAGCACCGAGGACGAGGAGGGCGTGTGGGAGGGCCCCGCCGAGCAGTTGACGGAGGCCTACCTGCGGACCACCCGGCGGGCGCGCGCGGTGATGGAGCGCGTCTTCTACGACGACTAGGGGTTCCTTCCGCGGGGCATCCGGGCGCTCTCCCGCAGGACGCTGTGCGGGATCGGGCCCGGGTGTGGTGCACGTCCGCGGGGTGGGGCGGGAGGACGCCCGGGGACGCGGGTCCGGAGGGATGCGGAGGACGCGGCCCGGGGTGTGCGGTGGTCGAGCCGGCACGGTCGCGCCGCCCGTGGCCGGCCCGGCGCTGCGGCCCGGCGCTGCGGGCCGCGGCGGCGGTCACCTGCCCGGGGCCGGGACGTATGGTCCGGCCGGCGAGGGGAGGGCGACCGTGACGACGAGCCCTCCCCCGTCACGCGGGCTGAGGTCCAGGGTGCCGCCGTGGACGTCGACGACCCTGGCGACGAGGGCCAGACCCAGGCCGTAGCCCTCGCCGTGTCCCGGACCGTCCCCCCGGCGGGTGCGCCCCTCCCCCCTCAGGAACGGCTCGCGCAGCCGCGCCGCGGCCTCGGGCGTGTACTCGGGCCCGGTGTTCTCGACCCTGAGCGTGGTCACGCCCCGTCGGGGGTCGCGGCCCGTGGCCGCCAGCGCGGATCCGCGCCCGGTGTTGTGGCGGACGGCGTTCTGCACGAGGTTCGCGACCGCCTGGGCGAGAAGGGCTCCGTCGCCGAGCACCGGTGCGGCCTCCAGGCGCAGGTCCCAGGCCACACCGCGCCGTTCGGCCTCGGGCGCGGCTTCGCCGACCGCCGTGCGGACCGTCCCGGCGAGGTCGAGCGGTGCGGCCTCGGCGGTGACAGCGTCGGCGTCGGCGAGCCGCAGCAGCGCCTCGGTGAGGCCGACGGCCCTGGCGTTGGTGATGCTGAGCCGTTCTACCAGGGCCGGGTAGTCCTGTCCGTGCGGGTTCCGGCGGGCGACGTCGAGGAGTGTCCCCGTGACGGCCAGCGGCGTCCGCAGCTCGTGGGAGGCGTTCGCGGCGAAGCGCTCCTGCGTGGCGAACGCGTCGTCGAGCCGGTCGAGCATGTGGTCGAAGGTGTCGGCGAGCTGGCGGAACTCGTCGTTGAGCCCGGACATGCGGATCCGGTGGTCGAGGCGCCCTCCCGCGGCGATCCGGGCGGCCTCGTTGATGCGCCGGAGGGGGCGCAGCACCCACCCTGCCAGGAACCAGCCGCCGGTGATCCCGATCAGGGCCAGTGCCGCGAGGAGCGCACCTGAGAGGCGGACCAGGGTGGTGAGGATCTCCGACCTCGACGCGATGGGCAGGTCGGCCTCCGACGGGTTGGCCGCGGTCAGCGGGTAGTTCGGCACGTAGCGCAGGACCACGTAGACGCCCAGCAGGAGGACGGCGCCGGCGGCGACGAGGAACCCCGCGTAGCTCAGCGCCAGGCGGAACCGGGCGCTGACCAGGGGTCCCGCCGCACGCGGCGGGACGGCGCTCACGCCCTCCCCCGGGTGCCGGCGAGGCGGTAGCCGACCCCGGGGACGGTGACGACGGGGTCCGGTTCGCCGAGGACCCGGCGCAGGGTGGAGACGGTGACCCTGGGGGCGCTCGTGAACGGGTCGGCGTTCTCGTCCCACACCTTCTCCAGAAGGGTCTCCGCGCTCACCACCCCTCCGTCCGCGCGCATCAGGAGCTCCAGGACGGCGAACTGCTTGCGGGCGAGCCGGAGGCGGCGACCGTCCCGGTAGGCCTCCCGCCGGTAGGGGTCCAGCCGCAGGTCCGCGCACTCCAGTAGGGGAGGGATCGCGGCGGACGGGCGTCTGGCGAGGGCGCGCAGGCGCACGACCAGCTCCTCCAGTGCGAAGGGCTTGGTGAGGTAGTCGTCGGCGCCGAGCGTGAACCCGTCCACCTTGTCCCTGAGCCGGGTCGCGGCGGTCAGCATGAGCACCCTCGTGCCCGGGTGGTCGCGGGTGACGGCCGCGCACACGTCGTCCCCGTGCGTGCCGGGGATGTCGCGGTCGAGGACGATCACGTCGTAGTCGTTGACGCCGACGCGCTCCAGGGCCTCGTCCCCGTCGAACGCCACGTCGGCGGCGATCGCCTCGTGGCGGAGCCCCTCCCGGAGGGCCTCGGCCATGAAGACCTCGTCCTCGACGACCAGCACGCGCATCCGGTGTCCCCCTGTTCGACCGTCCGTCCTCCGGACCGGACGCCCGAGTCTAGGCAACGCCCGTGTTGCGAAAACGTTGGGCGATCACCCGACATCCCCGCAACACCCTCCCTGCTGCCCTGGTGTCACGCGCCGGGCGCCCCGTCCGGCAGAGAGGGAGGGATTCCCGTGGTCCGTGTCTCACCCAGGTCGCGTGTCGCCGGGCGGCCGACCGTCGTCCTCGCCGTCGTCGCCGTCGTCGCCGTCCTCGTCACCGTGACCGCCCTGCTCCTGGCCGCCCTGGGCACACCGGCCCCGGCGGCCCGCGGGACGGCGGAGCCGCCGGGGGGCGGGGGCCCGACGCTCGGCGCCGAACTGCCCGTCACCCGGTTCACGCCTCTGGGCGAGGACGACGGCTACCTCGGCGAGGGGGAGGGCGTGTCCCCGTTCGCGGAGGACCTGCCGCTGTTGACGCGGATGGACCCGGACCTGCTGGCGGCGGTGCGGGCCGCCGCGACGGCGGCGGAGGCCGACGGCGTGGACGTGGTCGTCACGAGCGGATGGCGGAGCAAGCGCTACCAGCGGTTCCTCCTGGACGCGGCGGTCACGACCTACGCCGACGAGGAGGAGGCCGCTCGGTGGGTCGCGACGCCCGAGGCCTCCTCCCACGTGAGCGGCGAAGCGGTCGACATCGGCCGGACGGACGCCGCCGACTGGATGGGCCGGTTCGGCGCCGCGCACGGGCTCTGCCGGACCTTCGCGAACGAGATGTGGCACTTCGAGCTCGCGGTCGAGCCCGGGGGCACCTGCCCCGCCCCTCGGCCGGACGCCTCGGCCGGTTGACGGTCCGGGCCCCGGACAGGGTGCACCCCCGTGCCGGAGGGGTGCAGCACGGGGGTGCGGGCGGGACGCGCGCAACCGCGCGTCCCGGGTGTCACCGGGCAGGGTGCGGACGACGCCGCCCGGCGGCGCGGCCCGGAGCCGCGGAGCGGGTCGGGGACCCGGGCGCGGGCGGTGGGGTCAGCGGTCCCCCCAGGTGACGGCGGTGGCGGGGCCGACACGGTTCTGGCCGGGTTCCCACTCCGCCTGGCCCGCGCCGTCGACCTTGACGAGCTTCCACTCGGTGTCGGCGCCGAGGGGGACGGCTCCCGACCAGGTGCCGTCTCCCCCGTCCGTCAGCGCGACCCCGTCCGCGGGGTTCCAGGAGCCGAGTCCGGCGGTCTCGCCGACGACGTGCACCACCTGTCCGGGCTGGGTGCCGACGGTCGCGGTGAGGGTTGCGCCCGGTTCACCGGGGTCGGTGCCGCCGCACCCGTCGGGGTCCTCGCACTCCCCTCCGACGTGCAGCGCCACGGCGCCGTTCGCGGGCACCCGGGTGGTGACGCGGCCGTCGGCGACGGTGACGGAGCCCTCTCCGGCGGCGTTGTCGTAGGTTCCGTCGGGCAGGCCGGTCCCGGTGGCCAGTTCCCAGGCCTGGCCGGAGGCGTTGAAGGCGGCGAAGCCGCTCCCGCCCCGGTCGAAGGCCACCCGGGAGGACCCGTCACGGGCCCGTTCGGCCAGCGGGGCGTCGCCGACCGCGCTGCGGAAGGCGGCCATCCCGGCGACGGTTCCGTCGCGGTGTTCGCAGATCCAGTCGGAGGAGGCGCAGTCGGCGTCCTCGGTGATCCATCCCGCGGGGTTGCCGTCGGCCTCCCCGACGCTGGGCGGCCCCTCGGTCTCGTTGTCCCCGAAGTCGTAGCTCGACATCACCACGGGTGTGCCGTAGGGGTGGGCGAGCATGAACGCGGTGGCGAGGTAGTACCGGTCGCCGTCCTTGTGGGTGAGGGTGGGCTCGTAGCGCTGGGTGTCGTGGTTGTCGATGAACACGACGGCCTGGTCGGCGGCGAGTCCCCCGTACTCGGGCATCGCGGTCAGGCCGGCGATGTCGCCTCCGGCGAACCGCTGGGCCACGTCGCGCTTGTAGTCGAAGTTGGTGACCTGGCCGTAGGGCGTGTAGGCGGTGTAGGGGATCGTGGCGTCGCCGTAGACCTCGTGGTAGACGCGCGGCTGTCCGCCGAAGCCGGGCACCTCGTTCAGTCCGCCGAAGATCGCGCCGATGTCGTCCTCGGGGACGTGCTTGGAGGCGTCCACCCGGAAGCCGGCCACCCCGAGGTCCACCAGCCCGTTGAGGTAGCGCGTGATCTGGGCCCGGACGTGGGGGCTGCCCGTGTCGAGGTCGGCGAGGCCCAGGAGCTGGCAGTTCTGGATCTCGTCCTTGTCGTTCCAGTCGGCGATGTCCTCGCGGCAGGGGCTGAAGTCGCCGTCGCCGTACGCGGCGGAGCCGTCGCCGAACAGGTCGGGGTGGTCGTACTTGGCCCACCGGGTCCCGTTGCTGCCGGTGCCGGACCCGTCGCCGGTCATGTGGTTGACGATCGCGTCGGCGTAGATCCTCACGCCGCTGTCACGGCAGGTGGAGACCATCGCCGCGAACTCCTCGGCGGTGCCGCGGCGGGTGTTGTCGATGCTGTAGGAGGTGGGTTGGTAGTCCTGCCACCAGGGGTAGTTCCCTCCCTCGGAGAAGGGGACGACGATGTGTTCCTGGGGCGGGGAGACCTGGACCGCTCCGAAGCCGTTGGGCCCGAGGAAGTCCTCGCACTCGGTGGCGACGGCGTCCCAGCTCCACTGGAACAGGTGGACGACGGTCTCGCCGGCGTCGGCCTCCGCCACGGTGGCGTCGGCGACGGGCGCGGCCCGGGTCGGCTGGGGGTCGATCAGGCCGGGAGCCGCTAGCAGGCCCGCTCCCAGCAGGACCGCCGCGGCGACGGCGCCGGGGCCTCGTGTTCTCATGTGCGCTCCTTGGGGGGTGCGCGGCGGGGCGGCTGAGCCCCACCGCCATGCTCTTGCAGGCTTTGCAAGATTTTGCATGGAAGTGACGAAGCTAACAGAACGAACCGCCCTTGTGAACAGCCTGTTTCCGGCATGCCCGCCCCCTCACCCAGAGCGACGACATCCGCGGCGAACTGCGCGGACGCCCCGGCGGAGCCGGGAGGGGGTAGGCGAGCCACCGCCGGAGCGCCGCCGTGAGCTGGGCGAACGCGTGGACACCGGCCCACCCCCGACCGCAGAAAAATTCTGCAAGATTACCGAAAGGTACGCACAAAAAACCGGTGGCGGTACGGACCATGGGTTCCGTACCGCCACCGGCCTCCGCCCCGGGCGGCCTGCGGGAGCCGCTTCGGGGCGCCTGTCGGGGGACCTACCAGAAGACGGCCACGCCGATGTTGACGACGGCGAGCACACCCGCCGCGATGGCGAGGTTGTTGGCGGGCTTGCGCAGGTTCAGCACACCCAGCACCACGACGGCGAGGGCGATGACCAGCTTGACGGCGATCTTGACGTGGTTCAGCTCGGAGAGGTCGCCCATCTCGGCGACCCCGACGAGGAGCAGCCCCGTGACGAACTGGAGCAGCGAGCTGTGCAGCAGGACCTTGGGCGCCTTGGCGTTGCCGGTCATGATCTGGATGAGGAAGCCCGCGATGATGCCGGCCAGGCCGATCATGTGCAGGAAGACGAGCGCGGAGTAGAGGATGTCCATGGCGATACACTACTACGTGTCGTAGTTTTGAACTCCTTTTTGATGACACACTGACGTAACAAAACCGGCGACCCGCGGACGCGCCGGGTCACCTCCGGCGCAGGACCCCCCTCTGGCGCCACAGCAGCCAGACCAGCCCCACCGCCAGTGCCGCCCCGGCCGACCGCAGCACCCACTCCGGGTCGACGAACTCCGACACCCGCGACATCATCGTGGCCTCGGTGACCACCACCGTGTTGCTCGCGCACGCGGCCGGATCCGCGTCCCGGTCCAGCAGCAGGCAGGCCGTGCTCATCACACGCTCCTCGGGGGCGGCCCCCTCCACGACACGGGCCCGCACCGTGTAGACGACGTTCTCCCCCGCCGGCACGTCCACCCGCCAGTTCACGATGCCCTGGTCGGCCGCTCCCCCGTTGTCGACCTCCAGGATCTCCAGCGCCTCGGGGAAGTGCTGGGCGAGCAGCGCACCCCGGACCCGGTCGCTGTCGCTGTTGGCCACGGTCGTGCGCAGGGTGATCTCCCGCCCCGGGTTGGCCGGATCGTCGCCCACCGCCACGGACAGCCCGACCAGGGGCATGTGGCCCTCCCCGGGGGCGTCCTCGGGCAGCCCCCGGGGGTTCTCCTCCGCGGACGCGGGCGCGACGGCAAGGCCGACCGCCACCAGTCCCGCCGCGAGCGCGCCGCCCCATCCGGATGCCGCACTCCGACTGCTTCCCCGAGCGCCCCGAGCCATCCCGTGCCTCCTGTGTGTCCGCGATCCGTCAGCACTAGACAACTACGAGTGATCGCGCGATCGCGTGAGGTGACACACCCTCGGTGTGCCGGACCCCTGCCGAACGCCGGCCCGGGACCCGGTCTTAGCCGGTTCCGGAGGTCTTAGGGCGCAGAACCGCCGCGGGACGGGGAATCCTTCCGATGCGCCGGAGCCGTTCTCAGGACGATCGTGGACTCAGGACGGCGGGACACGGGGTCCGCGCCGACGGGAGAGGACACACCATGTTCCACAGCGAACTGCTCACGGAGAACGCCCGGATGATGACCGAACAGCGGATCCGCGACATCGCCAACGTGCGCGCCGCACGCAGTGCCCGCGCGGAGCTGCGCGCCCGGCGCCGGGAGGAGCGCCGGTCCCGCCGCGGGCACGTCCCGCCGCGCACCGACCGGCGCTACGGCCGGGCGGCCTGACCACGGGGGCCGCGGACCCGTCGGCCGCCGCGCGTTCCCGACCGCCGCCGGGGCCCGGAGGTCGTGGTCCGGGTCCGGACCGGGCAGTGTCCCGGGCCGCGGGACAGGGAGTTCTCCCGAAGCCGGACGGGGGTTCTCAGGAACACCGTGGCGGACGTCGGTGAGGGACACCGGCGCCCGCCCCGAGGGGGGACCGTGATGCGCCCCGAGCTCGTCTCCGCCGCCGGAGCCGTGACCGAGGAGCGCCTGCGGTACGCCGAGGCCGTTCGCACGGCGCGCCGGGTGCGCGCCGAGGCCCGTCCCCGACGCCGTGAGGTGCGGGCACGGGAGAGCGGGAGGGGTCGGTTCGACCGGGCCGCCTGATGTCCGGGCGGGCTCCGGGCAGCCCGGAAAAGAGCGGGAAAGCGTCGGGGGCACTCGGCATAATGAGTGGTATGCCCCTACTTGCCGAGAGCAGCACCGTCCTGGTCGGCCGCGAACCCGAGCTCCGGCTGCTGCGGGACCACGCCACGCGCTCGCACACCGAGGCCTCCGGCATGGTCCTGGTCGGCGGCGACGCGGGCGTCGGCAAGAGCCGCCTGGTCGGCGAGTTCGTCGCCACCCTCCCCCAGGGGACGGTGTTCGTCGGCGGCTGCCTCCAGCTCGGCGTCGACGGGCTGTCCTACGCACCCTTCACCGCGGTCCTGCGCCAACTCCTGCGCGAACGCGGGCGCGCCGCCTTCGAGGCCGCCGCCCCCGGGGGCGTCGGCGAGTTCGCGCGCCTCCTCCCCGAGCTCGGGGACGTGCCGACACAGCGCCCGGAGAACCGCGGCATCCTCTTCGAGCAGGTCCTGCGCCTGCTCGACCGGGCCGCCGAGGGCGGCGGGGTCACCGTGGTCCTGGAGGACCTGCACTGGTCCGACCACGCCACCCGCGACCTGCTCGTCTTCCTGGTCCGCAACCTCGACCTCCCCGGCGTCCAGATCATCGCCACCTACCGGAGCGACGACCTCCACCGCAGCCATCCCCTCCGGCGCCTCCTGCCCGAGCTCCAGCGCGTGCCGGGTGTCGAGCCGCTGCGGCTCGGGCCCCTCAGCCGCGACGAGGTCGGGGCCCAGGCCGCGGCGATACGGGGCGCCGCCCTCTCCCCCCACGCGACGGACGACCTGTTCCGTCGCACCGAGGGCGTGCCCCTGTTCGTCGAGGCCCTGGCCGCCTCCGCGGGCGACCGGCCCGGCGACGCCCTGGAGGTGCCCGACCAGTTCCGCGACCTGCTCCTGGAACCGCTCCACCGCCTCGACGCCACCGCCCTGTCGGTCCTGCGGGTGGCCTCGGTCGGCGCGGTGTCGGGCATCGTCGAGCACGAGATGCTCTACCACGCTGCCGGGATGCCCGAACGGGAGCTGGAGACCGCCCTGCACATGCTGGTCGACTCCAACGTGCTGCGGGCGGACCGGACCGGCTACCGCTTCCGCCACGCCCTGCTGCGCGACGCCGTGCACGAGGAGATCCTGCCCGGACCCCACGCCCGGCTGCACATGCGCTTCGCCCAGCTCATCGACGAGTACCCCGACTCGGTGCCGTTCGACCGCCGCGCCGCCGAGCAGGCGCACCACTACAACGCGGCGCAGGAGTTGCCGAGCGCCCTCCAGGCCTCCTGGTGGGCGGCGGTGCGCGCCGGCGACACCCTCGCCTACGGCGAGGAGCTGGCCATGCTCGAACGCGTCCTGGCGCTGTGGGACCGGGTCCCCGACGCCCGGGAGCGGGTGGAGGGCAGGAGCTGGGCGGAGGTGGGCAGCCGGGCCTCGGGCGCCGCCGTGGAGGCGGGCCGCTACCGGCGCGCCGTCGAACTCGCCGACGAGGCCCTGGAGTCCCTGCCCGAGGACGACGACGACCGGACCCTGGCGCTGCGGGCGGAGCTGCTGCGCCGCCGGGGGCTGGCGCGCTCCCGGGACGTCTGCGGCGGCGGCATCGCCGACCTGTCACGGGCTCTGGAGCTCCATCCGCCGCACATGCCCGGGTACGCCCTGCTGCTGTCCAACCTCGCCAGGGAGACCTCGCTCCACCGGGTCGACCGGGAGGAGGACCCCGACCAGGTGCGCCTGCGCGAGCTGGAGCGGGCCGGATGGTCCTCCCGCGGTCTGGCGGAGAAGGCCATCGCCCTCGCCGACCCGTCCCGGACGTGCGACCTGTGCGCGGCGGCCGACGCCCGCATCACCCTGGGCGGACTCCACATGCAGGCGGGTGACCTGGAGCTGGGGCGCCCGCTGATCGAGGCGGGCATCCGCTACGGTGCGACGAGCTCCGACCCGTCCCTGGAGGCTCGCGGCGCGGGCAACCTCGCGCACTTCCTGCGGGAGCTGGGCCTCCACAAGGAGGGGGTGGCGGTCCTGGAGGAGTCCCTGGCCCGCCACGAGTCGATGGGCTGGGCCTCGGTCCACAAGACGTTCAACCACCAGAACAGGGCCGAGATCCACTTCGAGCTGGGCAACCTGGCCGAGGCCAGGAGGATCGTCGAACCCATCCTGCGCACCCACTCGTCGAACACCCACCACACCTACATCGACGCTGTGCTGGCGCGGGCCGCGGCTGCGCAGGGGGACCTGGCGACGGCGCGCCGGGCGGCGTCGGCGGCGGAGCGGGAGCGGGCGCTGACCGGCCCCCGGATGAACATCGTGCAGCTGGCCGTCCTGGCGCAGCTGGAGACCGACCTGGCCGAGGGCGCCGTCGAGGAGGCGCTGTCCCTGGCCGAGGAGGCACTGGACCGGATGGCGCTGGAGAAGGCCCACGGGTACACGTGGCCGCTGGTGGACGTGATGTCCGAGGCCGTGCGCCAGGGCGCCGCCACGGGCCCGGGCGGCGTGCCCGTCCGCGCCGAGGAGACGGTCGCGCGGGCGCACCGTGTGGGCGCCCTGGCGGCCGGGGTGGCGTCGTCGATGCCGTCCCACGGGACGGCGCAGAAGGCCTACCGGGCGTCCGTGCGGGCCCGTCTCGCGGAGTCGGACGGCGACGCCGGGCCCGGCGAGGTCCTGGGGAGGTGGGTGTCCGCGGTGGAGGCGTGGGAGGCCACGCCGATGCGGCTGCACCTGGCCGCGGCCCGGCTGCGCGCGGCGGAGGCCGGGGTGGCGGCCGGCGACCGCTCCGGGGCGGCGGAGAGGGTGCGCCGGGCCCACGGGGCGGCCGAGGCGTGCGGGGCGGTGCCGCTGGCCAACGCCGCCGCCGACCTGGCGCGGAGGATGGGGGTCGCGCTGGGCGACGGCGCCGTCCCGCCCGCCGCGCCGGCCGGGTTGACCGCTCGGGAGACGGAGGTGGCACGCCTTCTGGCGGTGGGCAGAACGAACGCGCAGATCGCCGGGGAGCTGTTCATCTCCGCCAAGACCGCGAGCGTGCACGTGTCCCACATCCTGGCCAAGCTCGGCGTCCCCAACCGGGCCACCGCCGGAGCCCGGCTCAGGGAGCTGGGCCTGGGCTGACGCCGCCCCGGGGCACCGCTCAGACGGTCCAGCGGTTGGTGATCGGCAGGCGCCGGTCGCGGCTGAGGTTGCGCGAGCTGATCTTGGTGCCCGGCGCGGTCTGGCGGCGCTTGTACTCGGCCCGGTCCACCAGTCGGACGACCCGGCGGACCAGTGCGGGGTCGTACCCGGCGAAGACGAGTTCGGCCTCGCCCCTGTCGGTTCCGATGTAGGCGTCCAGGATCGCGTCGAGCATCGTGTAGTCGGGCAGCGAGTCGGAGTCGAGCTGGTCGGGGCGCAGCTCCGCGCTCGGCGGCTTGGTGATGGAGTTCTCGGGGATGGGCGGGGTCCGGCCGAGGCGCCGCGCCTCGTCGTTGCGCCAGTGGGACAGCTTCCAGACCAGGGTCTTCCAGCAGTCCTTGATGGGCGCGAACCCGCCGACGGAGTCGCCGTAGAGGGTGGAGTAACCGGTGGCGGCCTCGCTCTTGTTGCCTGTGGCCAGGACGAGGTGGCCCTCCTGGTTGGACAGCGCCATGAGGAGCGTGCCCCGCACGCGTGCCTGGAGGTTCTCCGCCGCCAGACCCGTGAGCGGGACGTCCGCGCCGGCGGTGGCCTGCTCGAAGGCGGCCACGGTGGGGGCGATGTCGATGGTGCGGGTCGCGAACCCCTGGCGCGCGGCCAGGTCCTCCGCGTCGCCGACGGAGTGCTCGCTGGAGTGGGCGCTCGGCAGGAGCACCCCGTGGACCCGGTCCGCGCCGAGGGCGTCGACGGCGATGGTCGCGGTGAGCGCGGAGTCGATGCCGCCCGAGACGGCGACGAGGACCGAGTCGAAGCCGTTCTTGACGGTGTAGTCGCGCAGTCCGGTGACCAGGGCCCGGTAGACCTCCCCCGTGTCGGAGAGGGGGTCCGGGCGGGGCGTGACGGTGCCGGCCCTGGGCGGGTAGGGGTCGACGGGGGTCGCGGAGAGGGTGCGGCGGACGATGCGCAGTCCGTCGACCTCGGGCCCCTCGCCGTCGGTCCCCGTGCCGTGGTGTCCCGGGCCGCGCGCGGCGTCGGGGGCGGACGCGCCCTCGGGGAGGTCGAGGTCCGCGACCAGGAGGGTCTCGGTGAACTGGGGCGCCCGTGCCAGGAGCTCGCCCTCGGAGTCCACGACCAGGGAGTCGCCCTCGAAGACGAGTTCGTCCTGGCCGCCGACCATGTTGACGTACGCGAGGGCGGCACCGGTCTCGCGGGCGCGCCGCTGGCACAGTTCCAGGCGGACGTCGTCCTTGTGGCGCTCGTAGGGCGAGCCGTTGAGGACGACGAGGAGCCCGGCCCCGGAGACGCGGCACGCGGTGACGGGGCCGCCCTCCTGCCACAGGTCCTCGCAGACCATCAGGGCCACGTCCACGCCCCGGACGCGGATCACCGGGAGGGTGTCACCGGGGACGAAGTTGCGGTACTCGTCGAACACGCCGTAGTTGGGCAGGTGGTGCTTGGCGGACGTGAGCACGACCCGGCCGCGGTGGAGCACCGCCACGGCGTTCTGCGGCGCCCCCGCGGGCTGGCCGTAGCGGGCTCCGGGCCCCTCGCGCCGGGCGAGGTGGCCCACCACGACGGGGAGGTCTCCCAGACCCTCCGCCGCGAGGTCGGCGGCCAGGCCGTGGGTGGCCTTGACCGAGGCCGACACGAAGGAGTTGCGCAGGGCGAGGTCCTCGACCGGGTAACCGGTGACGACCATCTCGGGGAGGACGAGGAGGTGCGCGCCCTCACCCGCCGCCTCGCGCGCGGACTCGAGGATGATCGAGCGGTTGCCTTCCAGGTCGCCGACGGTGGGGTTGACCTGGGCGAGTGCGATTCTCAGCTGTGCCACGGGAACGAGCCTAGCCGGTGGGCGCGCGGGCCGTCCGCGTGCGCCCCCGCCGGGCGGTGCGGGACGGCGGACGGGTCCGCGCGTGCGGGGCGGGGCCCGCCCGGGACGGGTTCGGAGAGCCTTCCGCGACCGTCCGCGGACCTCCGGGGAACGGCCTCCGATCGGCGCTCGGGCCGTGTGCCCGCGAGTGTGGCGGACGGCGCGTGGGTCGGTGGTCCACGGGCCCCCGCCACAGGTCATAATGCGTGTGCGGGGAGACGGACCGGACAGGCTGGAGGGCGTGTGCGGAAATACCCCGGAAATATCCGCACGGCAGACTGGCACTGGGACACTGTGTCCGGCTCGGCTCCGCAGGCAGCGGACCTGCACCGGACCGACCGGCATCGAGGAAGGTTGATCGTGAATCGACAGCAGGAATTCGTGCTCCGCACGTTGGAGGAGCGCGACATCCGGTTCGTGAGGCTGTGGTTCACCGACGTGCTCGGGTACCTCAAGTCCGTGGCGGTCGCGCCCGCCGAACTGGAGGCCGCCTTCTCCGAGGGCATCGGTTTCGACGGCTCGGCGATCGAGGGGTTCGCCCGCGTCTACGAGGCCGACATGCTGGCCCAGCCCGACCCCTCCACCTTCCAGGTGCTGCCCTGGCGCAACGAGCCCCACGGCACCGCGCGGATGTACTGCGACATCCTCATGCCGGACGGGTCGCCGTCTCCGGCGGACCCGCGGCACGTGTTGAAGCGCCAGCTCAGCAAGGCCTCCGACCTGGGTTTCACGTTCTACACGCACCCGGAGATCGAGTTCTACCTGCTGAAGAAGATGCCCGAGATGGGCGAGCTCCCCGAGCCGAACGACTCGGGCGGCTACTTCGACCACACGCCGCACAACAGCGCGCACGACTTCCGGCGCAACGCCATCAACATGCTGGAGGCCATGGGCATCTCCGTGGAGTTCAGCCACCACGAGGGCGGTCCGGGGCAGCAGGAGATCGACCTCCGGTACGCGGACGCGCTCACCACCGCCGACAACATCATGACCTTCCGGCTCGTGATGAAGGAGGTGGCGCTGGAGCAGGGCGTCTACGCGACGTTCATGCCCAAGCCGTTCACCCAGTACCCGGGTTCGGGCATGCACACCCACCTGTCGCTGTTCGAGGGCGACCGCAACGCCTTCTACGAGCCGGGGGCGGACTTCCAGCTGTCCAAGGTGGGCCGCGGGTTCATCGCGGGCCTGCTGCGCCACGCCGACGAGATCACCGCGGTCACCAACCAGTGGGTCAACTCGTACAAGCGCCTGTGGGACGACCCCGCGGCCTCCGCCGGGATGGGCGGTGAGGCGCCGGCGTACATCTGCTGGGGCCACAACAACCGCTCCGCCCTGGTGCGCGTGCCCATGTACAAGCCCGGCAAGTCGAACTCCAGCCGGATCGAGATCCGCTCGCTGGACACCTCCTGCAACCCCTACCTGGCCTACGCCGTCATCCTGGCCGCCGGGCTCAAGGGCATCGAGGAGGGCTACGAGCTGCCCCCCGGCGCGGAGGACGACGTCTGGGCGCTGACCGACGCCGAGCGCCGCGCGCTGGGCATCCGGCCGCTCCCCCAGAGCCTGGACGAGGCCCTGAGGATCATGGAGAACAGCGAGCTGGTCGCCGAGACCCTCGGCGAGCACGTGTTCGACTTCTTCCTGCGCAACAAGAAGACGGAGTGGAACTCCTACCGGCGCCAGGTCACCCCGTACGAGCTCCAGCGGTACCTGCCGACCCTCTAGCCGCGGCCCCGGCGGCGTACCCTCCCCGCCATGAGCCCCCACCCGGTCGGCGAACGCCGACGGGGCGGGGGCTCCCGCGTTCTCCCGTGTCCCCGGCGCGGGGCGGACGGGGTGCGGGCGTCACCGCCCCGTCGGCTACCCCAGGCCGAGTTCGCGGGCGCGGACCGCCGCGGCGTTGCGGTTGGACACCCCCAGCTTCGCCATCAGGTTCGTCACGTGCACGCTGACCGTCTTCGCCGAGATGAACAGAACCTCACCGATCTCCCGGTTCGTGGACCCCCGCGCCACCTCCGCCAGCACCTCCGCCTCGCGCCGCGTCAGCCCCGCGGGCCGCGCGTCCTCCCGCGAGCGGGAGCCGCCCGCCCCCGGGCCCCTGCCGGGGAGCGCCCCGTCGGTGATCGCGGCGGGGGCCGGGACCGCGCCGACCGCGGCGGGCCTCCCGGGGTCGGGCAGCCCGTGGAGCCTGCGCAGCCGCTCCGCCTGGCGGTCGAAGAGCGTGATCCCGTGCCGCCGGGCGAGGCGCCGGACGACGGCGAGGTGGTCGACCGCCCGTTCGCGGTCGTCGGCGCGCAGGGCGGCGCGGGCGGCGGACAGCCGGATCCGGCCCTCGGTGAGCACGTCTCCGCGGTCCCGGACCAGGGCGACCGCGGCCTCCGCCTCGGCGAGCGCCTCCCCGGCGTCCTCCCCGATCTGGGCCATGACCTGGTGGCGCAGCAGGAGGTGACCGGGGTGCCGGGTGCCGCGCGGGAACCCGTCGAACACCTCGCGCAGCCCGGCGCTGAGGATCCGGGCCTCCTCCTCCCGTCCCGGCTCCTCCCGCATGAGCTCGACGACGTCGCCCACCGGGGACAGGCCGAGCACGTACAGCTCGTCGGAGAAGGGGTTCCGGAGGTCGGGGCGGCGGCCGAGCTGGGCCGCGGCCAGGTCGAAGGCCTCGCCGAAGCGCCCTTCCTCCGCCGCCACCTGTGTGTCCGTGAAGTGGAGGGGCAGGTACTCGGAGGGCGAACTGCTGTGCTCCGGAAGCAGTCCCCGGAAGTCGTCCATGGCCTCGCGGACGCCGTCCAGGTCCCACCGGTGGTACGCGAGGTTCATCCGGAGGGTGCGGGCCCGCGCCACGAACACGGAGCCGCCGGTGATCAGCGCCAGCCGCTCCTCCGCCTCGGCGAAACGGCCCTGGTAGGCACGCCTGACCGCGATCCCCAGGTGGAAGGGGTCGCTCTGGGTGCGGGCCAGCCCGAGTTCCGCGCAGCGGCGCAACCCCTCCTCGACGATCCGGCCCTGCTCCTCCCCTCGGCCGAGCCGCTGGAACGCGCCGCCCAGGTTGTTCAGGCCGCGCAGCTCCACGAGGGCGAAGCCGGACTCGCGGGCGAGGGAGATGCCGCCGGCGAGCATCCGCAGCCCGGCCTCGTGCTCCTCGGTGGAGGCGAGGGTACCGAGGGTGATGAGGAGGTCGGCCTCGTTGTGGCGGTCGCCTGCGGCGCGCGCCTGCTCCAGCCCGCGGAGCGCGCTGCGCCTGGCCTGCGCGTAGTGGTTGCGCATCATCAGGGTGGCGGCCAGGGTCGAGCCGACGGCGGCGGCGAGCGGGTGGTCGTGGGGCAGGACGACGAGCGCGTCGGCGAGGTCCTCCAGGGCCCCGTCCCTGCCCATCTCCTTGAGCGCGTGGGCGCGGGCGTGCCGGAGCCCGGCGATCAGCTCCGCGTTCCCGGGGGGCGGCCCGCCGGGCGGGTGGTAGCCGGTGACGCCCAGCTCGCGCAGTCCGCCGGTGGCGTAGTCGACGGCGCGGCGCGGGGAGCCTGCGACCAGGGAGGCCACGGAGGCGCGGCGCAGCACCTCCCCGCGCGGTTCGCCGACCCGGGCCGCGGCGTCGGGGACCAGGTCCCACAGTTCCAGGACGCGTTCGAGCAGGGCGAGGTGTTCGGGGTGGGCGGCGGCGCACGACGCGTGGTGGGCGGCCCGCCAGGCGGCGGCCAGGGCCAGGGGCTGGTCGTGGGCGGCGTGGGCGTGGTGGGCGAGCTGAATGGCGGTGTCGGCCGCGTGCATGCCGGGGATCCCGCGTTCGAGGGCTTCGGCGTAGCGCTTGTGGGCGCGGACGCGCTCGCCGGGCAGCAGGTCGGCGTGGACGGCCTCCGCGAGCAGGGCGTGCCGGAACACGTAGCCGTCGGCGGTGGCCCGCAGCACCTGGGCGTCGGCGGCGTGGCGCAGCGCGGTGTCCAGCTGGTCCTCGGTGTACCCCGCCCGCAGGGCGACGGCGGCCAGGAGGACGTGGTCGACCCGGTCGCCCGCGGTGGCGGCGAGGCCCAGGACGCGCCGGGTGGTGTCGGGCAGGCGTTCGACGGTGCCGAGGAGGAGGTCGCGGGGCCCGTCGGGG
The DNA here is from genome assembly GCF_036327455.1 of Nocardiopsis codii. Classification (NCBI taxonomy): domain Bacteria; kingdom Bacillati; phylum Actinomycetota; class Actinomycetes; order Streptosporangiales; family Nocardiopsidaceae; genus Nocardiopsis; species Nocardiopsis codii. The sequence goes on along the minus strand of NZ_JAUZMY010000028.1, from coordinate 21,483 downwards.
ATGGGTCCCCCGGCGGGGTCCCGGCCCGCGAGGAACGACTCGACGAACAGGGGGTTCCCGCCGCTGCGCTCGAAGAGCAGGTCGACGGCGGCGGGGGCGAGGGCCTCGCCCCGGAGCGCGGACGCCTGGGCCGCGACCGCGTCCCGGTCGAGGGGGCCGAGGTCGAGGCGGCGGACGCGGGGCAGGCGTTCGAGTTCGGGGAGGAGCCGCCGCAGGGGGTGGGTCCGGTGCAGGTCGTCGGTGCGCACGCTGACCAGCAGGTGGACGGGGACTGCGCCGAGGTTGCGCAGGAGGAACACGAGGAGGTCGCGGGTGGAGGCGTCCGCCCACTGGAGGTCCTCGACGACGACCAGGAGTCCGCCGGGGCGGGCCCGTTCCTCCAGGAAGGTCAGGACCGACTCGAAGAGGCGGGCGCGGCCGTCGTCGGCCCCTCCGGGCGCACGGCCGAGCTCGGGGAGGAGCCGGGCCAGTTCCCGCCTGTGGGCGGCGGAGGGCGGGGCGCCCTCCTCACGGACGAGGTGGCGCAGCAGGGTGGTGAAGGGGGCGAACGGGACGCCCTCCGCCCCGAGTTCGAGGCAGCCGCCGACGGCCGCGCGGGCCATGGCGGCGCGTGCCAGGTACTCGTCGATGAGCCGGGTCTTGCCGACACCGGCGTCACCGCAGACCAGGACGGCCCGGGTGCCGTCCGCCCCGGCCCGGCGCCCGTCCTCGGAGAGCCGGGCGAGCTGGTGTTCGCGTCCGACGAAGACGGGGGCGGGGTCGTGGGACTGCATGGCGTTCAGTATGTCGGTTTCACGGTGGATCGTGTCCGGGTGGTGGACCTGTCCCCTGACCGCTTCCGGCCAGGGTCCGAGCGGCGGCCGCTGCGGGGAGGGCTGCCCCGGGGCACCGGGCGGCCCCTCCCAAGGGAGCGGGTCAGGCCCCGCCGAGCCACAGGTCGGGGCCGAACACCTCGTAGTGGACGCGGCGGGCGGGCACCCCCGCGTCGAGCAGCTGCGCGCGCACGTCGCGCATGAACGGCAGCGGCCCGCACAGGTAGGCCTCGGCGTCCTCGGGGAGGTCGATGCCGGACAGGTCCATGCGCCCCTGGCCCCGGCCGTCGCCACCGGTCCCGTACCAGGTCCGGAGGTCCGCTCCGGGCAGGGCGTCGACCAGGGCGGCCGTCTCCCCGCGGTGCGCGTGCTCCGCGGGGCCGCGGTCGGCGTGCAGGACGAGGACCCTGCGGGGGTCGGCCCGCTCGGCGAGCCGCTGGAGCATGGCGACGATCGGGGTGCAGCCGATCCCGGCGGAGACCAGCAGGAGGGGGTGGTCGCCCTCCGCCAGGGCGACGTCGCCCGCGGGGGCGGACACCATGAGGGTGTCGCCGGGGACAGCGGTGTCGTGCAGCAGGGTGGAGACCTCCCCGGCGGGGGTCGCACCGGCGCGCAGGCGCTTGACGGTGATCCGGCGGCGCCTGCCGTCCCAGCCGCTCAGGGAGTACTGGCGGGCCTGGTGGACGCCGTCGGCCAGACGCACCCGGACGCTGACGTACTGGCCGGGCAGGAAGGCGGGGACGGGGTCGTCGGTGCCCGGTTCGAGGGTGAGGGAGACGGTGTCGGGCGTCTGCTCCCGGCGTTCGGCCACCCTCCAGGGGCGCCAGACGTCGCCCCCGTCGGCCCCGGCCGCGTTGTAGAGGCGGGCCTCCAGGGCGATGAGGGCCCCGGCCATGAGCCAGTACACCTCGTCCCAGGCGGAGACAACGTCGGGGGTCGCGGCGTCGCCGAGGGTCTGGGCGATGGCGCCGAAGAGGTACTTGTGCACGACCACGTACTGGTCCTCGGTGACGCCGAGGGAGACGTGCTTGTGGGCGATGCGGGAGAGGAGTGCGTCCGGGCGCTCGTCCGGGTGGGCGAGGAGCCCGGTGGCGAAGGCGGCGATCGAGCCGGCCAGGGCCCGGCTCTGCTCGCCGGAGGCCTGGTTGCCCCGGTTGAACATGCCGTCGAGGAGTTCGGGGTGGTCGTCGAGCATCGCCTCGTAGAACCGGGCCGTGATGGTGTCCAACGATGCGGCGACCACGGGGAGGGTGGCGCGGATCGTGGCTGCGGACTCGGTGGAGAGCATGCGTCCTCCTCGGCCGGAAGGTGGGGAACCGTCCCGGATCAGATAATTGGTATCTGAAATGCACATTAAATCCGCGTGCGGGAGACACGCGCCCGGGGTCCCTTCACCGGGGCCCCGCGGCGGCTTCGGCGGACCTGTCGCCGCAGGTGGAAGGGGGCGGGACAGCACGAGAGGGCTCGGCGCCAGGATCGCACGGCCCCACCTCCCGGGACCTCCGTCCCGTCCGGGTGGGAGCGAAGGTCGCCTCCCGGCACCGCGCGGCGCGCCGGGGGCGGTGCGTGCGCGGATACGGAGACCTTCGCCACAGGCGGGGGCGGGGGCAGGCGGGGCCCCGGGCAGGCGCGGACCGGGGGAGGTCGGCCCCGGAGGCGGGAAGGCGGAAGGGTGGGCACGGGCGGGGCACGCCTGAGCGGCAGGAGGGCGGTCCGGGGCGGAGGCTTGGGTTCCAGTGGTGGGTGCAGCGGCCCCCTGCGAAGGAGGCGGGCCCGGGCGGAGGGCAGACGGAGGGCAGGCCCGAACGGAGCGGCAGCGGCCCCGGCCAGGGGAGGGCGGTCCGGGCGAAGGCGGCCCGGAGGGCGGAAGGAACGGCCCGGGCGGAGGGAGGGCAGCACGACGCCGACGGGAGCGGAGCACCCCCTGTATCCAGGAAACCGCGGACGGGCGGTCCGCACCAGGGGCTGTGGACGGACCCGGCGCCCCTACTCCGGGCGCAGCAGGGTGAGCGCGCCCCTGGTCGGCGGCGCCACCAGTGACTCCACGGCGACGGTGTCGAGGGAGGAGTAGAACGCCTCGCGGGCGTCGCGCAGGGCGCCGCGCAGGCGGCAGGCCGCGCGCAACGGGCAGGGCGGGTCGGCCTCGCAGCCCGCGAGGTCTCCCCCTCCCTCCAGTGCGCGCACGATCGTCCCGACCGAGGTGCGCCGCCCCTCCTCCGTCAGGCGCAGGCCGCCGTGGCGACCGCGCCGCGTCTCCACGAGTCCCATGTCGGACAGGGCCGCCACGGCCTTGGCCATGTGCGTGTACGGCACGGCGAGCATCCCGGCGGCGTTCCTGGTGGTGAGGAGTTCACCCTCCGCCGTCACCGCGAGCCGCATGACCAGTCGCAGGGAGACGTCGGTGAAGGCGGTCAGGCGCATGCTCCCAACGTAGGCGACCGGCCGCGCCCCGCGCGTCGGCCGGGACTCCCCCGCCCCGCCTGTCGGGGCGGGTGGGTCAGCCGCGGCTCCCGCCGGTGTCCCCGTCGCGCGGGGCGTCCACCGGCTGGTGGCTTCCCGCCTCACGGGGCATCCAGATGAGGACCACCACCAGCCCGACCAGGCCGAAGCACAGGGACACGGTCGCGGCCGTGTGCAGGCCCGCCATGAACGCCTCCTTGGCGGGGCCTATCAGCACGCGGCCCGCCTCCCCCGCGCCGCGGGCGACCGCCAGGGTGCCCTCGATCGACTCCCCCGCGGCGTGCAGCTCCCCGGGGCTCAGCTGCCCGGCGCCCTCCCCCTCCGCGAATCCGTCCAGGACCGGGGTGATCCCGGAGCGGTACCGGAAGGAGATCACCGCTCCCAGGACCGCGACCCCCATCGCGGTCGCGACCTGGCGGACCGTGTTCTGCACGGCGGAGGCCGACCCCGCCTTGCCCGGCGGGACCGACGACATGATCGCGTCCGTGGCGGGCGTCAGCACGACCGCCATCGACCCCGCCTGGAGGAAGGCGAACCCGATGATCAGCGGCAGCGGCGTGTCCGGCTCCAGCTGGGTGAAGAACACGAAGCTCGAACACACCCCGAGCACGCCGCAGGCGGCGACCACGCGCGGCCCCGCCCACCGCACGAGGGTCGGGCTGAGCGGCGCCATGAGCATCTGCCCCACGGCCGCCGGCAGCACCAGGAGGCCCGCCACGAAGGGCGTGAACTCCCGGACGCTCTGCCAGTAGAAGCTCAGGAAGAAGATGATCCCGGACATGCTGAAGAACATCACCATGATGGTGGCGATGGAGACGCTGAACCGCGGGTCGCGGAAGAAGCGGACGTCCAGCGACGGGTCCTCGGTCCGCGACTCGTGCACGAGGAACAGCGCGAGCACGGCCACGCCCCCCGCCAGAGCACCCCACACGTCCCAGTCGGCCAGCGAGGCCCGTTCCCCCGCGGTGATGATCCCGTAGATCAGGAGCACCAGTCCGGGGATGGAGAGCAGCACGCCGAGGACGTCCGGCCTCCCCGGGTTCGCGTCCTTCGACTCCGGGATCAGGAAGAACATCAGCGCCAGCCCGAGAACGACGAAGGGCACGTTGATGAGGAAGATCGACCCCCACCAGAAGTTCTCCAGGAGCAGCCCGCCCACGGAGGGGCCGATCGCCATCGCGAGGCCGACCGAGCCCGCCCAGATCCCGATGGCGCGCCCGCGCTGGTCGGGCGGGAACACGTTCGTGATGATCGACAGCGTCTGCGGCATCACCATCGACGCGCCGAACCCCATGGCGGCGCGGGCCAGGATGAGCTGCTCGGGGCTCTGCGAGTAGGCCGACAGCGCCGACGCCGCACCGAAGACGGTGAGCCCCGCCACGATCATGCGGCGCCGCCCCAGCCGGTCGCCGAGCACGCCGAAGGCGAACAGCAGCCCGGCGAAGACCAGCGTGTAGGAGTTGATCGCCCAGGCCAGTTGGGACTGGCTGGCGCCCACGCCCCTCTCCGGGTCGGAGAGCACGCGCAGCGCCACGTTGAGGATCGTGTTGTCCGCGACGATCACCAGGAGGCAGATGACCAGGACCGCGAGCCCGCCCCATCTCCGCCGATATGCCGTCTGCGCGTCCACGAACCACCTCCGCTACCGGGCACCCGATCGGCGGTTCGGGCCGTGCCACGGGCCGCGGCCGGCGGTCTCCCGCGCGGTGGCGCGAACGGTGTGACGACTCTCCCCCGCAGGCCCTCCTGCACCAAGAGGTACAGGGAATGATCCGGTGGCGCAATCCGGTTGTATCCCGCGAGGAGCGGCGTCGCGGCGGCATGCGATGATGCTTGCGTGTGGCGGCAGGAACCGGTTCCACTCCGTCGGTCACGGCGGTCGGAAGGTCTCCGGGACACCGGCGCCGCACTCGCCCGGCCCTCTCCACGGGGGCCGCAAACGGGGCCTGTGCCCTCCCGCGCGCGAGCGCGACACCATCATTCGTCCACATGTCCGGGGACACCCGCCGAGGTGCTTCGAGACGACGGAGGAAGAACACGTCATGACCATCACATCCACCACCCCCTCAGCCGGAAACTCCCTGTACGGCGGCGTCACCAACCGGCGCGTCACCGTCCGCGACCTGGCCTCCGCCAAGGCCCGCGGCGAGCGCTGGCCCATGCTGACCGCCTACGACGCCCTCACCGCCCGGGTCTTCGACGAGGCCGGGATCCCGGTCCTGCTCGTCGGCGACTCGGCCGCGAACGTCGTCTACGGCTACGACACGACCCTCCCGGTCACCATGGACGAGCTCGTCCCGCTGACCGCCGCCGTGTCCCGTTCGACGCAGCGGGCACTCGTGGTCGCCGACCTCCCGTTCGGCTCCTACCAGTCCTCCCCCCAGCAGGCGCTGGAGTCGGCGTCGCGGTTCATGAAGGAGGGTCGCGCCCAGGCGGTGAAGCTGGAGGGCGGCCACGCGGTCGCACCCCAGGTGGAGCTGCTGGTGTCCGCCGGGATCCCGGTGATGGCGCACCTCGGCCTGACCCCGCAGTCGGTCAACACGCTGGGCGGGTACCGGGTCCAGGGTCGCGGCGAGGCCGCGGCCGGGCTGCTCAAGGACGCCAAGGAGATGGAGCGCGCGGGGGCCTTCGCGGTCGTGCTGGAGTGCGTGCCCGCCGAGGTGGCCGCGCAGGTCACCGAACAGCTCTCCGTCCCGACCGTGGGCATCGGCGCCGGTCCGTCCACGGACGCCCAGGTGCTGGTGTGGCAGGACATGGCCGGGTTGAGCCCGAAGGTGGCGAAGTTCGTCAAGACCTACGCCAACCTGCACGAGACACTGCGTGACGCCGCCTCGGCGTACGCGGACGAGGTCGTCAACGGGACCTTCCCGGAGGAGCGCCACTCCTACACGGGCTGAGGCCCGCGGGACCGACGGCCGACGCCCCCGGCGGGGCGCCGGTGAAGGAGTCACGGCCGCCGGCCGGGGTACGCCCCGGCCGGCGGTCGCGCGTACGGGGCGCCCTGCCGGTGGCCGACGTCACCGGGGCGGCTCCGACCTGCGGGGATAGTATGCCTTTCCGACCGGATTTATCGGCTGTAGGGGGACGCACCATGACAGACCGCACCGCACCCACCGTCGGCGTGGAGTGGCTCGCCGACCACCTGGACGACAAGGACCTCGTCGTCGTCGACTCCACCACGCTGCTGTCCGTCCCGGACGACGGGCCCTACACGGTGGAGTCCGGCAGGGAGGGCTTCGACGCGGAGCACATCCCGGGCGCCCTCTTCGCCGACCTGCTCACCGACTTCGCCGACACCGAGGCCCCCGCGCCGTGGACGGTGCCCTCCTCGGAGAAGTTCGCAGTCGGCGCGGGCGCCCTGGGCATCGGCCCCGGCCGGACGGTCGTGGTGTACGACCGGAGCACCGGGTTCTGGGCCACCCGCCTCTGGTGGCAGCTGCGCCTGGAGGGGTTCGACGACGCGGTGGTCCTCGACGGCGGGCTGCGCGCCTGGAGGGCGGCCGGGCAGCCGGTCACCGACGAGCCCACCCCCACCCCGGTCCCCATGGCCTTCCAGGCCGAGCGGCGCCCCGAGCTGCTGCGCTCCACAGCCGAGGTGGCGGCGGCCGTGGACGACCGCGGGACGGTGCTGGTCAACGTGCTCGACCCGGAGACCTACCGGGGCGACAAGCACACCTACGCGCGTGACGGGCACATCCCCGGCAGCGTCAACCTGCCGGTCAGCGAGGTCCTCGACCCGCGGACGGGCCGGATCAGGCCGGTGGAGGAACTGCGCGCGGTCTTCGACGGCGCGGGCCTGCTCGACCCCGGCGTCACCCCGGTCACCTACTGCGGCGGCGGCATCGCCGCCACGGGGGTCGCGCATGCGCTCGCCCTCGTCGGCCGGACGGACGTCGCCGTCTACGACGGCTCGATGACCGCCTGGGCGGCCGACCCGTCCCTGCCGCTGGTCACCGGCGACTCCCCCCGCTGAACCGGCTCCGCCGCCGTCCGGGACCACCGGCCGGCGGCGGCCGGGGTGTGAGCCGGACAACAAACCGAATCGTACTCGGCAGTAGAGTTGCTCTCGTACCCAGCACCGACACGGGCCGGGGTCCGGCCCGCCCGGGAGGACACACATGCGCATCTCGATGCCGCTCCAGTACGCGGGTGACCCCAAGGCCTCCGTCGACCGGGTGGTCGAACTGGAGAAGGCCGGGCTCGACACCGTGTGGGTCGCCGAGGCCTACGGGTTCGACAGCCCCACCCTGATGGGCTACATCGCCGCCCGCACCGAGACCGTGAACATCGGCTCCGCCATCCTGCCGATGTACACCCGCACCCCCGCGCTCGTCGCGATGACGGCCGCGGGGCTGGACGACCTGTCCGACGGGCGCGCCATCCTCGGCCTGGGCGCCAGCGGACCGCAGGTCATCGAGGGCTTCCACGGCGTCCCCTACACCAAGCCCCTCGCCCGCACACGCGAGACCATCGAGATCTGCCGCAAGGTCTGGGCCCGCGAGGACCGCCTCACCCACGACGGCTCCGTCTTCCAGGTGCCGCTGCCCCCGGAGACGGGCACTGGTCTGGGCAAGCCGCTCAAGATCATCAACCACCCCCGGCGCGCGGAGATCCCCGTCTACGTGGCGTCGCTGGGCGTGAAGAACGTGGCGATGACCGCCGAGATCGCCGACGGCTGGCTGCCCCACCTGTTCATCCCCGAGAAGGCCGACCTGGTGTGGGGCGAGGCCCTGGCCGAGGGCCGGGCGAAGCGCGACCCCTCGCTGGGCGACCTGGAGATCTCCGCCGGAGGGCTGCTCGCCATCGGCGAGGGCGAGGACACCAGGAAGCTGCTCGACCTCGTGCGCCCCATGATCGCCCTGTACGTCGGCGGCATGGGGGCCAAGGGCAGGAACTTCTACAACACGGTCGCCCGCCGCTACGGCTACGAGGACGCGGCCGAGCGGATCCAGGACCTGTACCTGGACGGCAGGAGGGACGAGGCGGCCGCGGCCGTGCCCGACGAGTTCGTGGAGCTGACCAACCTGGTCGGCCCGGAGTCCTACGTGCGCGAGCGTGTGGAGGCCTTCCGCGCCGCGGGGGTCACCAAGCTCAACGTGACCCCGGTCGGCGACGACCCGACCGCACTGGTCGAGAAGGTCAGGGGCTGGCTCTCCTGATCCGGCACTCCCCTGCGGCACCCCACGGCCCCGCGCCCGGCGCGGGGCCGTCCGCGTGCACGGACCCCGCGGCGCCGGCGCCTGCGGGCCGTGCTTCCGGGACCGGGAGCGGGGCCGCCGCACCCGGTACGCGCCCTTCGGGACGTCCGGACCGACCGACGGGGAGCGCGAGGCGTTCCGCGCCCGACCGCGGGGGCCACAGGGCCGCGGGGCGTCCCCGCGGCCCCTGCGCGCCCCGGCCCTCAGATACCGGTGACGCGCACGCCCGCGTGGGTCTTGTACCGGCGGTTGACCGCGATCAGGTTGGCGGTGAGCGCCTCGACCTGGTGGGCGTTGCGCAACCGTCCGCCGAAGACGCCGCGCACGCCCGGAATCCGCTCGGCCAGGGCGCGCACCGCGTCGGTGGCGGCGCGGTCCTCGCCCAGCACCAGGACGTCGAGGGCCACCTCGTCGACCGAGGGGTCCAGCAGGACCACCGCCGACACGTGGTGGAAGGCGGCCGTCACCGTGCTCCCGGTCAGGATCAGGGCCGCCTGCTGGGCGGCGCTCCCCTCCGGGACGTCGAGCGCGAAGGGGCCCTTGCCGTCGAACCCGAGCGGGTTGACGCAGTCGACCACGATCTTGCCCGCGAGGGGTCCGACCAGCCCCTCCAGCAGCTCCCTGTGCCCGTCCCACGGCACGGCGACGATGACGATGTCGCCCTCGGCCGCGGCGGCCGTGTTGTCCAGCCCCCGGACGTCCAGCCGGGCGGACTCCCCCTCCGTCAGCTCCCGCGCGGCCTTCTCGGCCCTCTCGGCGCTGCGCGACCCGATGAGGACGGTGTGCCCGGCCAGGGCGAACCGGCGGGCGAGGCCGCGCCCCTGGTCGCCGGTCCCTCCCAGGACCGCGATGGTCTGCCCGGCGATGTCCGCGCCCTCGGGCGTGCTCTCTTCAGTCATGGCCCGATCCTGTCAGAGGCGCCGCCGCACGGGGCCCGTGGACCCTCACCAACCGCCGTCCGCCTCGCGCTCGTCCTGGGTGTCCCACTCCTCGTTGCGGCCGGCCGCGATCGACAGCGCGCGGGCGGCCGTGGCCTCGTCCTCGTACGGGCCCATCCGCTCCCGGTTCGGGCACCCGGCGCCGTGCTCGACCCTGTTGTGGGTCAGGCAGTACCACCAGCCGTCGTCCTGTACGTCCGTCACGCTCGTCAGCCTCCCGTAGGTCGTTCCTCGTCGCGGGGTCTACCCGGAGTGGGGTGCTCCTCACACCCCCGGGCGGCGCCCCACCGACTCCGGGCGGGCGCGCCCACGAACTACAATCAGTGCTCATGACTACTCCGCTGGTGCCTGGGCGCATCTCGCCACAACGTTCGGTTCCCTCCTCCATCGCCCGGCCGGAGTACGTCGGGCAGAAGTACCCGGTGGAGGGCGTCCTGGGGGACGTGCAGACCCCCGAGACGATCGAGCGGATCCGGGTCGCCGGGCGGATCGCGGCGCAGGCCCTCGAAGAGGTCGGCAAGCACGTCCAGCCCGGTGTGACCACCGACGAGCTGGACCGGATCGGCCACGAGTTCCTGCTGGACCACGGGGCCTACCCGAGCACGCTCGGCTACAAGGGCTACCCGAAGTCGCTGTGCTCGTCCCTCAACGAGGTGATCTGCCACGGCATCCCCGACGACACCAAGGTGTCCGACGGCGACATCGTCAACATCGACATCACCGCGTACAAGGACGGCGTGCACGGCGACACCAACGCCACGTTCCTGGCCGGGAACGTGGCGGAGGAGAACCGGCTCCTGGTCGAGCGGACCAGGGAGGCGACGATGCGCGCCGTCAAGGCGTGCCGCCCGGGCCGCCGGATCAACGTGATCGGCCGGGTCATCGAGTCGTACGCCAAGCGGTTCGGCTACGGCGTGGTCCGCGACTTCACCGGTCACGGCGTGGGCCCGGAGTTCCACTCGGGCCTGGTGATCCCGCACTACGACGACCCGCGCGCGGACACCGTGATGGTGCCGGGGATGACCTTCACGATCGAGCCGATGATCACGCTCGGCGGCGTGGAGTACGACATGTGGGACGACGGCTGGACCGCCGTCACCGCCGACCGCAGGTGGACCGCCCAGTTCGAGCACACCCTGGTGGTCACCGAGACCGGCACGGAGATCCTCACCCTGCCGTAGGCGCGCGGTGCCCGCGGGCCCCGGAGCGCTGCTCCGGGGCCCGTCCTCGTCCGTGCGCCCCGCCCCGTGCCGCCCCGCCCGCCCGTCCCGCGGAGCGGGCGGCGCCCGGCACGCGCGGTACGGCCGCCGGACCCGTGGCGCGGGGGAGGTCCCGCACCGGTGGATCCGCGGGGGTCCAGGGCGTAGTGTCGGCCGGGTGAAAATTCTCATCTCCGCCGACATGGAGGGCGCCACCGGCGTCACCTGGCCCGCCGACGTCGAACCGGGCACCGAGCAGTGGCAGCGCTGCCGGTCCATGTTCACCGGCGACGTGAACGCCGCCGTGGAGGGGCTGTTCGAGGGCGGCGCCACCGAGGTCCTGGTCAACGAGGCGCACGCCACCATGCGAAACCTCCTGTTGGAGGAGCTGAACGAGAACGCCACCATGATCACCGGGCGCCACAAGGAGCTCTCGATGGTCGAGGGCGTGCAGTCCGGGGACTGCGACGGCGTCGTCTTCCTCGGCTACCACTGCGGGGCGGGCGAGGAGGGCGTGCTCGCCCACACCTACCTGCCCAACGCGGTGACCGGTGTGTGGCTGGACGGCGAACCGGCCGGCGAGGGCCGTCTCAACGCCGCCGTGGTCGCCGAGTACGGCACACCCGTCATCCTGGTCACGGGGGACGACCGCACCTGCGAGGACGCCGCCTCCTACGCCCCGTTCGCGCGCACGGTCGCGGTCAAGGACCACGTCAGCAGGTACGCCGCGCGGTGCCGTCCCCCCGCGCGGACCGCCCGGGACATCAGGGCCGGCGCCCGCGGCGCCATGACGCTGGCCGGGCGCCTGGACCCGGTCCCGCCCTCCCCCAGGGCCGTCGAGGTCGAGGTGGACTCCGCCCAGCTCGCCCAGGCCGCCGCCATCGTCCCGGGTGTCACCCGTTCCGGGGTCCGACGCGTCCGGTACACCTCGCCGGACGCCTACGAGATGATCCGGTGCTTCAAAGCGGTGACCACGCTGATATCGAATGCGATGGAAGCCCACTACGGGTAGAACTGTGGCTGGGGATCACCACTGAGCACCGTGGTCTTCCACCCCGTCAGCACCACCGCACCGAGAGCGAGGCCGCGCCCGTGGGCCACCCCGTCACACCCTCCCCCGACAGCACCGACGGCCTCACCGCGGCGGGGGAGGACGCACTCCTCCTGGCCCGGGAACTCATCCGCCGCGACTCCACCAACCACGGCGGGGGCGACGGCGACGAGCGCGCCTCCGCCGAGTTCGCGGCCGAGGCCCTGACCGACGCCGGGCTGGACCCCGTGGTCCTGGAGTCCGCCCCCCGCCGCGCCAACGTGGTCGCCCGCATCCCGGGCACCGACCCCGACGCCCCCGCCCTGCTGGTCCACGGCCACCTGGACGTGGTGCCCGCCGACGCCTCCGACTGGACCGTCCCTCCGTTCTCCGGGGAGGTCGCGGACTGCCCGGTCACGGGCGTGCCCGCGCTGTGGGGGCGCGGCGCCGTGGACATGAAGAACACGATCGCCATGGTCACCGCGGTCGTCCGCCACTGGGCGCGGCACGGTCTGCGGCCCCGGCGCGACATCGTGCTCGCGTTCGTCGCCGACGAGGAGGACAGCGCCGCCTACGGCGCCGACTTCCTGGTCCGCCGGCACCCCGACCTGTTCGAGGGCTGCGCCACGGGGATCGGCGAGGGGGGCGGGGAGACCATCCACGCCCGCGACGCCGCCGGGCGCCCCGTCCGCCTCTACCCGGTGGGCGCGGCGGAGCGCGGCAGCGCCTGGCTGACCCTGCGGGCGAAGGGGACGGCCGGGCACGGTTCCCGTCCACCGCGCGACAACGCGGTCGGCGCGCTCGCGGAGGCCGTCGCCCGGATCAACCGGCACGAGTGGCCGCTGCACCTGACTCCGGTCACCCTGGCGTCGATCGACACGATCGCGGCCGCCCTCGGGGTGGAGCGGACGCCCGGTGACACCGGGACCGCCGAGGCGCTGGACTCGCTGGTCTCCCGGCTCGGCCAGGCCGGGGCGCTGATCGGCCCGACCACGCGCAACAGCGCGGCCCCCACCATGCTCGCGGCCGGCTACAAGGTCAACGTGGTGCCCGGAGAGGCCACGGCGGGCGTGGACGGGCGGGTGCTGCCCGGGGCGGAGGACCAGTTCACGGTCACCATGAACGAGCTCACCGGCGACCGCGTGTCCTGGGAGTACGCCCACGGGTCGCCCCCGGTGGACGCGCCCGTGGACTCTCCGGCGTTCTCGTCGCTGCGCTCCGCCCTGCTGGCGCACGACCCCGGAGCCCACGTGGTTCCGGTGTGCCTGGCCGGCGGCACGGACGCCAAGGTGTTCTCCCGGCTGGGGATCGAGTGCTACGGCTTCTCCCCCCTGGCGCAGCCCCCCGGGCTGGACTACACCGGGCTGCTGCACGGGGTGGACGAGCGCGTCCCGGTGGACGGGCTGCGGTTCGGGGTGCGCGCGCTCGACACGTTCCTCCGCGCCTGAGCGCGTCGTCGGGGCGCGGTGCTCGGGCACCGGACATCCTGGGGGGACCGGGTTCGGCGAGGGTCGCGGACCCGCCGCCCCGGCCCCCCGGTCGGCCGGCCGGGGCCGGGTGTCCGAGCAGGAGGTGCAGGGAGTGCGCGCCGTGCCCGCGCGCGGTGCGGTGGGTTGCTGTGGGGACGCGGACGACGAGGGGTGGGACGTGGGCGAAGTGACCGGGGTACGCGAGGAGCGGGACGGGACCGGCACCGTGGTGGAGGAGCGTGCGGGAGTGGGGCCCCGGGTCCCGGGGACGCGGTCCGGCGACCCCCGCGGGGTGCGGGAGCTGGTCAGGCCGCCGCGCCTGCGGGAGGGCGGCAGAGTACGCCTGGTCGCGCCGTGCAGCCCGGTTCCGGCCGCGCAGCTGGACGCGGCCGTGGAGGTGCTGCGCGGGTGGGGCCTGGAGGTCGGGCTCGCCCCGCACGTGCGCGACCGGCACCCACGGCTCCCCTACCTCGCGGGAGGGGACGCGACCCGGGCCGCCGACCTCCAGGAGGCGTGGTGCGACCCGGACGTGGACGCGGTGTTCTGCGTGCGCGGGGGCGACGGGGCGCACCGGACGCTCGACCTGCTGGACTTCGATGCCATGCGGCGGGCCGCACCCAAGGCCCTGGTCGGGTTCAGCGACATCACCGCGCTCCACGAGGCGTTCGCGGTCGAGCTGGGCGTGGCGACGGTGCACGGGCCGGTGGTGGGCACCAAGTACTTCGTGGGCGACACGGTGGCCCAGCGGGAGCTGCACACCACCCTGTTCCTTCCCGAGCACCGCATGGTCCTGACCTCCCCGGGCGCGCACGCACTGGTGCCGGGGCGGGTGCGGGGCGTGACCTTCGGCGGGAACCTCAGCCTGCTCAACGACGGCCTGGCGACCCCGCACAGCCGCCTGTCGGCGGCCGGGGGGATCCTGGTCCTGGAGGATGTCGGGGAGGACGTGGCCCGGCTCGACCGGATGCTCACGCACCTGCTGCGCACCGGGTGGATGGACGGGGTGGCCGGGGTCGCGCTGGGCACGTGGACCGACTGCCCGCCGGGCCCCGGCGTGATCGCCGACCTGATGCGGGACCGCCTGGAACCCCTGGGGGTGCCGGTGCTGTGGGGGCTGGAGTTCGGCCACTGCGCGGCCCAGCTGACCATCCCGCTGGGGGTTCCGGCCGTGCTCGACGCCGGGGCGGGAACCCTGGAGCTGGCCGTCCCCGGCCTGGCCTGACGCGGGCGGGGCGCCCGGTGCGCACCGGGCGTTCCGCCGTGCCGGCGGCACGCGCCCCCCACCGTGATACCGGTATTACTATACCCGCGTGGCTCGGGGGCGTTAGACTCGTCGCATGGTTCGTGAACCGCTTACCGCAGACCAGATCGAGCGCGGCCGCCTTCTCGGCGGACTGCTCCGGCAGGCCCGCGCCGAGCGCACGATGGTGGACGTCGCACGTCAGGCCGGAATCTCGGTCGAGACCCTGCGCAAGATCGAGGGCGGGCGCATCCCCACCCCGGCGTTCTTCACCGTCGGATCGATCGCCGCCACCCTCGGTCTCTCCCTCGACGACCTCCTGCGCCGGGTCCACGCCGTCCTGCCCGCCAAGGAACCCGCACCCGAGCCCGCCTCCCTGGCCGTCTGACCCCGGCCTCCCCCGTAGCTTTGTCACACACCCACGACCCCTGCGTGCCCGCACCGCCCCGGATCCCCGGCGGCGGTGGACACGCGGGGGCCGCGTCAACGACGACCACCAGGGGGACACGATGACCGAACAGGCGCTGAGACTGGACGAGGCCGAACTCCGGGGCCTGCTGGACGGCCGCTGGGCCCACGTCCGCGAACAGGCCCGCGACACCGTCCGCGGGGAGCTGTTCGCCCCCGTCCACGGCCTGTCCGTGGACGACCACCGCGCCCGCACACTCACCCAGCTCAAGGCCCTGGCCAAGACCGACCTTCCCGCCTACGGATTCCCCGCGACGGTGGGCGGCAGCGACGACATCGGCGCCTCCGTCGTCGGCTTCGAGATGCTGGTCGCCGACCTCTCCCTCATGGTGAAGACGGGCGTGCAGTGGGGGCTCTTCGGCGGTGCGATCCGCGCCCTGGGCACCGACCGCCACCATGCCGAGTACCTGCCCGACGTGATGTCGGTGGAGCTGCCCGGCTGCTTCGCCATGACCGAGACCGGCCACGGCTCGGACGTCCAGCAGCTGCGCACCAGGGCCGTCTACGACCCGGCCGCCGAGGAGTTCGTGGTCCACACCCCGGACGAGTCCGCGCGCAAGGACTACATCGGCAATGCGGCCCGCGACGGGCGCATGGCGGTGGTGTTCGCCCAGCTGGAGGTGGACGGCGAGAACCAGGGCGTGCACGCCCTGATGGTGCCGATCCGGGACCGCGAGGGCAGGCCCGCGCCGGGCGTGCGCATCGAGGACTGCGGCCCCAAGGCCGGGCTCAACGGCGTGGACAACGGCCGCCTCTGGTTCGACCAGGTGCGCGTACCGCGCACCAGCCTGCTCAACCGGTACGGGGACGTGGCCGCGGACGGCACCTACTCCAGCCCCATCGAGAGCAAGAACCGGCGCTTCTTCACCATGCTCGGCACCCTGATCCGGGGTCGGATCAGCGTGGCGGGCGGCGCGGGCAGCGCGGCCAAGGCCGCCCTGACCATCGCCCTGCGCTACGCCGACACACGCCGCCAGTTCACCCGCCCCGGGGTCGACGGGGAGCCCGACCAGGAGGTGCGGGTCCTCGACTACCTGGCGCACCAGCGCAAGCTGCTGCCCGCCCTGGCCCGCACCTACGCCCTGCACTTCGCGCAGGAGGAGCTGGTCACGCGGCTGCACGAGCTGTCCCGGTCGGCGGAGGGCGACGACCACGCCCAGCGCGAGCTGGAGTCGCGGGCGGCGGGGCTCAAGGCCGTGGCCACCTGGCACGCCACCGCGACCATCCAGACCTGCCGGGAGGCGTGCGGGGGCGCCGGGTACCTGTCCGAGAACCGCATCCCGCAGCTCAAGGCCGACTCCGACATCTTCACCACGTTCGAGGGCGACAACACGGTCCTGCTGCAGCAGCTCACCAAGGGTCTGCTGACCAACTTCCAGGACTCGTTCGGCGACCTGGACCAGTTGGGCCTGGCCAGGTTCATGGCGGGCAAGGTGTTCGAGACGGTCATCGAGCGCACCGCGGCGATCCCGCTCATCGAACGGCTCGTCGCCGCGGCCCCGGGCCGCGGGGAGGAGGCCGACCTGTACAACCGGGGCTGGCAGCTGGAGCTCCTGGAGGACCGGGAGAAGCACGTCGTCGAGGGCCTGGCCGGGCGCCTGCGCCGGTCCCGCAAGGACGGCAGCGACGCCTTCGAGGTGTTCAACCGGGCCCAGGACCACGTGCTCACGGCGGGCCGCGCCCACATGGACCGGGTGGTCCTGGAGGCGTTCGTGGCGGGGATCGACCGCTGCGGCGACCAGGCGACCGCCAAGCTCCTCAACCGGCTGTGCGACCTGTACGTGCTGTCGGTGGTGGAGGAGGACCGCGCCTGGTTCCTGGAGCACGAGCGCCTCTCCACCGCGCGGTCCAAGGCGGTCACCCAGGCGGTGAACGACCTGTGCCGGGGCCTGCGGCCGTACGCGGTGCGGCTCGTGAACGGGTTCGGGCTGCGCGACGAGTGGCTGGCCGCTCCGATCGCGCTGGGCTCCGAGCACGCCCGCCAGGGCGACCCGCCCCCGGCGCGCGGCTGAGCGGGTCGCGGCCGGGTCACGACGCCGCACCGGCGCGACCCGGTGCGCGACCGGACGCCCTCACGCGGTGCCGGGGCCCGGGCGGCCCCGGCACGGCCGTGTCCGGACCCTGGTTACGCTGGTCGGAACCGAAGAGGGGCGTCACGCCGAGCGATGGTGAGTGGGGGTGCGGATGTCGGCCATCCGGCTGCTGGTTCTCGGGGCGGTCCGGCTCCACGGTCGGGCGCACGGCTACCAGGTGCGCAACGACCTGGAGTTCTGGGGCGCGCACGAGTGGTCCCACGCCAAGCCCGGGTCGATCTACCACGCGCTCAAGCAGATGGCCAAGCAGGGGCTGCTGGTCGCCCACGCGGTCGCCCCGTCCACCGCGGGCGGTCCGCCCCGGACCGAGTACGAGATCACGGAGCGGGGCGTCGAGGAGTACTTCGCCCTGCTGCGCGCGGCGGTGTCGTCCCACGTCGCCGGGCAGGACGTGCTCTCCGCCGGCCTCGGCTTCGTCGTCGACCTCCCCCGGCGGGAGGCCCTCGGCCTCCTGCGGGAGCGGGTGCGGGGCCTGGAGGAGTGGCACCGGAGCGTGGCCGAGTACCACCCGCCGGAGGAGGGGCCCGAGCAGATGGGGCACATCGGCGAGATCATGGGCCTGTGGGTGCACTCCGCGGAGTCGGACGCCGCGTGGACGCGCGGGCTCATCGGGCGGATCGAGGGCGGCGCGTACGTCTTCGCCGGCGAGGAGGGCGAGCCCTACGCCGGTGTCCTCGCCGACGACCCGGCCCACAGGGACGGCGGGGGGCGCCGCGCCGGGCCCGCGGGCGACCGCGGGGCCCCGTAGGGGAGGGCGCCGCGGTCCGCCGGGGGCGCGCACCGCGCTACCCGCCTGCGCCCTCGTCCAGCCAGGCCCGGAGGTCGTCGGCGTTGGCCAGCTCCGCCGCGACCCGCTCGTCCTCCTCGGCGGTGAGCTCGACCCCGGCCAGCCGCGAGCGCCACTCCTGCGCCTTCTCCCCGTCCCCGAGGGCGACGGAGAGTTCGACCAGGACCGCGTACGCCAGCGCCCGGTCGGCGGCGGGGGCGGCGTCCCCGTGGCGGCGCAGCGCCGAGTGGGCCCTGCGGTAGGCGGCCCGGTCGTCGTTCTTGAACTCCCGGAAGATCCGCACCTGGTCGAGTGCCTTGGCCAGCCCCTCCAACCCGGCCGCCCCGCCGTACTCCAACTCCGCCGGCTCGTCCCGCTGGATGAAGATCACCGAGTTGCCCGAGGGGTCCACCAGAGTGAAGCGGCTCGCCCCCGGCCGGTGGCGCGTGACGCGGGGCACCCCTCGTCCGAGCACCTTCCCGTAGGCGCCGCGCATGGCCCGGGTGATCGCGGCGTGGTAGGGCGCGACCGCGTCGACCATCACCAGGCAGCCGCCGCTGTTCTCCTGTGCGGGGTCCAATCCCTCGGTCGCCCTGCCGAAGTGGAGCTCGACGCCGCTCCAGCGGAACGCGAGGTACAGGTACGGCTTCGTCTGCTCGTACGTGACCTCGAAACCGAGGGCGCGGTAGAACGCCAGCGTCTCCTCCGCCGAGACGCAGGGCAGCAGGGGCACCGTCGTCTCGTTCGGCCGCATCCGCTCCTCCGGTTCCCCGGTCGTGGCCACAGGGTCTCGCCCGCCCATGGATCGCCGTCCCTCCATTGATCAACTTTGACTAGCGGTCGAGACTAGACCCCTTCTCCACAACTGGTCAAACTTGACTACATGACGCCGCCGCGGGAGCGGCCGATTTCCGCACGCTCGAAGGCCTTCCCCCTCCAGCACACCCTGCCTAACATGAGACAAATTCACGTTAGGTAGGTCACACGTGCGCACACCCCCCGCGCAGCCCTCCCCCGTCCCCCGGGAGCCGGCCCCGGACGCCCTGGCCGAACCGACCCGCCCCGTCCGCCGCAGGTGGGTGGCCGGGATCAGCCTGGCCAACCTGGGTATGTGGATGGCCTTCTTCGGCCCGCTCCAGGTCCTGCTCCCCGAGCAGGTCGGGATGATCGCCCCCGGCAGCAAGGAGACGACGCTGGCCTGGGTGACCGGGATCGGCGCGGCCTGCTCGACGCTCGGCACACCCCTCGCGGGGGCGCTGTCCGACCGCACCACGGGCAGGTTCGGGCGCCGCCGCCCCTGGATCCTGGCGGGCGCCGTCCTGGGCGGCCTCGGCCTGGTGGTCCTGGGACGGCAGGACGACGTGCTGGGCGTCCTGCTGGGCTGGTCGTTCGTCCAGGCCGCCCTGTCCTGCCTGAACGCGACCCTGCTCGCGGCCGTCCCCGACCACGTGCCGGTCCGCCAGCGCGGCGCGGTGTCCGGCTGGATCGGCATCCCCCAGTCGGCGGGGGTGGTGGTCGCGGTGCTCCTGGTGACCGTGGCGGTCACGGGGACCGCCCCCGGCTACGCCCTGATCGGCGCCCTGACCCTCGCGTGCGCACTGCCGTTCGCGCTGCTGGCACCCGACCCGCCGCTGCCCCCGGAGTCGAGGCCGCCCTGGCGCGCGTTCGCGCGCGGCCTCTGGGTGTCGCCCCGGAGGCACCCCGACTTCGGGTGGGCGTGGCTGACGCGGTTCCTCATGCAGACCGGCAACGCCATGTTCACGCTCTACCTGCTGTACTTCCTGCGCGACGGGGTGGGCTACGAGGAGCTGTTCCCCGGCTCGTCGGCCGCGGACGGCCTGCTGGTGCTGATCCTCGTCTACACGGCGGCCGTCGTGTCCACCACCGTGGTCGCCGGGGCGGTCTCCGACCGGATCGGCCGCCGACGGGGGCTGGTGTGCCTGTCGGGCGCCGTCTCGGCGGTCCCCGCGTTCCTGCTCGCCGCGTACCCGACCTGGCCCGTGAGCCTGGCGTGCGCGGTAGTGCTGGGCGTGGGGTTCGGCATCTACCTGTCCGTGGACAACGCACTGGTCACCGAGGTCCTGCCCTCGGCCGGGGGGCGGGCCAAGGACCTCGGGATCGTCAACGTCGCCAGCGCCGGGCCGCAGGTGCTCGCCCCCGCGATCGCCGGTCCGATCGTCGTCCACCTGGGCGGATACCCGGTGCTCCACACCGCGTGCGGGGTGCTCACCCTGCTGGGGGCGGTCCTGGTCTGGCGGATCCGGGGGGTCGCCTGATCCCCCGGCGCTCCCGCGGCGGCGCCGCCCCGCGGGCACCGCCCCCGGACCCCGCAGCCGCTCCGGCGCGACGCCCGCCGCACCGGTGCCCGCGCCGCGCGCCCGCCGCACCGTCCGCTCCACCGCCGCCACCACACGAAAGGCAGGTCCGTCCATGTCGTCACCGTTCCTGTGGGGGGTGGCCTCCGCCGCCTTCCAGGTCGAGGGCGCCCTGACCGAGGACGGGCGCGCCGCGTCCGTCTGGGACACCTTCGCCCGGCGCCCCGGCGCGATCCGCGACGGCCACAGTCCCGCTGTGGCCTGCGACCACTACCACCGCTGGGAGGAGGACGCGGACCTGCTGGAGCGGCTCGGAGTGAACGCCTACCGGTTCTCGGTCGCCTGGCCCCGGGTGGTCCCCCAGGGCCGCGGGGCCGTGAACGAGGTCGGCCTGGACTTCTACGACCGGCTCGTCGACGCCCTGCTGGAGCGGGGCGTCACACCGGTGCCGACCCTGTTCCACTGGGACCTGCCCCAGGCGCTGGAGGAGGAGGGCGGGTGGACGTCGCGCGACACCGCGCACGCGTTCGCCGAGTACGCGGGGGTGACGGCCGACCGCCTCGGCGACCGGGTGGGGCGGTGGATCACCCTCAACGAACCCGTGGTGCACATGGCCTACGGACACGCGTTCGGCGTGCACGCCCCCGGCAGGACCCTGGACGTGCCCGACGTCCTCGGGGTGGCCCACCACCTCCTGCTCGCGCACGGGCTCGCCTCCCGCGAGCTGCGCTCACGCGGCCTGGAGGCCCTGCTCACCAACAACTACTCCCCCGTCGCCCCCGCCACGGGGTCCGAGGCCGACGCCGGAGCGGCCACGGCCTACGACGCCCTGCACAACCGGCTGTTCACGGACCCGGTGCTGACCGGCGTGTACCCGGACCTGTCGGCCTTCGGGGCCGAGGAGGTGCCGGGGGTGCTCGACGGCGACCTGGAACTCGTCAGGGGGAGCGTCGACGGGATCGGCGTCAACTACTACAACCCGAGCGTGGTCGCCGCGCCCGGCCCCGGGGCGGGCCTGCCGTTCGACTTCGGCGAGGTCACGGGGGTGCCGACGACCGCGTTCGGCTGGCCGGTGGTGCCCGAGGGGCTCGGCGCGGCGCTCGACCTGCTGGTGGAACGCTACGGCGACGCGCTGCCGCCCCTGTACGTCACCGAGAACGGGGCCTCCTACGCCGACACCGTCGCCCCCGGCGGGCACGTGGCGGATCCCGAGCGGATCTCCTACCTGGAGGGGCACGTCGGGGCGGTCGAGGCCGCACGCGGGCGCGGTGTCGACGTGCGCGGCTACTTCGTGTGGACGCTCACGGACAACTTCGAGTGGGCCGAGGGCTACCACCAGCGGTTCGGTCTGGTGCACGTGGACCACGCGACCCAGGTCCGCACCCCGAAGGACTCGTTCGCCTGGTACCGGGACCTCATCGCGTCCCGCACCGGCTCCTGACCGTCGCGGCGCCCCCCCCCGCCGCGGGGCGCCCCCGCCCCGGGCGGGCCGGGG
>NZ_JAUZMY010000027.1:0-103950 GCF_036327455.1 Nocardiopsis codii | reverse complement strand
CTCCTCCTCCACAAAGGACGCGTCACCGAAACCGGCACCCACCACCAACTCCTCGTCCGCGGCGGCGCCTACGCACGCCTGTACGCCCTGCGCGGCACCCACCGCACCCGCACCCCCTGACCCCCACACCCCGCCACCACCGACGACCTAGGATGGGCACCGTGCCACCCATCACCAAGGAACTCACCGTCGGCCAGGTCGCCGAACGCGCCGGAGTCGCCGTCTCCGCCCTGCACTTCTACGAACGCCAGGGCCTCATCCACAGCCGCCGCACCAGCGGAAACCAACGCCGCTACCGCCGCGACACCCTGCGCAGGGTCTCCTTCATCCGCATCTCCCAACGCGTCGGCATGCCCCTGGCCCGCATCCGCCAGGCCCTCGAGGAACTCCCCGACAACCGCACCCCCACCCGAACCGACTGGGCCCGCGTCTCCGAACAGTGGCGCGACGAACTCGACGCACGCATCGCCCAACTCATCCGCCTGCGCGACGACCTCACCGGCTGCATCGGCTGCGGCTGCCTGTCCCTGGACACCTGCACCCTGTCCAACCCCGACGACGAACTCGCCGCAGCAGGACCCGGACCACGCCGCCTCATGGTCCAGTCCCTCGCCGACGACGTCGACACCCTCTAGCAGCACCGCCCACCGCACCCCCGCCACCGGCGCGCAGGGCCACCACCCCCGGGGGGACACAGACCCCGAGCCGGCCCCGACCCCCCACGGGCACCCCGCACACCCGCCCCCGCACACACCGATGGCGGCGACCCCCACAGGGACCACCGCCACCGCACACCCCGAGCCGCCTACCGGCCCGCAGCCTCATCCCGCCCGCGCCGGGCCAGCTCGTCCGCGCGCTCGTTGCCCTCGTCGCCGCTGTGCCCGCGCACCCACCGCCACTCCACCTCGTAGCGCGAGGCCACCTCGTCCAGGCGCTGCCACAGGTCGACGTTCTTCACCGGCTTCTTGTCGGCCGTCTTCCACCCGCGCTTCTTCCACCCGTGCAACCAGGTCGTGATCCCGTTGCGCACGTAGGAGGAATCGGTGTGCACCAGCACCGGCAGCGGCTTCTTCAGACTCTCCAACGCCTGGATGGCCGCCATCAGCTCCATCCGGTTGTTGGTGGTCTGCTCCTCACTCCCGTACAACTCCTTCTCGTGCGCGCCGTAGCTCAACCACACCCCCCACCCTCCCGGGCCGGGGTTGCCGCTGCACGCCCCGTCGGTGTACACGACCACCCTCTGCGCCGACTCCCGGTCGGCCTCGTCCCCGTTGTGCATGCCGCGCAATCTACCGCCCCCGCCGGTCACAGAAGAGTCACACCCCCCACGGTTCGGGCCACCTACAGAGCCACATTGCCCCAATGGCACCCCTAAACACACCATTTCGGACCGCTGACACCCCCAAAGGCACCCCCACCCCACCCACACACCGACCACCGCGAAACCCCGTCGCACCCCCTCGGCCTGCCCACGACAATGACCCACCCCACCCCCACGGAGAGGAAACCGCATGAGCCCGCCCCTCATCCGCGCCTTCACCGTCGACTACGCCGACCCCCACGCCCTGGGCCACCCCCTGCACCCCCAGGGCCGCCCCGGCGACCCCGAGGCCCTCCTCCCCTCCCCCAGGGGCCGCCCCTGCTCTTCATCGGCGTCCCCGAACCCAAAACCCTCAAGAACCGCCTGCACCTGGACCTGGAAGCCGCCCCCGGCTCCACCCGCGACACCGAAGTCGAACGCCTGCTCGCCCTGGGCGCCACCCTCCTCCACGACCTGCGCGGGGGCCGGAGCACCGACTGGGCCGTCCTGGCCGACCCCGAGGGCAACGAGTTCTGCGTCGGGCGCGCCGACCACGAACCCTGACCCCCGCGGGCACACAAAAAAGGGGCGCCCCGGCCACCGCCGGGACGCCCCCTCACACACGGGCTCAGCCCGCGAACTCCTCCGCCAGCTGCGCCGCACGCTCCTCACGACGCGCGAACACGTCGTGGGCCATCTCGTCCATCTTCTTCAGCACCCGCTTGCGCTCACGCGCCGAGAGCCGGTCGACGTACAACCGCCCCAGGGTGTGGTCGGTCTCGTGCTGCAGGCACCGGGCGAAGTACCCGCTCCCGCTCACCACCACCGGTGTGCCGTCACGGTCCACACCCCGCACCGTCGCGTTCACAGCCCGCCCCAGGTCCGCGTGCGGCCCCGGCACCGACAGGCAGCCCTCGCTCTCGACCTCCACCGCGTCGTCCAGGTCGCGCTCGTCCAACACCGGGTTGACCACGTGCCCCACGTGGCGCACCCCGTCGTCGTCGGGGCAGTCGTAGACGAACAGGCGCATGTCCACACCCACCTGGTTGCCCGCCAGCCCCACACCCTCGGCCGCGTACATCGTCCGGAACATGTCGTCGACGAGCCGGTGCAGCTCCTCGCCGCCCAACATCTCCTCGGGCACGTCCGCGTTGCGCCGGTGCAGGACCTCCTCACCCGTCACGGTGACGCGCCGCACACGGCCGCGCGAGGCCTCCGGGGCCAGCTCGGGGAAGTCCTCCACCTCCCGGCCCTGGACGACAGCGGCGACATGGGCAGGCGTGGACTGCTCCGACATGGTCCTACTCTCAAACGCACTAGGGGAGAAAACGGTGGCACAACGCCACCAACACCCCGAAAAATAGCACGAAACGGCAGGTCAGCCGCGCACGGAACCACGGCTCAACGGAACCAGGAATTGCCCTGGATCAGGCATCGCGCCAGGTAGTCGCGCAACGACACCACCACCAACCGCCGCCGGTCCGTCTCATGATCCCACACCACGATCCCCGGACCGTAGTCCGTGTGCACGTACGCGAACTGCGGACCCATGTCCGAATCGCCGAAGAAGATCATCTCGTCGAAAGGCGCGTACAACTCCAGATAGTCGGGCTCACCCCGCATCGCGAGGTTGTCCTCCACCAGGCGCCGCGCACTCCACACCACCGCGTCCCCGTACTCGTTGGTCACCCCGTCCGCCTCCCGCAACAGGGAGGCCAACTCGAACGGGAGAGGCAGCATCAGCCGCTTCTCCACCTCGGCAAGGGTCACCTCATCGGCCGGATCGTACAGATCGGCCTCGGGATACATCTCCAGGATCAGTTCACGCCACACACTCCCGATCATCACAGGTCGTGGCAAGACACGGGAAATCGTCGGCGGCGAGTTGCGCCAAAAACCCGAGCGAACGACGTCCGCACCGACACAAACCCCCACCCACACCCCCACACGGCCCCCGCGGGAATAGCCGCACCCCTCTCCCCGTTGGACCCCACAGCGGGACGGTGCGGTTGCAAGTGTCCCCCGGGCTCCACCCGAAGCCTTCGCGGAGTACCGCGCCCTCAGGGGCGGTCATGGAACCGCGTTGTGCGCCACGCCGTGAGGCGACCGCCGCACCGTCCCGCCCTTCCCACACCCCCGTGCACCAGATGCCACCAATGCCCCGAACGCGCCCAAAATGTCACTCTAAGTTTACGCATCACAACAACGGGCGATAATAGTGACCATGGCCACCACCAAGCAACGCCTGCTCGCCACAGCCATCGCCACCGCCCTCACCCTGCCCGCCCCCGCACACGCCACCACAACCCCCACAACCACCCCCACCCAAACCACCACCTACCCCGGACACACCACCAGCCGCTACGTCCCCCTCGGCCCCGCCACAGCCGACCACGCACGCGACGCCGGATGCACCGAAGGCCGCACCGGCACCAACGGCGTCCGCATCCTCTTCTTCGGCACCCAGGAAACCGACAACCAACTCCGCGAACCCGGCACCAGCCACGGCACCACCACACCCCGAGCAGCCACCACCAAAGCCGCCGCCTACGCCCACCACTGGGCCAAGGGCTTCACCGACTGCCGCACCGGCCAAACCCGCGCACACCTCGCCCTCGGCATCAACAACAAGGACGACGGCGGCCTCACCGGCACCACCGCCGGACGCCAATGGGCCACCCTCGTCGACGACGCCCGCCAACGCTCCACCACCCCCGCCGTCACCATCACCGGCGCCCTCGACGCCGAACCCGGCTGGTCCACACCCGCCTGGGCCCGCAACTGGATCAACGCCTACACCGACACCACCACAACCCCCCTCCACACCGCCAACTCAGCCGACGGATGCCCCACCACCGGCACCACCGACTGCAACAACAACTGGACCCTCGCCGACGTCCACCACCTCGCCGGAGGCGGACAACCCACCGTCCACGCCCTCCCCCAGATCTACCGAACCGACGGCATCCAAGCCCGCCAATGGGCCAACATCAGCCTCTGGGGACACACCCACGCCGACGACCCCCTCCGCTTCGCCGGCGCCATGTCCCAACACACCGCCTGCCAACAGCGCACCTGCAACAACACCGACAACACCCCCCGCCAGGCCTGGACCCAACTCACCGACGCCCTCAACGCCAACACCGCCACCCGCATCACCCGACTCGACACCGCCACCGACATCCGCTGGCCCTGACCCACCCACCCCCACCCGCTCCCACACCGGAGCGGGTCACACCCATGCCCACACCCAAGACGAAACCACCCGAAAGGGGAGCCACCACCACCGCCAACACCACCCCCCACCCGCCAGAATGGACACAACACACCACACCAGCAGGAACGGAAGAACCACCCATGGCCACCGCACCCCACCACCGCGCAGGCCGCCTCACCACCCTGGCCTACCTCTTCCTCCTGCTCTCCCAGAACATCTCCGCCCTCCTCCTCCTCCCCCTCGTCCTCGCCTCCGCCATCCTCACCCTCTTCTGGATCGGCCTCCCCTTCGTCATCCTCACCGGCATCCTCCTGCGCACCCTCGCCGACAGCCAACGCCGAACCCTCGGCCACCTCCTCCCCAAAGGCCCCATCCCCTCCGCCTACCGCCCCATCCCCCCAGGAGGCCTCACCAGACGCGGAACCACGATCATCACCGACCCCGGCACCTGGAAAGACCTCCTCTGGCTCATCGCCGGAACAGCCAACATCACCCTCATCGCCATCCCCGCCGCCCTCATCGGCCACGCCATCTACCAACTCCTCTTCGCCCTCGGCCTGGCCGGCACCGCCCTCTACGACAGCTACACCCCCACCACCCCCCTCGACCAACTCATCCTCCTCGCCCCCTCAGCCCTCCTCCTCACCCTCGGCCTGCTCCTCCTCCCACCCACCCTCGACATCTACATCCGCTTCAACCGCCTCCTCCTCTCCCCCTCCGAAAAAGCCCGACTCACCGCCCGCGTCGCCCACCTCGCCACCAGCCGCGCCAACACCATCGACAGCCAAGCCTCCGAAATCCGCCGCATCGAACGCGACCTCCACGACGGAGCCCAAGCCCGCCTCGTCGCCCTCGGCATGCACCTCGGCATGGCCGAACAAATCGTCGAACAAGACCCCCGCACCGCCCGCTCCATGCTCACCGAAGCCCGCGAAACCACCCGCCACGCCCTCACCGAACTCCGCGACCTCGTCCGCGGCATCCACCCACCCGTCCTCGTCGAACGCGGACTCGACGGAGCCGTCCACGCCCTCGCCCTCACCCACCACCTCCCCATCACCGTCACCATCGACCTCGACGGCCGCCCCGCCGACCCCGTCGAATCCGCCGCCTACTTCGCCATCGCCGAACTCCTCACCAACACCGCCAAACACGCACACGCCACCGAAGCCTGGATCCACATCAACCACGGCCGCGACCGCCTCGTCATCACCATCACCGACAACGGCACCGGCGGAGCCGCCCCCACCCCCGGCAGCGGCCTCGCCGGCATCGGACGACGCCTCGACGCCTTCGATGGCACGATGAACATCACCAGCCCACAGGGCGGCCCCACCATCGTGACCCTGGAGATCCCGTGCGCGTTGTCATCGCCGAAGACCTCGCCCTCCTCCGCGAGGGACTGATCCGACTCCTCGAAGCACACGACTTCACCGTCGTCGCCGCCGTCGACAACGGACCCGACCTACACACCGCCCTCACCGAACACAAACCCGACGTCGCCGTCGTCGACGTCCGACTCCCACCCACCTTCACCGACGAGGGACTCCAAGCCGCCATCGGAGCCCGCACCCAGATCCCCGGACTCCCCATCCTCGTCCTCTCCCAACACGTCGAACAGCTCTACGCCCGCGAACTCCTCTCCGACGCCGAAGGCGGAGTCGGCTACCTCCTCAAGGACCGCGTCTTCGACATCGGCCAGTTCATCGAAGCCGTCCGCCGCGTCGCCGACGGCGGCACCGCCATGGACCCCGCCGTCATCTCCCAGCTCCTCGCCCGCCAGGACCAGAGCGGCCCCCTCGCCCAACTCACCCCCCGCGAACGCGAAGTCCTCTCCGAAATGGCCGAAGGCCGCTCCAACTCCGCCATCGCCGGACGCCTCTACATCACCGAAAAAGCCGTCAGCAAGCACATCAACAACATCTTCACCAAACTCGACCTACCGCCCTCCTCCGACGACAGCCGCCGCGTCCTCGCCGTCCTCGCCTACCTCAACGGCCAGTAGACACAAAAAACCGCGGCCCCCGGCACAACACCGAGGGCCGCGGCCACACGCCACCCCTACCGCTCCCGACGAACCCGATACAAACCGTCGATCTCCTCCGAGAACGCCCGCAACACCGCCTCACGACGCAACTCACCCGAAGGCTGCACCAACCCCGACTGCACCGTGAACTCCTCCGCCAACACATGGAACGACCGCACCGCCAAATGCCGCGGCACGCTCCGATTGGCCTCATACACCAAACCCTGCACCTCACGCAGCAGATCACGATCCCCCGCGATCTCCTCAGGCGCCATCGACAACGGCCGACCGTTCACCAACCGCCAGTACTCCAACTGATCACGCACCAACGTCACCAGCGCACTCGCGAACGGACGCCCCTCCACGATCACCAACACCTGACTGATCAACGGATGAGCACGCAACCGCGCCTCGAACTCCGCGACCAACTCCCCGTCCCCACGCTCCACCGGAGCCTCCGCCACAGGCAACGGAGCAGTCGCAGCAGCGGGCAACGCAGCAGCCCGCACTACCGGAGCCGCCTCCGACACAGCCTCCAGCTCCGCCACGGCCCCCGCACCACCGGCCACGAACCGCCCCGGCACCCCCACCGACGCCGCCTGCGGACGCAACCGGCCCACCACCGTCACAAACCCGTCCCCGTCCACCTCCACCGAGAACCCCGTCGCCAACCACCCCTCACGGAACGCACTCCGCGACGCCTCCTCGTCCCCCCAGTACCCCGAGAACAACCCGCCACCGCGCACGTGCGCCTCACCCTCACGCGAGACCCACACCTCACGACCGTCCACCGCACGACCCACCGTCCCCGGCGACCGCTCACCCACACCGCCCGCCGCGAACGCCCCCGCCGTCTCCGCCGTACCGAACACCTGGAACACCGGAATCCCCACACCGCCGTAGAACGAGTCCAGACGGTCCGACAACCCGCCACCCCAGCACACCGCCACGTGCACCCGGTTCCCCAACGCCTCACGCAACTTCGCGAACTGCCAGTCGTACATCGACCTCGACAACCGCTGCCAGGCGCCCTTCTTCGGCGACCGGTCGAACTGCACCGCCGAATCCACCGCCGAGTTGAACGTCCCCAGCGAGTCCCACCCCGTCGAACGCGCGCTCCCGCGCTCCGCCTCGAAGACCGACTCCAACAACCCCGAACCGCACACCAGCACCGTCGGCCGGAACGACTCCACCCGACGCAGGAACCCGCCCGGCTCCGACAACCCCACGCGCACACGACCCACCATGCACGCCAACAACGACGTCAACCCCTGCACCTGCGACAACGGCAGATCCAACAACGTGCTCGCCCGCCCCGGCGGCAACTCCGCCAGCCGCGGCCACACACGGTCCGCCACACCCGCCGCCGACGACAGCAGAGCACCGTGCGACAACACCACACCCCGCATCGAGCGCGACACCGTACTCATCGGATACAGCACCGCCGCCGCGTCCTCGGGCTGGGTCTCGTCCCGCCGGAACCGCACCGACGACGCGTCCATGTACTGGCCCAGCGAGGCGATCCCCTCCAGGCCCGCCTCCATCCGCCACACACGCCCCAGGTCCGGCAACTCGCGCTGCAACGCCGTCGCAGCACGCAGCAACCGGTCCCCCTGGACCACCGCCGCCGCCGGACGCGTCTGCCGCACCACGTGCGCCACCCGCTCCGCCGAAGCCGACTGCGGCAACGGAACGAGCACCCCCCGCACCGACCACACCGCGAACGCGACCCGCACCCAGTCCTGGTGCGGTGAGGCCGCCAACAGCACGCGGTCGCCCTCACCCACCCCGGCGGCGACCAAACCCTTGGCCACCGCCGTCACCTCGGTCGCGAACTCACCGGCCGTCACCCGCTCCCAGCGACCCTCGTCCCTGGGCACCGAGAACACCTCGGCATGGGCGTCGGAGTTCGCCACCTCGTACACCAGGTCGCTCAGCCCGGAAAGGCCCAGTGCCCATGCACCTGGGGTGACGCTCGCTTCGCCCATACCTATTCATCCTCTGCCACATCGGAAGACGGGTTCACACAAGACCAGACCCGCCTCAATCGGGGAATTGTGACCTACTGTGCCCACAATCCCCACCACACGGCAACCTGGCACCAGAACCCAAAACCCCAGCACTCCTGGGGTCATCGGATCTTCGAACGCACCGTCCACACATACGCCGCCAAGGACAGCGACACCGCCGACACCATCACCAGCGACATGCTCAACAAGGACGCCTGACCCGACGGCGTCGCACCCGCCAGAGCCGCCACACCGCCACCCAGCGCGAACTGCAACGCCCCCATCAACGCCGAGGCCGTACCCGCCACCGAGGCCGGCTGCCCGTCCAGAGCCGTCACCGTCGCGTTCGGCATGATGAAACCGACACTGAACATCATCAGCGCCAACAACCCCACAGCCATCAACAACGTCGCCACACCCGTGGCCGCCAGCACCGCGAGCGCACCCACCGACACCAGGGCGAGCCCCAGCCCCAGCCCCAGACGCCGCAACGTGTCCACCCGGCCGACCAGGAAACCGTTCGCCTGCGTACCCGCCATCATCCCCAACGAGTTGACGGCGAACAGCCACGCATACGTCTGCGGAGACGCACCGAACTCCTGCTGCGACACGAACGAGAACGCCGACACGTACGTGAACAACATCCCGAAACTCAGACCCAGCGTCAGCACCGGACCCACGAACCGCGGCTGACGCACCAGCCCCGACACGGTCGACACCAGCTGACGCGGCCCCTGACGACGACGGGACTCCACCGGCAGGCTCTCCGGCAACCACACCAGCACCAACACGAAACTGACGGCCGACATCACCGCCAGCACCCAGAAGCTCACCTGCCAAGGACCCACCAGCAGCAACTGCGCACCCACGAGCGGCGCCAGAAGCGGCGCCAGCATCATCACCAGAGCCAGCCGCGAGAAGAACCTCACCGCGTCGTCGCCCTCGAACAGGTCACGCACCACCGCACGCGAGATCACCGCACCTGCGGCACCCGCCACACCCTGCACGAACCGCAACACGATGAACAGCGTCACGTCCGGCACGAACACACACAGCACCGACGTCACCGTGAACACGGCGACACCCACCAACAGCGGGCCGCGACGCCCCCAGGCGTCACTCATCGGCCCCAGGACCAACTGCCCGACCGCCAGACCGAGCATGATCGCGGTCAGCGTCAGCTGAATCTGCGCCTCGCTCGTCCCCAGATCCTGGGTGATCTGCGGAAACGCCGGCAGGTACATGTCGGTCGCCAACGGCCCGGTGGCCGCCAGCACACCCAGCACCATCACCAACAGGGCGATCGACTTACGCGACCGCGTCCAGGGCACGCTCCCGGCCGCACCGGGACTCTCGGAGGTCGACGGGTTCTCGGAGATCACACCCGCCCCCTGCTCAGGGGGCGAGACGGGGGAGTTCGGGGACTGCACAGGCGCTCCAACTCAAGGAAGAGGAAAAGGGGCCGGATGGGAGCGAGCCCACCGACAACGGCCACTCCATACCAACACCCCGCAGAGCGGAATAGCTCCCCCTCGACGCGACCAATCACCTGTGATGTCCGTTACCACCCCGAAGCATCACCGGACGAGACGGTCGAGCAGCCTCTCCAACTCCGCCTCCGGGTCCTCCGCCAGCCCCCCGTGGATCGGCCCGGGCTGCACGATCGTGCTCCGCGGCGCGGTCAGCCAACGGAACCGCCGGCCGGGCCGCTCACGGCCCGCGGCACCGGCTCCGGCACCGCCACGGCACATCGCCTCGACCGCATCCAGGGCGCGCAGCACGCCGACCACGTCCACCCCTGGCGCCACAGCACGCAGGCGCTCCTCGTCCAAGAACGTCCTCGCCGCCAGGAACCCCCGCTCCTGGCTGTACACGATCACGCCGGCGTTGACGCACTCACCGCGCTCCAGGCACGGCACCACCCGCACCAGCGCGTACTCGAACACCACCCGGTCACGCTCCACACCCACACGCCCCGTCGTCACCGCGTCGCTGTAACGCCTCACGTCGCTCATCCCGCCACCCCCGGCAGCCACGAACGGTCGGCCACACGCGCCGACAGGTGCCTCACGTACGCCTCGCGCACGTCCTCGGGTGCGTCGAACCCCGGCTCGTCCACCAGCCACTCGTCGGGAACCAGGCCCACCACACTCCGCAGCAGCCCTTCGTCCACCAGGGGGGCGAACGCCTCGTCCGCCGCGGCGAGGTCGGGCGAGAACCCCGACAGCACGTGGTCGGCGGCATCGTAGGCACGGCCGACGAAACGGTCCGCGCCACTCCAGTTGTGGTGGAAGATCAGCGTCGCCCCGTGGTCGATCAGGTACGGTCTCCCGTGCCACAGGAGCATGTTCGGGTTGCGCCACGAGCGGTCCACGTTGCCCGTGAGCGCGTCGAACCACAGGACACGCCCGGCGAACCCCGGATCCGCCTCGAACGTCAGTGGGTCGAACCCGAGCGACCCCGGCAGGAAGTCCATGCCGAGGTTGAGCCCGCCGCTCGCCTTGAGCAGCTCCTGCACCTCCTGGTCGGGCTCACCACGGGCGATCACCGCGTCGAACTCCACCAGGGCCAACTCGGGGACCGGGAGTCCCAGGGCCCTGCCGAGCTCACCGGCGACGACCTCGGCGACCAGCGTCTTGCGCCCCTGACCGGCACCGATGAACTTGACCACGTACATCCCCAGGTCGTCGGCCTCGACCAACCCCGGGAGCGAACCACCTTCACGCAGCGCGAGTACGTACCGCGTCGCGATCACCTTTTTCAGCACGCGGACCAGCATAGGCACCGGCCCGACACGACGTGTCGCCGCACCTTCGGCAGCCGCGGCGCTCAACCGCCCACAGGGCGGAGCGGTCTGCCGTCCCTCCCCCTCACCTGCGCACAGCTCTGCCGGGGCCGCTAAACGACGCTGAACACGTTCTAGCCCCATGGCCACGATCGCGACACGCCGAAGGATCACCGATGCGCGAAAGTTCAGGGAAGCGGGCGGCGTAGCCGCGCGAATCCGTTGTGAAGCTTCGTTTTTACAGAAACGAACGCCCACCTTTACGACGTAGATTTTCATGAGGGGAACGACGGGGGGACACGGCCGAAACCGTGTCCCCCCGGGCATTCCGCCGGGCTCCCCCGGTCAGAGGTTGTCCTCGGGCAGCTCTCCCCACTCCCCGTCGCCCTCCCCCGGGCTCGGCATCGGCTGGGAGGGGCCGCTCCCCCCGTCCTCGCCCTCGGTCGGCTGGGGCTCCTCCCCCTGGGTGCCCTCCCCGCCCTCCTCCTGCTCCGACTCCGTGGGCTGTGACGGCCCCGGCATCTCCGGCGGCGGGAACTGGAGCATCCACCAGTACAGGAGCGACACCAGCAGCAGGAGCAGCAGCAGGACCAGGCCCAGACCGCCGATCAGCCACCAGTTGCCCCTCCCCGACTCCACCGCGCTCTCCCCGCGCGCTGCCCACGGCGCCCAGCGCACCGCCGCACCGCCGCGCGAGCCGGCCCAGTGCGGCATGACCACCGGCCCGTGCTCGCTCACACGTCCCGACCGGGCCGCCGACTCCAGGAAGTCCTGCGCGCCCCTCCCCGAACCGTCGTAGGGCACGGCCACCCACAGTGGCGACCGCCCGTCGGTGCGGGCCGCCACCACGTCCGGGCTCTCCTGGACCGCCTCGACGAACCGCGAACGCGCCGAGCCGTCCCCCCCGGCCCCCGAGTCGAGCACCGCCACGCTGACCTGGTCCCCGGAACCGTCCCGCCCCAGGTACACCACGCCCAGGGAGGAGTCGCGCAGCCTCCCCAGGAGCCGGTAACCGCCCAGTTGGCGCGGATCGCCCTCGTTCAGTCCCATTGTGGGAACCGCCATGTCACGCCCCCTTTCCCAACCCCACCCGGCCCGCTCCGCCGCGTCGTGTACCGGACTGGTGGCCGCGAAGCAGGTAGTGTCGCCACAGGTGGGTGATCCACAACCTATCCGGTGCCCCTCCGCGGGGCTCCCAGCCAGGAAGGCGGGACATGGCAGAAACCTCACCCGGAAACGGCTCAGCGGCCCCGTCGGGCTCCGAGAGCGCACCGGGCGAGCCGACCAGGCTGTTGCGCGCGGCGCTGCACGAGGTGTCCACGGTCATCGTGGGCCAGGAACGCATGGTGGAGCGCTCCCTGATCGCCCTGGTCGCCAAGGGCCACTGCCTGATCGAGGGAGTTCCCGGCATTGCCAAGACTTTGGCCGTGTCCACTCTGGCCAAGGTCACCGGCGGCTCGTTCACCAGGATCCAGTTCACTCCGGACCTGGTGCCCTCCGACATCGTCGGAACGCGCATCTACCATCCCTCCACCGAGAAGTTCGCCGTGGAGCTGGGGCCGGTGTTCGCCAACTTCGTGCTCGCCGACGAGATCAACCGTGCTCCGGCCAAGGTCCAGTCGGCCCTGCTGGAGGTCATGGCCGAGCGGCAGGTGTCCCTCGGAGGGACGACCCACCCACTGCCCTCCCCGTTCATCGTCATCGCCACACAGAACCCGATCGAGTCCGAGGGCGTCTACCCGCTGCCCGAGGCCCAGCGAGACCGGTTCCTGATGAAGGTCGACGTCGGGCACCCCCGTGCCCACGAGGAGATGGAGATCCTCCGCCGGATGTCCAGCAGCCCGCCCACCGCGCACCAGGTCCTGGACCCGGTCACCCTGAGCGAGTTGCAGTCCGACGCCGAGCGGGTGCACGTCCACCAGCTCATCGCCGACTACGTCGTGCGGCTGGTCATGGCCACCCGGGAACCGGAGGCCTACCAGATGCCCGACCTGCGCAAGGTGCTGGAGGTGGGCGCCAGTCCGCGCGCCACCCTCGGCCTCGTCGCCTCGGCACGGGCCCTGGCACTGCTGCGCGGGCGCGACTACGTGCTCCCCGACGACGTGCGGGTGCTCGCCCACGACGTCATCGCCCACCGGCTCGTGCTGACCTTCGACGCACTCGCCGACGGGGTCACGCCGGCGCAGGTGGTCGACCGCATCCTGTCGACCGTCCTCGCGCCCCGGGTGATCTGGGACGAGCCTCCCAGCGGAGAGACCGCCTCCTTCGCCTCCCCGAGGTGATCCCGTGACGACACCGGCGATCGGGACCGATCCCCGACTCCGCGCGGCCCTGCGCCGCCTCGACCTGCAGATCGTCCACCGGTTGGAGGGACTGCTGCACGGGGAGCACCTCGGACTGCGGCTGGGCCCGGGGTCGGAGGCCGCCGAGGCCCGCGTGTACCAGCCGGGCGAGGACGACGTGCGGCGCATGGACTGGGCGGTCACCGCGCGCACCGACATCCCGCACGTGCGCGACCTGGTCGCGGACCGGGAGCTGGAGAGCTGGACCCTGCTGGACCTGTCCCCGAGCATGGACTTCGGCACCGGTCTGTGCTCCAAGCGCGATGTCGCGGTCGGCGCGATGGTCGCGGCGAACCTGCTCAGCCAGAAGGTCGGCGACAGGTTCGGGGCCCACTTCCTGCACCACGGCAGGATCCGGCGCTGGCCTGCCCGGTCGGGCAAGGAGGCGCTGCTGTCGCTCCTGGCCACGGTGGCCGCCGCTCCGACGGGGGACGAACGGTCCGCCTCCCCGGAACGGGCGACGCTGGCCGACGCGGTCACGGACCTGGTGCGCACCCGCCGTCGCCGCGGGTTGCGGGTGGTGGTGTCGGACTTCCTGGACACGCCCGCGTTCGGCGGTGACGTCGACTGGGAACGGCCCCTGCGCCAGCTGGCCTCCCGGCACCAGGTGCTGGTGGTGGAGGTGGTCGACCCGCGCGAGCTCGACCTCCCCGAGATCGGGGACGTGACCATGCGCGACCCCCGGTCGGGCCGGGTGCGCGACGTGCGGCTGACGAAGGCGGTGCGCGAGCGCTATCGTCAGGCCGCGGGGGACCAGCGCGTGGCCGTGCGCGACGCACTGCGCCGGTGCGGGGTGCACCACCTCGTGCTGAGAACGGACCGCGACTGGGTACTGGATACGGCACGGTTCGTCATCCACCAGCGGCGTACCGCGCACCACCTGGCCCGCCACACACCGGGGTTTCCCCGGTGAGGGCGGGACACGGCGGGACCGAACGAGGGCGCGGGGCCGGACCCGCCGGACAGTGCCGACGCACGGGGGACTGAGCGATGACCTTCCTTGAGCCCCAGCGGCTGTGGTGGCTGCTCCTGATCGTCGTGGTGGTCGGGGCGTACGTGTTCGCGCAGACCCAGCGGCGCGAGTACACGCTGCGCTTCACGAACCTCGCGCTGCTGGACCAGGTGGCGCCCCACCGGCCCGACATCCGCAGGCACGTCCCGGCCGTGCTGTTCGTGTCGTCCATGGCGGTGCTGATCGCCTCGATGGCGCTGCCGGCGATGCCGGTGGAGCAGCCGCGGGAGCGGGCCACCATCATGGTCGCCGTGGACGTGTCGCTGTCGATGGCGGCCACGGACATCGAGCCGGACCGGTTGCAGGCCGCCAAGGAGTCGGCCCAGGGGTTCGTGGAGACGCTTCCGGACAGGTTCAACGTGGGGCTGGTGGCCTTCTCCTCGACCGCGACGGTGGTGTCCTCGCCCACGCAGGACCACCAGGCGGTGATCGGGTCGATCGAGAACCTGCAGCTGGGGCCGGGCACGGCGATCGGTGAGGGCGTGTTCGCCTCCCTGGAGGCGATCAGCAGCTTCGACGAGGACTCCGAGGACGACCCGCCGCCGTCGGCGATCGTGCTCCTGTCGGACGGGGAGAACACCAGCGGTCGCGACATCGTGCAGGCCTCCTCGACGGCGGCCGAGCAGGAGGTCCCGGTGTCCACGATCGCGTTCGGCACAGGGGCGGCGATGATCGAGATCGACGGCTACCAGGTACCCGCCGACATCGACAAGGACGCACTCCGGGGCCTGGCGCAGGAGACGGCGGGGCACTTCTACGAGGCGGAGAGCGAGACGGAGCTCGACGAGGTCTACGAGGACATCGGTTCGTCCCTGGGCACGGAACTCGTCCACGAGGAGATCGTCACACGGTTCGTGCTGGTCGCGATCATCCTGGGCATGGCCACCGCTCTCACGTCACTGCTCTGGTTCCAGCGGCTTCCGTGACGCGGGCGGGTGCGGAAACACGTCGGACACAGCGCGTTCAGTGACGTTGACCACATCCCTTTAGGTGGGGTTTACACCATTTGCGTCATGTCCAGGGGTTAGCGTTGGCATGTTTTGTCAGGCCACCCTGTTGAGGAACGATGCCGAACATACCCGCACCGACCGCCATCTGCTTCGATCTGGACGACACCCTCATCGACGACGCCGGGGCGTCGTCCCAGGGGCTGCGCGCGGTCATGGAGCGGCTCGGCCACCCGGACTTCGGCGCGGCCCGCGCCCTGTGGGACGTGCAGACCGAGATCTCCTTCGCCGCCTTCCTGCGGGGAAACCTCACCCTGGAGCAGCAGCGCCGCGAGCGAATCCGCGCCCTGGCCGTCCAG
Organism: Nocardiopsis codii; assembly: GCF_036327455.1. NCBI lineage: Bacteria > Bacillati > Actinomycetota > Actinomycetes > Streptosporangiales > Nocardiopsidaceae > Nocardiopsis > Nocardiopsis codii. The sequence goes on along the minus strand of NZ_JAUZMY010000027.1, from coordinate 87,953 downwards.
GCCGGGCACGCCGACATCGCCGACCAGCACTGCGACGACCTCTACCGGCTCTACCTGGAGGCGCACCGCTCCGCCTGGCGGGTCTTCCCCGACACCATCCCGGCCCTCAACGCCCTGACGTCGGCCGGCTACCGCCTCGCCCTGCTCACGAACGGGGCCGAGGCCCTCCAGCACGCCAAGCTGCAGGCCCTGGAGCTGACCCCCTACTTCCACGCCGTCGTGTGCGCGGACACCGCGGGGGCGGGCAAGCCCGACCCGCGCATCTTCCACATGACCGCCCAGCGCCTGGGCGTGGACCCCGCCGCCTGCTGGCACGTCGGCGACCAGATCCAGTCCGACGGTGTCGGCGCGGTCGCCTCGCGGATGCGCCCGGTACTGATCGACCGCCACGGCCGGCAGCGCTTGGAGGGCCTGACCACCATCAGCGGCCTCGACGAACTGCTGCGCATGGTCGGGCTCGGCGTCCCCGGTCTGGCCCCGGCCGCGGGGTCCCTGTGACCGCAGTCCCCCCGGACAGACCGGCGCGGCGCGTCACCGCGCACCTGGTCACCACAGGCCCCTCCGGGCCGACCGTGCTCGGCGCGCGGGTGCTGTTCGGACAGGACCCCGCGGACGTGGTCCGCGACCTGGGCGGACTCTCCCCCCACACGCCCCTGAAGGCGGTGGACGTGCTGACGGAGCTTCTGGAGGCACCCGACGGCACCCCGCTGCACGTGGACCGCGTGGTCTTCGCCGAGGCCGGCACCGCGACCGCCCGGCCGCCCGCCGCGCAGGGCGGGCTGACGCCCTCGGCCGCCGACCTGCTGGCCGAGGAGGAGTTCCCCGAGGACTCCCGCCCCCGGCTGCGCCGGTTCGCCTCGTACGGGATCGTCACCGACCCGGCCGGGCGCGTCCTGCTCAGCCGGATCGCCGAGGGGTTCCCCGCCGCCGGAACCTGGCACCTGCCGGGCGGGGGCGTCGACGCGGGCGAGGACGCGCGCACGGCGCTGCGGCGCGAGGTGGCCGAGGAGACCGGCCAGGACGGGGAGGTCGGCGCGCTGATCACCGCTGCCAGCCACCACCGCGTGCCGCCGTCGGGCTACGAGATCTACGCGGTGTGGGCGTTCTTCCGCGTGTACGTCGCGAACCCGGGCCCGGCCCGGGTCATGGAGGAGAACGGCTCGACCTCCGACTGCGGCTGGTTCGGGCCCGAGGAGGTGGCCGGGCTGACCCTGTCGACGACCGCCCGCAGAGGGCTCGCCTACATGGTCGGGCCGGACGGCGACGCGTAGGCGGCCCCTGACCGCTCCGCCGTCACGGCGGACTCCGCGGGGCCGTCCGGGAGGCCGGTCAGCGCTGCGCGATCCGCTCGCGCAGCCACCACACGCCCGCGCCGAGCGCCAGGACCGCCATGCCGGTGATGACGGCCGGCAGCGGCAGGCTGCACGCGAGTACCACGCACCCCACCAGTCCGGTCAGGGGCACCAGCAGCGGCGGCCGGGTCTCGTCCGGCCCCAGCCTCAGCGCGGAGGCGTTGGTGATGGCGTAGTACACCAGCACGCCGAACGCGGAGAAGGCGATCGCGCCCCGCAGGTCGGTGGCCAGGACCAGGACGACGACCACGGCCGCGACGGCGGCCTCCGCCCGGTGCGGCACCCCGTGGCGCTCGTGGACCGCGGCGAGGGACCGGGGCAGGTGGCCGTCGGAGGCCATCGCGGCGGTGGTCCGCGAGACCCCCAGGATGAGGGAGAGCAGTGCGCCCAGACTGGCCACGGCGGCTCCCACCGCCACGACCGGCACCATCCACGGGAACCCGGCGACCAGGACGGCGTCGATCATCGGCGCGGTGCTGGTGGTGAGGCGTTCCCGCCCCAGCACGATCAGCAGGCCGGTGCCCACGACCAGGTAGAGCGCCAGCACGCCGCCCAGGGACAGGAGGATGGCGCGCGGGATGGTGGTACCGGGGTCGCGGACCTCGCCCCCCAGCGTCGCCACCCGCGCGTACCCCGCGAACGCGAAGAAGATCATCCCCGCCGCGCCCAGCACGCCGAAGGAGCCCGGCCAGGGGCCCAGGCCGTCGACCTCGGCGACGGCCGCGAGGCGCCCGCTCAGGAGCATCGTGACGACCACGGCGGCCAGGACGGCCAGGACCACGCCCAGCAGGACCTTGATCACCAGGGTCGAACGTCTCAGGCCCCTGTAGTTGAGCGCCGTGAGCGCCACCACGGCCGCCACCGCCAGCGGTTTCTCCCATCCGGGCAGCACGTAGGCGGCGAAGGTCAGCGCCATCGCGGCGCACGAGGCGACCTTGCCGACGACGAAGGACCAGCCCGCCAGGTAGCCCCACAGCTCGCCCAGGCGCTCGCGCCCGTAGACGTAGGCGCCGCCGGACTGGGGGTGGCGGGCCGCGAGCCTGGCGGAGGAGACCGCGTTGCAGTAGGCGACGGTGCCCGCGATGAGGATGGCCACGGGCAGCCAGGCCCCGGCGCCCAGGGCCGCGGGGGCGAAGACGGAGAACACGCCCGCTCCGAGCATCGAGGCCGCACCGATGGCGACGGCGTCGACGGTACCGAGGACCCTGGCGGGTCTGGCCTGGGGCCCGGAAGAGGTGGTCAACGGGGTCTCCTTGCGTGAGTACTCCCGGCTCGCGCCGGGTGGCAACGCGCTTCTCCCCGGAGTTCCTCCGGCAAAAGCACAGCGGTACCTCGGAACGCGACGTCGGGGCCTGTGCTGCTCGGGTGCTCCCCCGCCCCTCGTGCTCCGTTCCCTGGTGGACACGGCGAAGTCCCAGCCCGTGGGGGCTGGGACGTCCCCCCGCCGAGGGGGCGGGAGTCGTGCCCGACTTCCGAGTGTGCCCGATGCCGGTGACCACCGGGTGCAAACCTCCTGTTGCGGAGGTGGCCGGTTCCGGACCCTCAGGCGCCCCGGGCGGACGAACGGCGGCTGTGCGCCGGGGGCGTCAGGTGGGACGCCACGGGGTCCCGGTGTTGTCGGTGATGTCCTCCGCCGCGACCTGCCGGAGCTGGCGCGAGAGGTCGGACAGGGCACGCGAGACCGCGAGCTCCTCACCGATCTCCGGCATGTCCAGGTCCGTGGGGTGCTTGCGCGCCATCCCGTGGCCGCGCAGCGCCGTGCCGTCGTCGGCGACCAGCCCCACCTCGGCCCAGGTGCGCGCCGCCTCTCCCTCGGCCTCCTCCGAGACGACGACGTCGACGTTCCACCGCTTCATCGTGTGCATGGGATCCGCCCCCTCCGTTTCCGCGCCCGTACCGCGGCGCGGGTGCTCGATGTGGGCGTCCGGGCCCGGGTAGACCAGGACGTCGTGCTCGATCTCGGCGTCCAGCCAGCGCACCTGGTACGGGGGCGCTCCGCCGTCCCCCCGGATCCTGGTGACGACGCCCGTCCTGCGGTGGGCGTCGTCGCGCGGGCTCTCGACCACCAGTCGGTCTCCTACCTCTGCTCGCATGGGATACCCCACAAACCTCGGATACCTCCATCTTCCGCACTCCCCCGGGTGAGGTCGCCGGGGTTGGGGATTTCGTTCCCGTGAGGGGATGAGGTTTTTGCCCGGGAGCGGCGCGGCGTCGGCCCTGGTAGCGTCACGGCGTGGCCAAGCACTACTTCGACTCCGACCCCGACGCCGCCAGCCGGCCCTCCACCGCCGACCTGGTCCTGCCGGACCTGCACCTGCGCCTGAACACCGACCGGGGCGTGTTCTCCCCCGACAAGGTCGACCTCGGCACCAGGGTGCTGTTGGAGACGGTTCCGGCCCCACCGCCGGACGGCCGCCTCCTCGACCTGGGATGCGGCTACGGGCCCGTCGCCCTGACGATGGCCTCCCGCGCCCCGGGGGCGGCCGTGCTGGGCGTGGACGTCAACGCCCGCGCCGTGGGCCTGGCCCGGCGCAACGCCTCCGAGCACGGTCTGGACAACGCCCGGTTCGCGGTCATCTCCCCCGAGGGCGACCCGGCGGACGAGCCGGACGGGGCTCCGGCGCCCTCGGCCGAGGACCTGCTCGGCCCCTTCGACGCGCTGTGGTCCAATCCGCCGATCCGGGTGGGCAAGGGCGTGCTCCACGCGATGCTCCGCACCTGGGTCAACCGGTTGACCCCCGACGGGGTGGCCCATCTCGTGGTGCAGCGCCACCTGGGTTCCGACTCGCTCCAGAAGTGGCTGGACGCCGAGGGGCTGCCCGCCGAGAGGGTGGCCTCCCGCGCCGGATTCCGGGTTCTGGCAGTGCGCCGTTCGGGCGACTGAGAGACGTTTTGCCTGGATGTGTCACGGGTCATGCGTGCGCACCGGCCCGCTGACCGGTAGCCTGTTGCGAACATCCGCACTCCGGGGCCACCCGGGTACACCCGCTGAGGAACACACCGCAGTTGAGCACGCAGTTGCGCCCCACCGACGTCAAACGCCTGAACCGCGAATGGCGCCGACGCACCGAGGGGCGACTCGCCCTCATCGTCGAATCCGTCACCCAGCCCTTCAACCTGGGATCGATCCTGCGCACCTGCGCGACCTTCGGGGTGGACCAGCTCTGGCTCACGGGCAACAGCGCGGACCCCGATGACCCCAAGGTCGGCAAGACCGCCCTGGGCACCGCGGCGAAGGTGAGCCACACCCGCCTCGCCTCCACCGCCGAGGCCCTGGCCGCGGCGCGCACCGACGGGTACAAGGTCGTGGCCCTCGAACTGGCCCGGGGCGCGGTGCCGCTGCACGCCGCCCCGCTGGAGCCGGACGTGTGCCTGGCCGTCGGAGCCGAGGACCACGGCTGCTCCCCCGCCCTTTTGGCGGGCGCGGACGCCGTCACCTACATTCCCCAGATCGGGCGGGTGGGATCGTTGAACGTGGCCGTCGCCACCTCGATCGCCCTCGCCGAGGCCCGCCGTCGCGAGTGGGCCTCCTTCGGCGAAGGGGCCGACGCTCCCGTCGGGAGCTGAGCACCGGGAACTTTCCGGGCGACCTCTTCGTCATTTCCATCGCAGTACCAACACCAGTCACACACTCAACGCGTGTCAACGCAGAGAGAGGAACAGTGGACCCGTCTCGAAGTACCAGCAGCATCCCTCACGGATGCTGTGACCCAGACCTCGACGAGCCTCCTTCTCCGAAGGGTGCGCACCCTCGTAGCAACCAGGATCCGACCACGAGCCGGAACCAGGCGGTGCGTGCCCGATGATGAGCACAGTACTCAGTATCGCCTTCGGATTCCTGGTGGTCTTCCTGATCACCGTGGCGACGGGCTACTTCGTCGCCCAGGAGTTCGGCTACATGGCCGTGGACCGCTCGCGACTGCGAGCCAGGGCCGCGGCAGGTGACGCGGGGGCCAAACGGGCCCTGGGCATCACCAACCGCACGTCGTTCATGCTCTCCGGCGCCCAGCTGGGCATCACCGTGACCGCCCTTCTGGTGGGTTACGTGGCCGAGCCCATGATCGGCCAGGGCATCGGTGAACTCCTCGGCGGCATCGGAGTCCCCTCGGGGACCGGCGTCGCCGTCGGAACGGTTCTCGCCCTTCTCTTCTCCACCGTGATCCAGATGGTCTTCGGTGAGCTCTTCCCCAAGAACCTGGCGATCGCCCGGCCCGAGCCCGTGGCCCGCTGGCTGGCACTGTCCACGGGGATCTACCTGAGGATCTTCGGACCGGTCATCTGGCTCTTCGACCAGGCCGCGATCCTGCTGCTGAAGGCCGTGCGCATCGAGCCGGTGGAGGACGTCCAGCACGCGGCGACCGCCCGTGACCTGGAGAGCATCATCGCCGAGTCCCGGGAGAGCGGGGACCTGCCCGCCGAGCTGTCCACCCTGCTGGACCGGACCCTGGACTTCCACGACCGCACCGCCGGGCACGCGATGATCCCGCGTCCCGAGGTGACCACCGTGGAGGAGGGCGACCCGGTCAGCCGGGTCGTCGAGCTGATGGCCTCCGACCACTCCCGTTTCCCGGTCCTGGGCGACGGGGTGGACGACATCGTGGGCGTCATCTGCCTGCGTGACGTGCTCGCACTGGGTGACCGCGACCTGTCGAACGTGAAGGTCAGCGAGGTGGCCCGGGAGACCGTGATGGTTCCCGCGTCCCTGCCGCTGCCCGTGCTGCTGGACCAGCTGCGCGAGGCCGGCGAGGAGTTCGCCTGCGTCGTGGACGAGTACGGCGGTCTGGCGGGCGTCATCACGACCGAGGACCTGGCCGAGGAGCTGGTCGGCGAGATCGCCGACGAGCACACCCCGGACGAGGAGTCGCCGTCCGACCTGGACGGCGAGGGCTCCTACCTGGTCCCCGGCGCGCTGCACATCGACGAGGTCGAGCGGCTGATCGGACACGACCTGCCCGAGGGCGACTACGAGACCATCGGCGGTCTGGTCATCCACGAGCTGCACCGGCTGCCCGAGGCGGGCGACCGGGTGGACATCGCCCTGCCCCGTCCGCCCAGCGCCCATGACGGCGATCCCGACATGGCGCTGACCCTGATCGTGAACACCGTGCAGAGGCACGTTCCGCACACCGTGGAGCTGCGTCTGCGCGAAGCCGCTGAGAACGGCGCCGAGGAGGTGCGCGCATGAGCGACATGAACGTGTGGGTGGCCCTGGCCGTGACCGCGGTCATCATCGCGCTGAGCGCGTTCTTCGTGGCCATCGAGTTCGCCCTGGTGGCGGCCCGCCGGTACCGGTTGGAGGAGGCCGCGGAGACCAGCGCCTCGGCGCGGGCCGCGCTCAAGAGCGCCCGCGACCTGTCGCTGCTGCTGGCCGGATCGCAGCTGGGCATCACGCTGTGCGCCCTGGCGCTGGGTGCGATCTCCAAGCCCGCGGTCCACCACCTGCTGGAGCCGCTGTTCGGCGGCCTGCCGAGCACGGTGGCGTACGTGGTCTCGTTCGTGGTGTCGCTGGTCGTCGTGACCTTCCTGCACCTGGTGGTGGGTGAGATGGCGCCCAAGTCCTGGGCGATCTCGCACCCGGAGAAGTCGGCCATCATGCTCGCCCTGCCGATGCGGGCGTTCATGTGGTTCACCCGTCCGGCGCTGCTGATGCTGAACGGCATGGCCAACTGGTGCCTGCACCGCCTGGGCGTGGAGGCCGTGGACGAGATGTCCTCGGGCCACAACCCGGACGACGTGCGGGAGCTGGTGGAGCACTCCGCCAAGGCGGGCGCCCTGGACGCCGAGCGGCGCGACCAGCTGGCCACCGCCCTGGAGGTCAACTCCCGTCCGCTGAGCGAGATCGTCACCCGGCGCGAGGAGATCGCCTCGGTCGCCCCCTCCCACGGGGTCGAGGAGATCAAGCAGGTGTCGCGCGAGTCCACCCACCTGAGGCTGGTGGTGATGGACGGGGAGGAGCCCGTGGGCGTCCTGCACGTGCGCGAGGCCCTGACAAGCCCGGTCGGGACGACCGCCGCGGATCTCATGCGCCCGGTGCTCACACTGCCCTCCAGCACGCCGATGTACGCGGCGATGAGCATCATGCGGGAGAGCCGCAGCCACCTGTCCCTGGTGGAGGTGGACGGCGAGGTGATCGGCCTGGTCACGCTCCAGGACATCCTGGACCGTCTGCTGCTGCTGGAGACGGCCGCCTGACGGCGGTGTGACCGGCACGGGGCCGGGAGGGTCGTCCGACCCTCCCGGCCCCTTCGTCTCGGGCCGCCCTGCGGGACGGGGGTCCGCGCCGGAGGGCTCCGCGCCGGCCCCCGCCGACGCAGGAGGGGGAGGGCGCCGTGTGCGCTCTCCCCCTCTCCGCTGGTCGTTCCTAGGCGGTCTTGACCGACAGGTTGACCTCGATGTTGCCGCGCGTGGCGCGGGAGTAGGGGCACATCTGGTGGGCGGCCTCGACCAGCTCCTCGGCCTTGGCCTGGTCCACGCCCGGAATGGTGACGGTGAGGTCCACGGCGATGTCCAGGCCCTCCTCGGACTTGCCGAGCGTGACCTGGGCGTCGACCGACGAGCCCTCGACGTCGGCCTTGGCCTGGCGTGCGACGCCCTTGAGCGCACCGTGGAAGCAGGCGCCGTAGCCGACGGCGAAGAGCTGCTCGGGGTTGGTGCCGGGGCCGTCGTCGCCGCCCACGCCCTTGGGCACGGACAGGTCGACCGCGAGGCGGCCGTCGTCGGTCTTGCCGCTGCCCTTGCGGCCCTCGCCGGTGACGGTGGCGTTGGCGGTGTACATGGCCTTGTATGCCATTGATGCCTCTCTCTCGGCCCCGCTCGCGCGGGGCCCGTGGTGGGGTTCTACTGGTTCGGTGCGGGGGTTCCGGCCGTGTCGGCGGTGTCGCACGAGGCGTGCCTGCGGGCGGTGGTCTCCACCGAGAGCGTGAGCCGGCCGAGCGCGTCCCGCAGGTCCCGGGCCGCGGTGGCGGTCAGGTCCGTGGCGCAGACCAGTCGGCCGGGGATGTCCGTGGCCCGGTCGCGAAGGCCCAGGCCCTCGGCGGTGGCGGTGACGCGGACGACGCGCTCGTCGCTGGTGCTGCGCTCCCGGGTCAGCAGGCCCGAGGTCTCCAGCCGGCGCAGCAGGGGGGAGAGCGTGCCCGAGTCCAGGTGCAGGGCGCGGCTGAGCTCCTTGACCGTGAGCGTTCCTCGTTCCCACAGGACGAGCATCACCAGGTACTGGGGATAGGTGAGCTCCAGCTCCCCCAGCAGCTCCCGGTACAGCCCGGTCAGGGCCCGGGAGGCGGTGTAGAGGGAGAAGCACAGCTGGTTGTCCAGCGCGAGGGGGTCGCCCTCGTCGGGATCTGCCACGGTGTTCCCTCCTGCCGCGAGCGGGGCCCGCCTGCGCGGGCTCCGGAGTCACCACCGTAGCAGCATTCAGTTGTGTACAACATGGTTGCCTACAACTTTTTCAGCGAGGGTGCCCGCGCCCGGACCGGGCGCGGGCACCGCCGCGTCACAGGAAGCGGACCCCCTGGGCCAGGGGCAGCCCACCGCCGTAGTTCACGGTGTTCGTCGCCCTGCGCATGTACGCCTTCCAGGAGTCCGACCCCGACTCGCGCCCGCCGCCCGTGTCCTTCTCGCCGCCGAAGGCCCCGCCGATCTCCGCCCCGGACGTGCCGATGTTGACGTTGACGATCCCGCAGTCCGAGCCCGCCGCCGACAGGAACCGCTCGGCCTCCGCCTGGTCCTGGGTGAAGATCGCCGACGACAGCCCCTGGGGCACCCCGTTGTGCAGCTCCACCGCCTCCTCCAGCGTGCGGTATCCCAGCACGTACAGGATCGGCGCGAAGGTCTCCTCCCGCACCACCTCGGTCTGCCCCGGCATACGGACCACGGCGGGCTCCACGTAGTAGGCGTCCGCGGCCGACTCCTCCCACCAGCGGGCGCCGCCCACCAGCACCTCGCCGCCGTCGGCCCGCGCCCGCGCCAGCGCGGCCCCCATCGCCGTGTGTGCGCGCTCGCCGACCAGGGGTCCCACCAGGGTCGACTCCTCGAACGGGTCCCCGATCCGGTCGCGCAGCTGCTTGTAGGCGTCCACGATCCGCCGGGCGACCTCGTCGGCCACGTCCTCGTGCACGATGAGGCGGCGCAGGCTCGTACAGCGCTGTCCCGCCGTCCCGGCGGCGGCGAACACGCTCCCGCGCACCACCAGGTCCAGGTCCGCGGACGGGGCGACCACGGCCGCGTTGTTGCCGCCCAGCTCCAGCAGGTAGCGGCCCATCCGCGCGGCCACACGCGGGGCGACGGCACGGCCCATCGCCGTCGAACCGGTCGCCGACAGCAGCGCCACCCGGGGGTCCTCCACCAGGGCCTCGCCGACCTCGCGGTCGCCCAGGACCAGCCGGTGGACGTCGGCGGGCGCGCCGACGTCCTCCGCCGCCCTCATGAGGAGCCCGTGGCAGGCGAGCGCGGTGAGGGGGGTCAGCTCCGAGGGCTTCCACACCACCGTGTCGCCGCACACCAGCGCCACGCACGTGTTCCACGACCACACGGCCACCGGGAAGTTGAACGCCGTGATCACTCCGACCACGCCCAGGGGGTGCCAGGTCTCCATGAGGCGGTGGCCGGGCCGCTCGGAGGGCATGGTGCGGCCGTACAGCTGCCGGGACAGGCCCACGGCCAGGTCGCAGATGTCGATCATCTCCTGGACCTCGCCCAGGGCCTCGGAGTGGATCTTGCCCGCCTCGATGGTCACCAGCGCGGCCAGGTCCTCCTTGTGCTCGCGCAGGAGCTCACCGAACCGGTGGACGAGCCGCCCCCGCACGGGCGCGGGGGTGTCCCGCCACGCGGACGTGAAGGTGTCGTGGGCGGCGGTGACGGCCCGCTCGGCGGAGGCCGCGGTGTCGAACTCGACGGGGAAGAGGATCTGCCCGGTGATCGGCGTCCTCGCCACCCCGGCGGCCCCGATCGGCTCGCGCAGTCGGCCGACGCCGCACCGTCCCAGAGCGGTCCTCGCGCGCTCGGCGAGGTGCTCGGTGTCGGGGAGGGCGGAAGTGTCCATGTGTTTCTCTCTCCGTTGAGAGGGGCCTGCGGTCACTACACACCCTGCCAAGTCCGAGCCGCCCGGTCCAGCCCCCGTGTCTCGTTCCGGGACGCGCCGCACTCCCCTGCCGCGGCGGGGTTTGCGCGACGTTAGACTCGGCTGGCTCCACCACCGCGATCCCCGTGGCCGACAGCCCGACCTATCGACAGACTGCGACTCCGTGCACCACGACACCACGCCCGAAGAGGACCGCGCCGGACTCCCCGTTCCCCGCCGCATCCTGGCCCGTTCCGGGTTCGGCGCCGCCGAACCCCTGTTCAGCGCAGACCTGCGCGCGGCCACCGACCTGACCCGGGCCCGCGAGGCGGTCTCCGCGCACGCCTCCCGCCTGTGGACCGAGGCGACCCGCACCGACGTCGACGGCTCCGACGACCGCCCCCCGTACTGGGCCAGGCTGGTCCTCGCCGCCCGTCTGCGCACCTGGAAGCCGGAGTTCGCCCTGTCCGACGCCGAGCGCGCGGACCTGCTGCACCTGCTGGAGACCGGCTCGCGTGGGATCACCGACCTCGACTTCCCGCCGGGCGACCGGTGGATCCGGATCGTGGCGACCGGCTTCGACCCCTTCCGGCTGGACGAGGACCCCGGGTGCTCCAACCCCTCCGGGGCCGCGGCGCTGGACCTCAACGGGTGGACCTTCCCCGTGGGCGAGCGGACCGCGGTGGTGCGCACCGCCGTGTTCCCGGTGCGGTGGGCGGACTTCGACGCCGGCCTGGTGGAGGAGGCCCTGGCCCCCCAGCACGGGCGCGCCGACGCGGTGGTCACCCTCAGCCGGGGGCGCCCGGGCCGGTTCGACCTGGAGGAGTGGAACGGGATCTGGCGCGGAGGCGGCCCGGACAACGTCCGCGAGGTGCGCTCCGGCCGGGCGCCGGTCCCCGGGGCCGACGCGCCGGAGTGGACGCGTTCGTCGCTCCCCGGCGCACGGATCATCGAGGCGACCTCCGGGAGCCCGTACCCGGTGGCCGTCAACACCGTGGTGACGGAGGTGCCCGCCGGGGCCGACGAGCAGAGGGAGCGGCCGGACGGCCCCGGCGAGGGGTCCTCGGCGCGGCGCGGCAGCGGCGGGAACTACCTGTCCAACGAGATCGCCTACCGCAACACCCTGCTGCGGGACCGCTCAGGCTGGGAGGTTCCGGCCGGGCACGTCCACCTGCCCAAGGTGGAGGACCCGGGCGAGAACGCCGCGGTCCTGGCCCAGGTCCGCGAGATCGTGCGCGCCGTGGCCGAGGTCGCGGGGACTGCCCCGGTGGCCTGAGGGGGTCGAGGGGCCGGACAACGGGGCCGTGGGGGGTCATTCCCCCCACGCCGGGCCCGGGGAGTGCATCGAAAGAGCCAAGTCACTACCCAGAGTATCCAAGTAGTCGCACTGAGTTTCAATCTCGCCTCGGTGCTCCGATATGGTCCCCTCGTGCCTGTCACTTCACTGCGACGAAATCTCTCTGTCAGCGCCGCCCTGAGCCTGCTCCTGGTATCGGGCTGCCATGCCGCGGACCAGGAACTCCCGTACGCGGAGGCGGTCCGCACACCGGTCGACGAGATGCACGGTCTGGAGGCGGAGACCCTGTCGGTGACCACTGACCACAGCGTGGTGAGTTACCGGTATCCGCTGATGGGCGGCGCGCCCGCGCTCATGACCGAACTCCGCACCTCCATGGCCGAGCGCCAGACCGCCTTCCTGGAGGACCTTCCCGAGAGGGGGACCCCGGAACTGAGCCAGGACGTGGCGGTTCTGGCCGCCTCCCCCGACATCCTCGGGCTACGACTCACCGCGGCCACCTCCGCGGGGACCAGCGACACCTTCGACGCCCGAAGCCTGTGGTACGACGTGGCGACGGAGAGCGTCCTTCCCTGGACCTCTCTCTTCCGCGACGAGGCCGCCATCGAACAGGCGCACCTGGAGGTCGCCGGGATCCTGGAGGCGGAGTACCAGCTCCCCGTCCAGGAGATGCCGGGCCTGGTCGGCGAGGTCGCCGCACGGGCGCAGGCCGCGGAGGAGGGGGAGGGCGGGAGCGACACCGCCGCGGCCGACGGCGCCGCGTCCTCCGAAGCCGGGGACGCCCGGGCCGAACCGCACGGCGGGCAGGGCGGGGGCGGCGAGCCGCTGGACCTGGCCGACCCGGAGCAGGCTCTGGAGGCCGCCGAGCGCTGGGGGGGCTCCCCGCTCGAGGACCTGGCGTTCAGCACCGCAGGCGGCCTGGCCGTGCACATGGCGGCGGCCGACGTGCCGGGGGCGGGCAGCGTCGACGAGGTGATGCTCCCGGTCGAGCCGGAGAAGTCCGAGAACCTGCTGTCCGAGCTGGGCTTCCACGCCCGCGAGGCCGCACTGGGCGGCAACTCCGCGGACGAGGAGTTCCCGCTGGGCGGCGCACTGAGCGCCGACGCCGGCGCCCTGGACTGCGAAAGGCTCAAGTGCGTGGCGCTGACCTTCGACGACGGCCCGGGCGAGCACACCGACGAACTCCTGGACATGCTCGCCGAGTACGACGCGCGCGCCACCTTCTACGTCCTGGGATCCCTGGTGAACGAGTCCCCCGAACCCGTGGCGCGCATGGCCGCGGAGGGGCACGAGCTCGGCAACCACACATGGAAGCACGACGACCTCGCGGGGCTGTCCGCCGAGGCCGTCAAGAGCGACATCGAACGCACCAACAAGGCGGTGCACGACGTGATCGGTTCCAACCCTCCGACCATCCGGCCGCCCTACGGGTCGCTCAACGAGACGGTGCGCGGGGCGGTCGAGCAGCCGCTCATCCTGTGGGACGTGGACACCATGGACTGGCAGAGCCGCGACACCGGAGCCATCAGCGAACACGCCCTGACCAACTCCGTGCCCGGCAGTGTCGTGCTGTTCCACGACATCCACGAGACGTCGGTGCAGGCCATCCCCGACGTCCTGGCGGGGTTGCACCGGGAGGGCTACCACTTCGTGACGGTCACCGACATCTTCGGCACCGGCGCGCTCACCGGGGGCGAGGTGTACACCGACGCCCAGCCCGTCGGCCAGGGCGACGAGGACGGGGACGACGGAGAGGGCGAAGGCGGCGAAGAGAGCGAAGGCGGCCAGGAGGAGGACGAGGGACGGGGCTACGGGGACTGATCCCCGCGGCCGTCCGACGGACCGGCTCGCCGACCCTCGCGTGGTCGGCGGGCCGGTCCGTCCCCGTTCCACGCGGGGGCGGCCCGCCCCGGGCGGAGGGCCGGAGCGGGACTGCCGCCGCCCGGCCCCCGCCGGGTCACAGGAGTCTGCGGAGCAGCTTCTCCTTGACGTCGGTGATGGGCGCGTAGGCGACCTTCATCGTGTCCAGGAAGAGCGACTTGTCGAGCACGGGCTTGGTGTGCGAGAACGTGTCGATCGACGCCGTCGAGTGGTAGGCGCCCATACCGCTGTCCCCCACGCCGCCGAAGGGCAGGTCCGGGACGGCCAGGTGGGCGATGGGCAGGCCGAAGGCCAGTGCGCCCGAGGAGGTCTCGGTCGTCAGGCGCCGCTTGGTCGTCTCCGACGCCGTGAAGCCGTACAGCGCCAACGGCTTGTCCCGCTCGTTGACGAAGGAGATCGCGGCGTCCAGGTCCGGCACCCGCACGACCGGCAGGATCGGCCCGAAGATCTCCTCCGCCATCACCGGGGCGTCCGGGGCGACGTCGCCCATCACCGTGGGCGCGATGTAGAGCTGGTCCCGGTCGCGACCGCCTCCCGCGATCACCGTCCCGCTCTCCAACAGGGCGGACAACCGGTCGAAGTGGCGCTGGTTGACGATGCGCCCGTAGTCGGCGCTCCGGGCGGGGTCGTCACCGAACATCTCCGTGATGGCGGCCGCCAACTCCCTCTGGAGGGGTTCGGCGGTGTCCCCGATCGCGAGCACGTAGTCGGGGGCCACACAGGTCTGGCCCGCGTTGGTGAACTTGCCCCACGCCAGGCGCCGGGCCGTCACCGCCAGGTCGACACCGGGCTCGACCACGGCCGGGCTCTTGCCGCCCAGTTCCAGGGTGACGGGGGTCAGGTGCTTGACGGCCGCCGCCAGGACGATGCGGGCCACCGCGCCGTTGCCCGTGTAGAAGATGTGCTCGAAGCGCTCCTCCAGCAGGGCGGTGCTCTCGGGGATGCCGCCCTCCACCACCGCGATCGCCTCGCTGTCCAGGTACCGGGGCACCAGGTCCGCCAGGGCCGCCGAGGTGGCCGGGGAGAGCTCGCTGGGCTTGACCAGCGCCGCGTTGCCCGCCGCGATCGCACCGACCAGCGGCGTCAGCGACAGGTTGACCGGGTAGTTCCACGGCGACACGATGAGCACGGTACCGAGCGGCTCGCGGACCTTGCGCGCCCTCGCCGGAGCCAGCGCCACCGGTACCGACACGCGCTGCGGGCGCAGCCACGAGGCCAGGTGCCTGAGCGTGTGGTCGATCTCGTTCACCACGAAGCCGATCTCGGTGGTGTGCGCCTCCACGGGGCTCTTGCCGAGGTCGGCGTGGAGGGCCTTCTCCAGGGTGGGGCGCTCCTCGGTGAGCAGGCGCCGCAGCGCACGCAGCTGGGCGCGCCGCCACGCGATCGGCTTGGTGCGCCCCGACGCGAAGGCCGAGCGCAGCCCGGCCACGATCGGCGGGATGTCGGTGGTCAGGGTGAACGGTTCGCCGGGGGGTTCAGTCGTCGTCATGGACCGATAGTAAACGAAAGCGTTTCGTTTCTACCAGGGCCCTCGCATAGGATTCCGGTATGACCACCGACCATCTGCCCGACGCCTCCCGCTCCCCCCACCGGGGAAGACCGCGGGACGCCACCCGGGACCGCGCGCTGATGGACGCCACCCTCGCTGAACTCCAGGCCAACGGCTACAGCGGACTCACCACGGCCGCCGTCGCCCGACGCGCCGGGGTCTCCACCGCCACCCTCTACCGGCGCTGGCGGTCCAAGGAGGACCTCGTCGTCGGCGCCGCCCGCGCCTGGGCCGAGGAACTGGGCCCCGACCGCGACACCGGAGACCTGCGCTCGGACCTGGAGGCCCTCCTCCACGACAAGGCCGCCGCCCTGGACGGCCCCTCCGGCCGCCTCCTCCGCGCCGTCCTGGGCGAGGCCGCCCACAACCGGGCCCTGGCCGACGTGCTCGTGGAGCAGTTCGTCATGCCCCTCCAGCACCGTGTCGGCGCGGTGCTGGACCGGGCTGCGGAGCGCGGGGAGATCCCCCCGGTGGAGGACGCACTCGTGGTGGGCGAGATGGTCATCGGGCCGATGGTCAGCCACACCTTCCTCATCCCCCACACACCCGGCTCACGCCCCGGCGTGGACATGGCGGAGCGGCTGCTCCCCTACCTGCTCAGGGCCCTGGGCGCGAACACCGCACCCGTGCCCGAGCCCGCCGCCCGGCGGGGGTGAGCGGACCCGTCCCCGGCCCTCAGGACGCCCGGAGCGAGGGGCGCGGCCTCCCCGCCACGCCCCGAGGAGCCGGGTCAGGCCGCCACGGCCTCCGGCGTTCCCGCCCGGCCGATCCGTCGGCGGGCACCGCGATCCCCGTACGGAAGAGGCCCCCCGCACCGCCCCCCCCGGGGGGGACAACACCGGGGGCCCGGCGGTCGGCGTGCGGCTAGGGAGTGTTTTTCAGGAGACTTCCGGGGGGGCGAGCGGCCGTCCAGGCGATCTCTCGCAAGACGATGTGCGACGTTCAGCCTGGTTGTGCTTCACGAGCGCAGAGGCGCAGCGAGAGGAAGTCTGGCGGACGCGAGCCCGGAAGGATGCAAAAAACACGACCTAGAACGGGTAGCGGGCCGGGTCGGCCTGCATCGTCACCCACTGCGTCTCGGTGAACGCCTCCAGGTTGGCGCGGGTACCGCCGAAGCGGGACCCCGTGCCCGAGTCGCCCACTCCGCCGAACGGGGCGACGGCCTCGTCGTCCACGGTCTGGTCGTTGATGTGCACGATGCCGCTGGGCACCCGGTCGGCGATCTCCAGGCCGCGCATCGGGTTGCCGGTCAGCACACCCAGGGACAGGCCGTACTCGGTCGAGTTGGCGAGCTCCACCAGTTCGTCGACGGAGGAGAAGCGCACGACCGGGGCGACCGGCCCGAACACCTCCTCCGCGTAGGCGGGGGTCGCGGCGCCGACCCGGTCGAGGACGGTCGGGCGGTAGAACAACCCCTCGTAGGTTCCGCCCGCGCGCAGTTCGGCGCCGGATTCCACACTGCCCGTGACCAGCGCGTGGATCTTGTCGCGCTGCCCGGCGTCGATGACCGGTCCGAGCGCGGAACCGTCGGCCTCGGAGTTGCCGACGGTCAGTGCGTCGGCCTTGGCCGCCAGCCGCTCCACGTAGGCGTCGGCGACGGACTCGTGCACCAGGTGGCGTCCGGTGGTCATGCAGATCTGCCCCTGGTGGAGGAACGAGCCCCAGGCGCCGATCGAGGCGGCAGCGTCCACGTCGACGTCGTCCAGGACCACCAGTGGCGAGTTCCCGCCCAGTTCCAGGTGGGCGCGCTTGAGGTGGCGCCCGGCCGCCTCGCCGACCCTGCGGCCCGCGGCGGTGGACCCGGTGAAGGAGATGACGCGCACGTGCGGGTCGGCGACCAGGGCCTCGCCCGCGGCGACCCCGCCGGGGAGCACCTGGAACACGCCCTCGGGGACGCCCGCCCTGCGGAAGACCTCGGCCATGACGGCGCCCCCGCAGATCGCGGTGCGCGGGTCGGGCTTGAGGATGACCGCGTTGCCCAGGGCCAGGGCCGGGGCGACCGAGCGGATGCCCAGGATCAGGGGCACGTTGAACGGAGCGATCACGCCGACCACCCCGACCGGGACCTGGCGGGAGAAGCTCAGCCGCGGCTTGCCGGTGCGCAGGATCTCGCCGTGCGGTTGGGAGGCCAGGGCGGCGGCCTCGAAGCACTCCCCCGCCGCCACGTGCACCTGGAAGCCGGCCATCCCGGCCGCAGCCCCGCCCTCGCGGCGCAGCCAGCCCATGATCTCCTCGGCGTTGGCCTCCAGCAGGTCGCCGGCCCTGCGCAGGACGGCGGCCCGTTCCTCGAAGGAGGCGGCGGCCCAGCCCCTCTGTGCGCGGGCGGCCCGCGCGGCTGCGTCGCGGACGTCGTCGGCGTCGGCGATGCCGGTGCGTCCCAGCACGTCCCCGGTGGACGGCGAGACCACGGGGGCGTCACCGCCCTTGGCGGGCGTCCACACCCCGGTGAAGACGGCGGAGGTGTAGTCCTCTGAGGCGATCAGGGTCACGGTGTGTCTCCTTCGGCGGTTTCCCGCGTGTGCTGTGCGGAAGCGGTTCTGTGGGGGCCGGTGCTCGGGGGCGGCTAGCGGGCCGCTGCCTCGTCGGCGACCGGGCTCCCGCCCCGGTCCCCGGCCCGAACGTCCGTACGGGCGCCGGAGCCCCTCTTGGCCTGCTGGATCTGGGCGTAGACGCGGGCGCGCAGCTCGGTGAAGCGCTCGTCCTGGCGGGTGGTGAGCTGGTCGCGCTCGGCCGGGAGGTCGACGGTGATGTCGTCCTGTACCACGGTCGGCGAGGAGGAGAGCACCAGGACCCGTTCTCCCAGGTAGACGGCCTCGTCGATGTCGTGGGTGACGAAGAGGACGGTGACGCCCAGGCGCTTCCAGATCTCGCGGATGAGGTCTTCCAGGTCCGCGCGGGTCTGTGCGTCGACGGCGGCGAACGGCTCGTCCATGAGCAGGACCTTGGGCTCGTAGGCGATGGCGCGGGCGATGGCCACGCGCTGCTGCATACCGCCGGAGAGCTGCCAGGGGTAGGCGTCGGCGAAGCCGGTCAGCCCCACCGCCTCCAGGGACTCGCCGACGAGTTCGGCGCGCCGCTCCCTGGAGAGCTTCTTCTCCTTCAGCGGCAGCTCGACGTTGGACCGCACGTTCATCCACGGGAAGAGGCTGCGCCCGTACTCCTGGAAGACCACGGCCATGTCGGGCGGCGGAGCGGTGACGGGCCGGTCGTCGAGCTCGACGGTGCCGCTGGTGGGCGGCATGAGCCCGGCGATGCACTTGAGCAGGGTGGTCTTGCCGCAGCCGGACGGGCCGACGAGGCAGACGAGTTCGCCCTCGCCGAGTTCGAAGGTGAGGTCGCGGACGGCCTCGACGGCGGTGGCTCCCCCGTTGTAGATCTTCTGGAGGCCGGTGACCTTGAGCATGGTGGGACGTTCTCCCTCGTGGTTCGTCGTGGTCGTGGTCGGGTTCGGCGCGCTGCCCATGGGCTCACTCTCCCCGGTTCGCGGCGCGCAGACCCCGATACCAGCCCAGGACACGGCCTTCGACGAGCTCGAACAGGGCCGACAGGACGAAACCGATCAGGCCGAGCAGGACCATGCCCGCCCACATCTCGGGGATGGCGAAGGTCCGCTGGAACTGGACGATGGCGAAGCCGAGCCCGCTGGAGCTGGCGAACATCTCGCTGATGACCATGAGGATGATCGCCAGGGCCAGGGCCAGTCGCAGCCCGGCCATGATCTGCGGGCTGGCCGAGCGCAGGACGAGGACGCGCAGCCGGGTGGCGCCGGTGACGCCGTAGCAGCGGGCGGTGTCGGCCAGGACCGGGTCGACGGCGCGGACGCCCTCCACGGTGTTGAGCAGGATGGGCCACACGCAGCCGGAGATGATCACCATGACCTTCATGGAGTCGTCGATGCCGGCGAGCAGGATCATCAGCGGCACCAGGACGGGCGGCGGGATGGCGCGCAGGAACTCCAGGACGGGTTCGAGGAGGGCGCGGCTCCCGGAGGACAGGCCCAGCAGGACGCCCAGGCCGATGCCGAGGACGGCGGCGACGGTGAAACCGGTGAGCAGGCGGCCGATGCTCGGGAGCACGTCCACGAAGAAGCGGTCGGAGAACCACAGTTCGACGAAGGCGGCGGCGATGAGGTCGGGGGTGGGCGTGTAGTAGCTGTCCGAGGTGGCGCTGGCGTAGGCGTAGACGCCGATGAGCAGGACGGGGAGCAGGAGGACGTGCAGGGTGCGCACGCTCAGCCGTCCCAGGGGGCCGGGGCCCGCGCCGCGGCGGCGCGGTGGCGCGGTCGGGGCGGGGGCCTGCGCCCCGGCTGCGGCGCCGTTGTCGTCGGACCGTGTGGTCCGGGTGGGCTGGCTCATGCGGTGGCCTCCCCGCGGACGGACGTGTGCCAGCGCAGGACGCGGCGCTCCAGTGCGCGCACGCCGATGTTGATCAGGACTCCGAGGCCGCCGGTGGCGACGATCAGGGCGTAGACCGAGGAGACGGCACCGCTGGACTGGGCGATGGCGATCTCGCGGCCGATGCCCGGGGAGCCGATGATGAGCTGGGCGGTGATGGACAGGATGAGTGCGACGGCGGCGGCGAGGCGCAGGCCCGTCATCAGGTAGGGGAGCGTGGTGGGCCACACGACGTGGCGGACGCGGGCCAGGCGGCCGAGCCCGTAGGAGCGCGCGGTCTGCTCCGCGACGGGGTCGACGTCGGCCACCCCGTACAGCACCTGGATGTAGATGAGCCAGAAGCAGGCGTAGACGACCAGGAGCAGGGTGGAGCGGATGTCGGTGCCGTACATGAGGACGGCGAGGGGGATGAGCGCGACCGACGGGATGGGGCGCAGGAAGTCCACCGTGGAGTTGGTGAAGGCGCGCACCCGGGGCAGTGCTCCCAGGGTGAAGCCGAGCACGACGGCGGCGGCGAAGGCGATGGCCAGGCCCAGGGCCCATCCGGCGAGCGTGTCGCCGACGGCCGCCCAGAAGGCGGGCGTGGTGGCGCGTCGGCCCAGGGCGACGAGGACGTCGGAGGCGGGTGGCAGGTAGCGGTCGGAGACCACTCCCAGGCGGGGCACGGCCTCCCACAGGGCGAGGAACGCGACGATGCCCAGGGTGCCGAGGACTGGTCTGTTGGGGCCCGTGCGGGCGGCCCGTCGGGGGCGGGTGCTCCCGCCCGCGGGGGCCGCGGGCGCGTCGTGCGCCGGGCTTGCGGTGGTGTCGGTCATCGGATGAACGTGTCCAGGTCGGGGGCGGAGTCGATCAGGCCGTCGGTGACCATGAGGTCGGCGATGGTGTCCAGGGCGCCGCGGTCGATCTCGGGGCGAAAGCGCGGCCAGCGCAGTTCGTCGACGACGGCGGCGTCGATCTCGGTGAACTCGGTGAGGATGCGGGCGGTCTCGTCGGGGTTGTCCTGTGCGTGGACCAGGGAGGCGTTCATGGCCTCGGTGAAGGCGTCGACCGTGTCGGGGTCGGAGGCGATGAGTTCGTCGCTGGTGAAGTAGGTGGCGATGGACAGCTCGGGGTCGAGCTCGACGAAGTTCGCGGCGATGGGGGTTGCCCCCTGCTCCATGGCGATGGTGAGGAAGGGCTCGACCACCCAGGCGGCGTCGATCTGCCCGGTGTCCATGGCGCCGACCATGTCGGGGAAGGCGAGTTCGACGAAGTCGACGCCGGTGGGGTCGCCGCCGTCGAGGCGGACGGAGTGGCGTACGGAGGTGTCGCCGATGTTCTGGAGGTTGTCGATGGCGACGGTGGCGCCCTCCAGGCCGGCGGGGCTCTCGATGGCGCTGCCGGCGGGGACGACCAGGGCGCTGTAGTCGGTGTCGGCGTCCCCGGTGGTGGTCATGCCGTTGGCGACCACGGTCAGCGGCAGGCCCTGTTCGCGGGCGATGATGAGGGAGACGACGTTGCCGAAGGCGAAGTCGAGTTCGCCGCTGACGACGCGGGGGACGGTGGTGGCTCCGCCTCCCCCGGTCTCGATGGTGACGTCCAGCCCCTGTTCCTCGAACAGCCCCTGCTCGACGCCGAGGTAGAGGGGCGCGACCGCGGTGATGGGCAGGACTCCGACGCTGACGGGCGTGAGCCCGCCCTCGTCGGCGGCCTCGCCGCCACCGGTGCCGCAGGCGGTGGCGGTGAGGGTGAGCGCGGCGCCGGCGGCGAGCAGCCCCTGGGCGGTGGAGCGCCGGGAGCGGGTGCCGGAGGCGGTTCTTGTCGCGGTCATGGTGCGGTGTCTCCTGGGGGACGGTGAGGGGAGGGGCCGGACACGTCAGGGGGCGGCGGGTGTGTCCGGCACCCCGGGTGCCGGGGCTGTCGGGAGACCCGTTCCCGTGCCGGGCGCGGACCCTCGGGGTCGGCGGGCCCGGCTCGGGCCCGGGATCAGGGGTAGAGCGCGTCGAGGTCGGGCTCGGCGTCGAGGAGTCCGTCGGTGACCATGAGGTCGGCGAGGGCCTGCACGGACTCGCGGTCGGTCTCGGCGGGGAAGCGGGGCAGGACCATCCGGTCGATGACGGCCTGGTCGATCTCCGTGTAGGTGGAGATGATCCGGCGGACCTCGTCGGGGTTGTCCTCGGCGTAGGCGAAGGACTCCTCCAGGGCGGAGGTGACGTCCTCGAAGAGCTCGGGGTCCTCGGCCACGCGCTGTTCGGAGGCGAAGTAGGCGGCGACCGACAGCTCGGGGTGGGTGTCCACGAAGTTGGAGGCGATCTCGCGGTGTCCGGCCTCGCGGATGATCGAGGCGAAGGGCTCCACGGCCCAGACGGCGTCGATCTGTCCGGTCTCCAGGGCCGCGGGCATGTCAGGGAAGGGGAGTTCGACGAACTCGACCTCGGCGGGGTCTCCCCCGGCCTCGCGCACGGACTGGCGGACGGTGGTGTCGCCGATGTTGTTGAGGTTGTTGGCGGCGACCGTGAGCCCTTCCAGGTCGGCGACGTCCTCGACGGGGCTGTCGTCGAGGACGAAGACCCCGCCGAAGTCCGCGCCCTGCTCGCCGGTGGTGGTGACACCGTTGGTGAGGACGACCAGGGGCAGGCCCTGCTCGCGGGCGACGATGAGGGAGACGGCGTTGCTGAAGGCGAGGTCGAACTCGCCGCTGACGACGCCGGGGACGATGGCCGCGCCGCCCGACCCCGACTCCAGTCTCAGGTCGATGCCGCGCTCCTCGAAGAACCCCTGTTCGACGCCCAGGTGGACGGGGGCCACGTCGACGATGGGGATGACCCCGGCGGTGATGGTGGTGAGGCCCGCGGAGCCGGAGTCGGAGTCGGCGCACGCGGTGGCGGCCAGCAGTGCGGCTCCTGTGGTGAGGATGGCCAACTTACGGCGCATCGGTGCTCCAACTGCGTCGGGGTGGGCGCCGACGCCCACCGTTGTACGTTTTGCGAACACTTGTTCTTTTTGCGAACATAGGTGATCCGGCTCACTGGGTCAAGATGTGATGCGAGCACATTTCAACACCATGAACACCGGGTGATGGGATGACTGTGCCTGGTCAGGGCATTCCAGACCCCGCATTGCCAGTCGACCGGAGGCCTCGCTAGGCTCGCACTGTGTTCGATATGTGAATTTATGTTCGCATAGAGAACACTTAAGACGCCTGGGCGGGACGCCCACCGGACGAGGGGACACCTGATGCGCACACGCGTCGGCATCATCGGAGCGGGGCCCTCCGGCCTCCTGCTCTCCCACCTGCTGCACCTGTCCGGCATCGAGTCGGTGGTGCTGGAGACCCGGGACCGCGACTACGTCGAGGCACGCCAGCGCGCGGGGGTCGTGGAGCACGGCGTCGCCCAGATCCTGCGCCGCAGCGGAGTCGGCGACCGCATGGACCGCGAGGGCATCACCCACCACGGCATCGAACTGCGCTTCGACGGCCGCTCCCACCGCGTGGACTTCTCCGACCTGTGCGGACGCACCGTGGAGATCTGGGCGCAGACCGAGATCGTCAAGGACCTGACCGCCAGGCGGCTGGCGGACGGGGGCAGGATCCTCTTCGGCGCCCGGGCCACAGCGATCGAGGGGATCGAGACAGACCGCCCGCGCGTGCGCTTCACCCACGGCGGTGAGGAACAGCTGCTGGAGTGCGACTACGTGGCGGCCTGCGACGGCTTCCACGGGATCGGGCGGCGCAGCCTGCCCGAGGACGTCGTCCGCACCTTCGACCGGCTCTACCCCTTCAGCTGGCTGGGCGTGCTGGCCGACGTGCCGCCCTCGTGCGAGGAGCTGGTCTACGCGCGCCACGAGCGCGGCTTCGCCCTGCACAGCATGCGCTCGGAGGAGGTGAGCCGCCTCTACCTCCAGGTGCCCAACGGCACCGACCCCGACGACTGGTCGCAGGAGCGGGTGTGGGAGGAGCTGTCCGAGCGCATGGCCGTCCCCGGCTGGGAGCTGCGGCGCGGGCCGCTCACCTCCAAGAGCCTGACCCCCATGCGCAGCTTCGTCACCGAACCGATGAGCCACGGCCGCCTCTACTTCGCCGGGGACTCCGCGCACATCGTGCCGCCCACCGGGGCCAAGGGCCTGAACCTGGCACTGAACGACGTGGCACTCCTGGCGGAGGCTTTGCGCGCCTGGTACACGCGGGGCGAGACGGGGGCGCTGGAGGACTACTCCGCGACGGCCCTGCGCCGGGTGTGGCGGGCCGAGCACTTCTCCTACTGGATGACCACGCTGCTGCACGCCTCGGGCGATGCCTTCGAGCACCGCCTCCAGCTCTCGCACCTGGAGTACCTGGCGTCCTCGCGGGCGGCCTCGACCCAGCTGGCGGAGAACTACACCGGCATCCCCCGCCCGTAACGGCGGGCGGTCGCGGAGCCCGGCTCCCGTGGTCCGGATCAGGACGGGATCCGGACCACGGGGACCGTGCCACCCGGTGTGGCCGGGCGATTCATCCTGCGACAGGGGTTGTCCGGATGTCAACATCCCGCCGTCGGGGTCGGTCCGTGCCCCGGACCGCTCCCGCCCCGGCGGACCCACCCCGTACACTCGACGCGGCGTCGGGGGACGAGTCCGGGGGCGGATCCGGGAGGAACGGCATGCGCAGGGCGCAGCGGCGCGGTCTGGCCCACGAGGCGGCCGACCGCATCCGCGAGTCCATCTTCGAGGGCCACGTCCCACCGGGCGCGGCACTGCGCGAGGTGGAGCTGGCCTCCTCGCTGGACGTGAGCCGGGGGTCGGTCCGCGAGGGCCTGGCCATCCTGGAACGCGAGGGCCTGGTCCACAGCGAGTGGCACCGCGGCGCCCGGGTGATCGACCTGGGCCCCGACGACGTGGACGAGGTGTACACGGTCCGCGCGGCCCTGGAGCGCCTGGCCACCCGCACGGCGGCCGCCCTCGCCACCCCCGAACGGGTCGCGGAGCTCTCGGCCCTGGTGGGAGCGATGGAGCGGGCGCTGGCGGACGGCGCGGAGAGCCCCGTCCTGCTCTCCCTGGACATGGCCTTCCACGACCGCGTCTACGAGACCGCCGGGAACAGCCGGCTGACCGACGCCTGGCACGGGGTGCGCTCACAGGTGTACCTGTTCCAGCTGACCCGCATACGGCTGGGCCACGCCCAGTACCGGTCGGCGGTGGTCGACGAGCACCGCGACCTGGTGCGGATGCTGGCGCACGGCGACACCCCGGCGCTGGGCGACGCGGCCGAGGAGCACGTGGACTCGGCGCGTCGGGCCCTCGCGCGCCTGCTGGGCGGTGCCCCGCCCCCCGCCGAGCGCAGGGCGGACGGCCCCGCGGACCCCCTCCGCGGCCGTGACCCCCGACGCGGGTCCGAACCAAGCAATGGGTAGGCTAACCTAACACTGACACGCGGTCCTCCCCCTCCTGGCGGGGCGGCCGCGTGCTCGTGTACCCGCCTCCCGATTGGACGTGACCCGTGCGGCTTCCCACCGCCCCGGACGGCAGCCGGGGCTGCTCGGCCCTGGCCCGCTACACCGGCGAGCAGATCTCCGGGACGGCCGGACGCACGACCGGCTGGCTCCTGGTCGAGCACTCCGGGCCGTGGCGCCACCCCGCCTTCGCCAGCCCCGGCCTGGACAAGGACGCCGTCGCCGAGCTGGCCGCCAGGATCGCGGGCACCGGCATCAAGCCCCAGCTGATCAAGCGTCCCGGTACCACCTCCCGCGCCGCCTCCCCGACCGGACCGCTGCGGGCCTACTACGTGCACGTCAGCCGGACCCGCCCGTGGGTCCGCCGGGTGGACTTCGAGAACCTGTCCGAGCTCCTGGCCCACGACGTCACCGCCGTGGAGCGGCCCGAACCGCCGTCGTTCGGCGTCCCCGTCGACCACACCCTGTACCTGGTGTGCACGCACGCGAAGAAGGACCCGTGCTGCGCGGTCCTGGGCCGTCCGGTGGCCTCCGCCCTGGCCGGGGGCCGGGCCGAGGTGTGGGAGACCACGCACGTGGGCGGCGACCGGTTCGCCGCCAACCTCGTCACCCTTCCCCAGGGCGTCTACTTCGGGCGGTTGGAGCCCGAGTCGGCCGTGCGCACGGTGGCGGCGTTCGAGCGCGGGCTCGTACTCGCGGAGAACTACCGGGGCCGGTGCAGTGACTCCTCCGCCGCGCAGGCCGCCGAGGCGGCGCTGCGGGCCCGGCTGGGAACGGTGGGGCTGGACTCCATCGCCCACCTGTGCGAGGAGGAGACCGCCGACGGGGTGCGCGTCACCCTGGGACACGACGGCGGGCTGTACACGGTGTCGGTGTCCGCGGTCGAGGGCCAGGAGTGCCCGACCACGTGCTCGGCGCTCTCCCCGAGCCGACCGGTCCACCACCGGGTGACGGAGATCCGGGAGAGCCGTTCCACCGCGGCCTCCCCCAACTGACGGACCCCGGGTACACGGGACACGGCGCCGGGTCCGCCCCGGTGGCACCGCCCCTCTGCGGGAGGGCGGCGCCACCGGCGGCCGGATCAGTCGAAGACGACGTCGGAGCAGTTGTAGAACGCCTCCGGGCTGTCCGAGCGCTCCCACACCACGTACACGATGTGCTGCCCCTGCCGTTCGGGCAGGTCGACGTCCCAGTAGTACTCGGCGCCCTGGACACCGTCCTGGCGCAGCGGCGGGTCGGTCACCTCGTCGACGAGTTCCAGGTCCGCCCAGGTGAGCTCGGTCTGGGGGTCCCAGCCCGCCTCGGTGACGTACGTGAAGAAGGTGCCGGGGTGGGGGGCCCACGCGTTGTGGTGGAACTCGACCGTCTCGCCGGAGGGCAGGCCGGTGGTCGGCCAGTCGGTGCGCACGGCGTTGAACGCCGAGAAGGCGGGCGTGGGCCCGCACAGCTCGCCGTCGGCCACGACCTCCTGGTGGCGGCCGTCCGCGTCGCTGATGAGGTTGCCGAACCAGTTCCAGAACGGGTACGAGCCGCCCTCGTCCAGGGCGTCGGCGCAGGCCGGGTTGGTCGGTTCGACGTTGCCGCCCGCTCCGCCCTCCAGGCCGTCGACGTAGCAGGCGTAGGTACGGCTGGCGGGGTAGGTGAACGCGCCGTGGGCGGCGGCGGGCTGCGGGGCGAGCGACACGGCCAGCGCACCGGCGAGGGTGCCGGCCGCGGCGATCGCGCCCACCTTGGTCACAGTCTTCACGGGGGGTCTTCCTTTCCGTCTGCGGGCCTGTCCGCCCGGTCACCCGGTGGCTCCCCGACCTGCCCGTTCCGGGTGGGCGGGCGGGGCCCCGACAGGGCGATCCCGTCCACCCCTTTTCGTTGCACTGCGACAGCGCAGGCCGTGGAATCGGCTGTTTCGCCGGGGGTCGGATCGGGATTTTTGCGAGCAGGATGAACGGGCATTCAGTTTGGGAACGCTCCCATGACCTTGCACGGTGAAAGTTAACAGGAACGACACAGGGCCACAACGGGCCCTGGCGAAGAATTTTCGCCGTCCGGATCGACTCGGACACGGTGAGCGACCGGGATGCGGAGCTCCGAGTGCGGATCGCCCGTGCGTGACGTGCGACGATCGCCGATTCGCCCCTCGGATCCGCCTTCACGCGGGTGCGCCGGCGCGGGCGGTCGGTGCGCAAAGGACAGTGTGTTCGCACCTTCAGGACAGCATTCGGAACCGCGTCCCATGGTGTCATGCCGGTCCCTGCCCCGCTCCCGCCGCAGCAGTGAGCGGTCGACCGGGCGGGCGCACGCGGTGCTCCACAGGGCGTGCGCCGAGCGACCGCAGGCCCCGGAAGTACGGGCGCGGCGCGCGGGCGCACGGACCCCGGAGGGGCGTGCCGCGAGGGGCCGCGCGCCCGGGGCGCCCGGAGCCCTCCGGAGGCCGTGCGGGACCCCGGGCTAGGATCCGCCCCGGGTCAGATCGGCGGTGGCCGCCGTCTGCGCCTCCGCCGCGGCCGACAGGTAACCGGCGATGAGGGCGAGCTGTTCGGTGTCATAGCCGGCGTTGACCTCGTCGAGGCCGCGCATCAGCCCGGCGAAGCCCTCGGCCATGCGCGCGGGCAGGTCGGGGGCCACGGTGACGACCACCCGGCGCCGGTCCCGGTCGTCCCTGGTGCGCCGCACGAACCCGTGGCGCTCCAACCGGTCCAGGACCCCGGTCACGGAGGCGGGCGCCAGGCCGGAGTGGCGTACGAGCTCGCCCGCCGTACAGGGACCGTGGCGGTCGAGCAGGTCCAGGGTCTTCCAGTCGCTGGGTCCGATGCCCAGCTTCTCCCCCACGGCCGTGTGGAACATGACCGCCGCGGCACTGAGCCTGCGCCCGGCCTCCGACACCTCCCGCAGCGCCTGTTCCCGTTCCTGCCCCATGCCGCCTCCGCCTCGCTCGTCCGGACTCCGCGGCGACGCCCTTGACGCGTCCCGGAAGTCCACATATATTTCGTTCGACCGAACGAATTAATTCTGTCAGGTCACCACCAGGAGTCCATCATGCGCGTTCTCATCAGTGGCGGGGGAATCGGAGGTCCGGTCCTGGCGATCGCCCTGCGCCGGGCCGGAGTCGACGCCCAGGTCTTCGAGGCCCATGACGGACCCGCCACCGCCCTCGGCAGCCACCTGGGCCTGGCCCCCAACGGCCTGTCCGTCCTCGACACCCTGGGCCTGCTCGACACCGTCACAGCCGCCGCGTCCTTCCCCAGCGACCGCATCGAGTTCCGCAGCGGAACCGGACGCCTGCTGGGCACGCTCGACGACGGATCCTCCCGCCAGGGCGAGGGCCTGCGCACCATCACCATCACCCGCGGCCTGCTCCAGACCGCGCTCGCCGGCGAAGCCGCCGCCCGCGGCGTCCCCGTCGCCTACGGCAGGAGGCTCGTGTCCCACACCGACACCGGCCGCGGCGTACGCGTGGCCTTCGCCGACGGCACCACCGCCGAGGGCGACGTGCTCGTCGGCGCCGACGGCATCCACTCCCCCGTGCGGCGCGCCATGGACCCCGGAGCACCCGAGCCCGCCTACACCGGGCTCCTCAACATGGGCGGCCGGCTCCCCCGGGGCGCACTGCCCGACACCCCGGAGGGCACCACACGCATGGTGTTCGGCCGCCGGGCCTTCCTCGGCTACCAGACCGGCTCCGACGGCGCCCTCTGGTTCGTCAACCTGCCCCACCCCGACCAGGCGGCGGCCGACACCCCGCCCGCGGGAGGGTGGAAGAACCACGTGAGGGGGCTCTTCGCCGACGAACAGCCCCACGTCGCCGCCGCGCTCGAACAGGCCGAGGAGACCGCCTTCACCCCGCTGGGCGTGTACGACATCGCCTCGCTCCCGCGCTGGACCCGGGGCCGCGTCGCCCTGCTCGGCGACGCCGCCCACGCGATGTCCTCCTCCAGCGGGCAGGGCGCCTCCCAGGCCCTGGAGGACGCACTCGTCCTGGCCATGTGCCTGCGCGACGTGCCCGACCCCGCCGGGGCTCTGCGGGCCTACGAGCGGATACGCCGCGACCGGGTCGAGCGCGTGGTCGCCGAGGGCCGCAGGCGGAGCGCGGGCAAGCTCGCGACCGGCCGCGTCCAGGTGTTCCTGCGCGACCTGTTCCTCCCCGTGGCCTTCCGGGTGATCTCCCGGTTCGACCAGCACGCGTGGGTGTTCGGACACCGCGTCGACTTCACCGACACCGTGCGGGTCCCCGCGGAGCGCTGAGGCCCCGCGGGGACGTGCCCCGGGTCAGCCCCAGAAACCGAAGCTGTACAGCAGACCGTTGGTCGCCGCGATGACGCCCAGGGCGAGCACCGCGCCCGTGACGAACGAGGTGCGCAGCGAACGCACCAGGAACTCCAACGACACCAGGTTGTTGAGGAGGAAGTAGCCCAGCATCGTCGCGTGCCAGAACGCGTCCATCGTCAGCGGCTCGAAGTAGTACGCGGACCCGGTCCACACGTCGGTCTCGGTGGTGAACCACGCCCACGCCAGCGCCGCACCGTATCCCAGCGGGATCTGGATCAGCGGCAGGATCAGCAGCGGCAGGAGCTTGACGAAACCCCACAGGCCCGGCTGGTCGGCCCGACGCGCCTCGGACTGCGCTCTGCGGGCCGCGTCCTGCTCCGCGCGCAGGCGGTCGCGGTGCACGCGCTCGGACTCCTGCCTGCGGCGCTGCTCGGTCCTCTGCTCCTCCATACGGCGCCGCTGGTCCTCCTGCCGGCGCTGCTGCTCCACCGCCTGCCGGCGCTGTTCCTCCTGCTGCTGGCGCTGGTAGGAACCGGTGTCGGCCCGCCTGCCGCGCGACCCCTCGTACAGGTCGGCGTACGGGTCGTCCCCGCCCTGCCCCTGCCCCTGCCCCTGTCCCTGCTGCTGGTACTGGGAGGTGGCCCCCTGCCCGTACTGGGAGGTCGGCTGCCCCGGCTGCTGCTGGGTGGGCGGGAACTGAGCCGTGGGCTGGTATCCCTGGTGGCCGGGCCCGGACGCGGCGCCGTGGTCCGTACCCTGGGTCCCGCCCGCCACCCGGGTGGCCTGGTCATCACCGAACGCCCCCGCGGCGGCGGCGCCGCCCAGGGCCCCGGCCGCACCCCCCAGGGCCGCCGCACCGCCGGCCCCGAGCACCTCGGTGCGCTGGTGGCCGCCAGTGGCCTGCGGGTCCCCCGCCGAGGAGGCGAGCGCCTGGTTGACCTTGGCGACCTGCTCGCCCACGCCCGCCATCACGGCCGGGGGCAGCCAGGACGTCCCGGCGTGCACGTCGCCCAGGTAGTCGAGGATCTCGCCCGGCCCCGGCCGCCCCTGCGGGTCCTTGGACAGGCAGGCCGCGACCAGGTGGCGCAGGCTCTCGGGTACGGCGGACAGGTCCGGTTCCCGGCTGATGATGCGCATGACCATGGTGGGCATGTTGCCCTCACCGAAGGGTCCGGTCCCCGACGCCGCGAAGGCCAGGACCGCGCCGTAGGCGAACAGGTCGCTGGCGGCGGTCAGGTTCTCCCCCTGCACCTGCTCGGGGCTCATGAACCCCGGCGTCCCGATGATCGACTGGGTGGCCGCCGTCCCGTCCGTGGCGCGGGCGATACCGAAGTCGATCACCCGGGGCCCGTCCTCGGACAGCAGCACGTTGCCCGGCTTGAGGTCGCGGTGGATCAGACCGACCCGGTGGATCTCCACGAGCGCCTCGGCCAGGCCCGCGGCGAGCACCCGCACGCTCGCCTCCGGGAGCGGCCCGTGCGCCTGCACGGCCTCGTCCAGGGGCAGCGAGGGGACGTAGGAGGTGACCAGCCACGGCACCTCGTCGTCGGGGTCCGCGTCGATGACCGGCGCGGTGAACGCCCCGCTGACCTGGCGGGCCGCGGTGACCTCACGGGCGAAACGCTGGCGGAAGGACGCGTCCGCGGCCAGGTGAGGGTGGATGCGCTTGATCGCGACGGCCCGGCCTGCGGCCGAGCGTCCGAAGAACACCTGCCCCATACCGCCGGCTCCCAGGCGCCCGATCAGCCGGTACCGGCCAATGCGTTCGGGGTCAGTGTTCTCTAGGGGACCCAACGTCCTCATCCTCCGACTCTGCCGCGACTGTCATCCCGCGATTGCGGTCCCGGGACCCCCGCGATCGTAGCCAACACCGGGTGGCGCGCGGACCACGGACCGGCTCCCGCGACCGCGGGCACGGATCCCCGTCCACACACGGGAAGGGGCCCAGTCTAGGGGGTGCGGCCGACGGGACACCCCGCCCCGTACAGCCCCGCCCCGGCCCCTGTCCCGGACCCGCGACGGCCCGGGGACCACGCCCGGACTCCGCCGCAAACGCCCCGGCGGATCCGGAAGTTCCCCCCTGACCGCCACCGGCCAAGTCACCGCCCGGAGTGGCTGCGGCGCTCTCCGCGCACCTAGTGTCGTCTACGTCACCCCGGCCCCGCCGAAGGGCTTCCGGACCGTGGCTCCCACCGCACCCGGCCCCGCCCGGTCCGGCACAGAAGGGACGGGGGCACTGGTACGTGTTCGCCGGATTCGCCCCGCCCGGCCGACCGGCCCCGCTACGCTGCGGTCCCCGGCCGACACGAGCACGGCACCACGGACCCGCACGCGCCCGCGGACCGCACACTCCGGGCCCGCCCGCCCCCGGACGGCGCCCTGGCACACCGGGCGGAGCGGGACGGCGCATCATCCCGCCCGCGGGGGCCCACAGAGTCCGGAGCCGCCAGGAGAGGACCCACAGCCATGCAGATTCTCGACTCCCTCCGCCTCGACACCCGCCTGCGCGCCGCCCACGGCCTGTCGTGGCTGACCGCCCAGACCGGCGACCACCCCAGCCGCCTCCTGCACTACCCCTGGCGCGACAACCCCTACCCCACCTACCGGCGACTGCGCGCCCAGGGGCCCTTCGCCACCAGCAGGCTCGGCTTCCGCACCGCCCACACCTACGAGGCCGTGAGCACCCTCCTGCGCGGCCGGGAGTTCGGGGTGCGACCGCCCACGCCGACACCCCTGCCCGAACAGTTCGAGGTCCTCGACCTGTCCTTCCTCGTCCTCGATGCGCCCGACCACACCCGGCTGCGCGCCCTCGCCCGGCCCGCGTTCAGCCCGCGCCGCATGGCCGGATACCGGACCGAGATCGAGAAGACCACCCACGAACTCCTCGACGCCGCGCTGGCCCGGCGCGACTTCGACCTCATGCGCGACTTCGCCCAACCCCTTCCCATCGCGGTCATCAGCCGCCTCCTGGGCGTCCCCGAAGCGGACGACGAACAGTTCGTGCGGATCGGCTACGCGATCGGCGGCGCCCTGGACGGCGTCCGCTCGGCGAGTCACCTGCGCCGGATCGACGAGGCGGCTGCAGAATTGGATGTGCTGTTCGGACGCCTCATGGCCGAGCGGCGCGCCGACCCCCGCGAGGACGTCATCTCCGCCCTGGTGGCCGAGTCCGACGGCGGCGCGCTCACCCCGGCCGAACTGCGCACGATGTGCCGACTGCTGCTGCTCGCCGGATTCGAGACCACGGTCAACCTGATCGGGAACGGGGTGATGGCCCTGCTGCGCCACCGCGAACAGTGGGAACGCCTGGTGGACGACCCCGGACTGGCACCGGGGGCGGTGGAGGAGGTCCTGCGCTTCGACTCACCGGTACAGATGACCACCAGATGGGCGCACACCGAGACCACCGTGCAGGGCCGACCGATGCGCCCGGGTGACTACACGATGTGCCTGATCGGCTCGGCCAACCGCGACCCGGACCGGTTCTCCGACCCCGACCGGTTCGACATCACCCGCGAGGACGCCTCCGACCACCTGTCCTTCTCCGGCGGCGCCCACTACTGCCTGGGAGCCCCGCTCGCCCGTCTGGAGGGCGAGATCGCCCTGCGCGCCCTCGCCGAACGGCTCCCGCGCCTGCGGCCCGCCGGGACCCCCACCCGTCGGGGGACCACTGTCGTGCGCTCCCTGTCCGGGTTCCCCGTCACCGCCGGCTCCCTCTAGGCATGGGCGCGGACGGCAAACGCGACGCGGCCTCCGCCGGAGGGCGGACACCCACCCGGCGCCGGGGTGCGCTGCCGGCCGCCGTGGCCCTGTGCGCGGTGATCGTCGTGGTCACCGCCATCCTGATCGTCACCCTGCCTCGCGAGGAGTCGGGCGGGAGCGAACTGCCGGCGCTCGCCGACGCGCACGGCATCGGCCTGGGGGTGGCCGTCGCCGTGAACCCCCTGGTCCACGACGACGACTACCAGAACGTGGTCACCGGCAACTACACCTCCGTCACCGCGGAGAACACCATGAAGTGGCAGTACGTGCAGCCCGAACGGTACGAGTTCGACTGGAGCGGGCCCGACGCGGTGGTCGGCTTCGCCGGACGCAACGGCCTCGACGTGCGCGGCCACACCCTGCTGTGGCACAACCAGCAGCCTGCCTGGCTGTCCGAGGGCTCCTGGACCGAGGCGGAACTGCTCGGGGTGATGCGCGAGCACATGGACGCCCTGATGGGCCGCTACCAGGGCAGGATCACCACCTGGGACGTCATCAACGAACCCCTCGTGGACGGGGGGCCCGGGCTCCGGGAGAACCTCTGGTACCAGGTCCTGGGCGAGGACTACATCGCCGAGGCGCTGCGGATGGCGCACGAGGTGGACCCCGACGCCCGGCTCTACATCAACGAGTTCGGCATCGAGGGCGCCGGGGACAAGGCCGACGCCCTCCACGAACTGGTGACCGGTCTCCTGGACCGCGGCGTGCCCCTGCACGGCATCGGGTTCCAGGGGCACTTCGTGCACGGCGCCGTGCCCGAGGACATGGCCGAACAGATGCGCCGGTACAGCGACCTCGGCCTGGACGTCACCGTCAGCGAACTCGACGTGCGCATACCCGAGCCCGCCGAGCCGGAGCAGCTGGAGGAGCAGGCCCGCGAGTACCAGCGGGTGGTCGAGGCCTGCCTGGACGTTCCCACGTGCGTGAACGTCACGGTGTGGGGCGTCAGCGACCACCACTCGTGGATACCCGACTGGTTTCCCGGCTACACCGACGCCCTGCCCTTCGACGACTCCTACCGCCCCAAACCCGCCCTGGGCGGCATGGTGCAGGCGCTGGAACGGCGCCCGTCCGAGCGGCGGACCGGCCCCCGCCCCTGACCCCGCAACCCGCCCGGCCCGGGCGCCCCCGGGCACGGGGGCGGCTCAGAAACTCAGGGGCGTCAGGTACTCGGGGACCACGACCCGTGTCCGCGGAGCGACCCTCAGCACCTCCGCCGTGAACTCCTCCACGCTCATCCCCGACCCCGTGCCGTCCTCGGGCGGGTTCGCGAGCTCCCGCTCGAAGTTGTCCCAGTGCACGGGCACGACCGTGGCGGGCTTGTCCAGCGCCTCGATGAGCCGGGGCACGTACTCGTGGGTGCTGGAGGTCGAGGGCAGCGCGACCATCGCCACGTCCGGCGCCAGCCCCGCCACCTCCCGCTCCGCGAAGTCGCTGGCGCCCATCAGGAACACCGACGGCCCCGACCCCGGGGTCACCTGGAAGGCCAGGGTGTCGCCCTCGGGCAGGTCCGCGATCGTCGCGGGGGCGTCGGGGACACCGACGCGGATCCCGGGGAAGAGCACCGACCGGGAGGCGTTGCGGCTGTGCAGAGAGGACACGACCTCCACCACACAGCCGCCGAAGTCCAGGACCTCCCCGCCGCGCACCGGGGACACCTTCCCCGCCGGAACCCCCATCGCCTGGGCGAGGTGGTACGTCGTCAGGGTCCCGACCACCCGCGCCCCCGTGGTGGTCGCGATGTGGGGGACGTCGGCGAAGTGGTCCCAGTGGGTGTGCGTCACCAGGATGACGGCGTCCTCACCGATGTCGGCCGTGTGTTCGTCCACGGTCGCGGCGTCGACCGTCAGCTCCGTCGCGGCGTCGAACTCCCGGTCGGGCTCGAACAGGCCCGTGGAGAACCGGGTGAGGAACGGGTCCACCAGGATCGGCGCCCGCCCCGGCACGTCGATGCGCCAGCCGCTGGTGCCCAACCACCGGAACGTCGTGCCCGAGCCACCGCCCGAGGGCTCCGCGGGCGCGAACGGAGCCGCCCCCGCCGCCCCGGACAGCAGGGGCGTGAGCGCCCCCGCCGCCACCGCGCCCCGCAGGAATCCCCGTCGTCCGATCGCCATGTGCCGGTCCTCTCGCCGTCCCGCTCGTGCGCCCGGCCCCGTTGGACCGAGCGGCGCACAGCCAAACACGCGCCCCGAACAGGCGTCCAATAAGCGACGGGCGCCCTCCCATAGGCGTTCGCCTATCGGAGCAGTTCGGCCCCGGTCCACGCCCCGGCCCCCACCTCGGAGGGCGTGCGCAACCGCTCAACGGCCTCGCGCGCCGCCCGGCCCAGCGCCAGGTCCGCCTCCACCCCCGTCCGCCCCGGATCGGGGCCGACCGCGCACACCGCCACGGCGTAGCGCGCACCGTCCGGGTACTCCACCACCCCCGCCTCCCACCGCAGGCCGGGCAACGTCCCAGACTTGGCGCTCACCCGCACACCCGGCCCGAACCCCGAGGCGATACGGGTGCGCAGCAGCTGGCGCGCCATGAGGTCGCGGACGAACGCGCACGCCTCCGGCTGGGCGGCCCCGTCGGTCCACACCAGCTGGAGGAGCCGGGTCAGGTCCGCCGGGGTGCCGCACGTGGCGCGCCCCGCGACCCCGGCGGGCAACTCCCCCGCCCCACCGGACCAGCCCTCCTCCAGCAGAACCCGCAGCAGGTCGCGGGGGCCGCCCGCGAACCGGGTACCCCCCAGCCCCAGCTCGGCGGCGAGCAGGTGCACGGGTTCGGCGCCGACCCGGTCCACGAGCAGGTCGGCGGCCGTGTTGTCGCTGATGGTCATGGCCAGGTGGGCGCAGTCGCGCAGGGAGAGCTCGACGTCGTCGGCGAAGTCCGCGGTACCCGACCCGCCGAGGCGGTCCGCGCTCCGCGCCACGACCCGTTCTGTCGGATCCAGGAGCCCCGCGCCGGCCTGGCGGGCGAATTCGAGGACGATGAGGATCTTCGCGACGGAGGCGAGGACGACCGGCTCGTCCGCGAGGCGCCCCCACTCGCGGGTTCCGTCGATCTCACGGGCGTGCACGCGCACGGCAGGGGTGTCGGTGGTGGTCACGGCGCTCACGCTAGCCGCTTCCGCTAGTGTCTGGCCGTGGATCTCGGACGGCATCTGCGGTACTTCCTGGTGGTGGCACGCGAAGGGCACTTCGGCGAGGCCTCGGTCGAGCTGGGGATCGCCCAACCGGCCCTGAGCCAGTCGGTGCGCCGGCTGGAGGAGGAACTGGGGGTGGCCCTCTTCGACCGGTCCCGGCGCCAGGTCGCTCTCACCCCCGCCGGGCGGCTCCTGGTCTCCCAGGCCCGCGACCTCGTCGCGGGCGAGGCCCGGCTCAGGGAGACCATGCGCCGTGTACGCGACGGCGAACTCGGCACCCTGCGGGCCGCCGTGCGGCCCGGCACCCCGGCGACCGCGCTGCGCGGCCTGGTCGAGGGGATGGCCGAACACGCCCCCGGCCTGGACGTCGACCTGTGCGAGATGTCCGGGACCGACCTGGTGCGCGCCCTGGGCGAGGGAACCGTGGACACCGGTCTCCTGACCGCGCCGTTCGAGGGCTCCGACCTGGTCGGCGAACCGGTGCGCCGGGAGGAGCTGGGTGCGGTGCTCCCCCGGGGACAGGCGCCGCCGCGCGCCGCACCGGTGGCACTCGCCGACCTGGCGGGCCGCGCACTCGTCCTGTCCGCACGCCGCTCGGACCCCGTCTGGTTCGAGCGGGTACTGGCGGTGTGCCGCGAACACGGCTGGGTCCCCCCGAGAGTGCGGGAGGCCGGTGACGCGGGATTCCTGCTGGGCCTGGTCCTGGCAGGCCTCGGTGTGGGGCTGGAGACCGCGGAGGCGACGGCCAGGGAGCCCCGCCTGGCCTGGCGGCGCCTTGAGGGATCACCCCTGTACCGGCGCACGGAGGCGGTGCGCCCCGCCCGGGACGCACATCCGGCCGCCCCGGTCTTCGCCGAGGTGGCGGCGCGGGTCCTCTCCGGACCGCCCCTCCCGGGCGACCCCCTCGCAGACCGGCACGAGGAGCGCCCCTGGTCCCTGGTCTACGGGGGCGAACCCATCACCCGGCCCCGCTGACGAACCGCCCCGTACCGCCGAACACGCGGAGAATCAGGAGGCACCGCGCGAACGGCGGCGATAGGGTCGTGCCGTCCGTGACCAGACACGACCCGCGAGGTGTTCGGTATGCGTTAGACCCGTGGTCCCCCACCCCTTCTTCGTCACCACGATCCGACGACGAAGAAGAGGAACCCATGTACGAACCGACGTCCCCGCAGCCTCAGATCAGCGTTCCCCCGGCACTGGCGCCACTCCTGGACCACAACTTCGGCCCCGAGTGGACCTCCGGCCTGCCCGCACTGACCGGCCTGCACCTCCGCCGGTGGAACCTGACCCCCACGGGCGCACCCATGCACGGCATGGTCGCCCTCGTGGTCCCGGTACGACGCGCCGACGGCTCCCCGGCGGTCCTCAAGATGCAACCCGTCACCGAGGAGACCCGCGGGGAGCCCGCGGCCCTGCGCGCCTGGGCGGGCGACGGGGCCGTGCGGCTGCTCGACCACGCCCCCGCCACCGGAGCCCTGCTCCTCGAAGCACTCGACCCCGCCCGGACACTCGAGAACGAACCCCTGGACCGCGCCCTGACCGTCATCGGCGGACTCCTCGCCCGGCTGACCCGGCACCGCGCCCCCGAGGGAACGCGCCGCCTCGGCACGATCACCCGGACCATGGTCCGCAGGTGCGCCGCGCTGGCACCGCACCTGCGCGACCCCCGCGACCGGACACGGCTCGCGGCCCTGGCCTCCCACGCCCGGGAGATGGCCTCCGAACCCGGAGACCGGCTCCTGCACTGGGACCTGCACTACGCGAACGTGCTCGCGCCCCTGCCCGGAACCCGACCCGAACCCTGGGTGGCCATCGACCCCCAGCCCCTCGCGGGACACCCCGGCTACGAACTGCTCCCGGCCCTCCACGACCGGTGGAACGAGGCGGTCGCCACCGGCGACCCCCTCCGCGAGACACGGCGCCGCTTCGACCTGCTGACCGAGACCGCCGGGATCGACCGGGACCGCGCCCGGGCCTGGACACGCGTCCGCGTCCTCCAGGAATGCGTCTGGGCGATCGAGGACGGCGGCACCGCTCTCCCGGACGTGCCGGTCGCCGTCGCCGACGCGCTGCGTGACCGCCCCTCCCGCCGGGCGAAGGACGCCCCGGCCGCGCCGCTCCCGAGCCGCACGGTGGACGAAGGAGACGACCACCGTGTCTG
The DNA here is from genome assembly GCF_036327455.1 of Nocardiopsis codii. Taxonomy (NCBI): domain Bacteria; kingdom Bacillati; phylum Actinomycetota; class Actinomycetes; order Streptosporangiales; family Nocardiopsidaceae; genus Nocardiopsis; species Nocardiopsis codii. Next base: position 49,701 of record NZ_JAUZMY010000027.1, on the reverse strand, counting down.
AACCCACTCCCCCGGTCGGCGTCCCCGAGGCCCTGGCCCGGAGCGCCACCGCGTTCTTCGGCCCGGAGTGGGTGCGGAACCTGCCCCGGCTGACCGCCCGCCAGTGCGACACGTGGAACCTGACCCCCACCGGCGCCCGCCCCCTGTTCGGGAAGGCGGCCCTCGTGGTCCCGGTACGACGCGCCGACGGCTCCCCGGCGGTCCTCAAGATGCAACCCGTCGACGACGAGACCGAGGGTGAACCCGCGGCCCTGCGCGCCTGGGCGGGCGACGGCGCCGTCCGCCTGCTCGACCACGCCCCCGCCACCGGAGCCCTGCTCCTCGAAGCACTCGACCCCGCCCGGACACTCCGAGACGTACCCCTGGACCGCGCCCTGACCGTCATCGGCAGTCTCCTCGCCCGGCTCGACGCACATGCAGGCCCGCACGGAGTGCGCGGACTCGGAGCCGTCACACGGTCCCTGGTGGACCGCGCCCGACCGTTCCTGACCGACGACCGCCTCGGGAGCGGCTTCCGACGGTCCCTGTCCCGCTGGGCCTCGGTGGCCGGGGAGATGGCCTCCGATCCCGGAGACCGGCTCCTGCACTGGGACCTGCACTTCGAGAACGTGCTCGCGCCCCTGCCCGGAACCCGGCCCGAGCCCTGGGTGGCCATCGACCCCAAACCGCTCGTCGGCGACCCCGGGTACGAGCTGCTGCCGGCGCTGCGCAACAGGTTCGCCGAGGAGGCCGGCCCGGGTGACGCGGACGCTTCGGTGCGCCGCAGGTTCGACCTGCTGACCGAGGTCGTCGGGATCGACCGCGACAGGGCCCGGGCCTGGACCCTGGTCCGTGTCCTGGAGGACTGCGTGTGGCAGTTGGAGGACGGCCGCCGCGCACGGTTCGGCACCGCTGAAGCGGTCGCCCACGCCCTCACCGGGTGACGCGGACGCCGGGTGGCGGGGGACCCCGCCACCCCGCGCCGCTCTCCGGAGGCGCCACCGCTCCGGCACACCTCCCGCCGCGCTCCCCGGAGCACTCCCCTCCGGCGGAGTTCGAAGACGGCTTCTACCAGCGGGGTTCCGCTTCAACACAGGGTGAAGCGTTGGTTCCGAGCCTCCAACAAAACCGGCACGAGACATCGATCCCCTGAAATTCACACGCAGCTCAGAATCACAGACCCCCATAACTCTTCGTGAGCAAACCACAAGATCAGTGCCAGAACCTGTCGGGGTCGTTGTTGGCTACGGCAGGGGCGGCGACAGTGCGGGCGAGGACACGGTTCATGGAACGGTCCGATCACTGAGGCAACAAGGTCACTACAGAGAGTGTCCCGGGGAAGAGGGGAACGCCCGAGTGGGGTCGGGGCCGAACGCCAAGCGTTGGACTTTCCGCCAGAACTACCGCGCCCCCTGGTTCTCCCGAAGCTACGGCAAGGGGCGGAGTGACCAGTGAGTAGCTCCAGGCAGGGCGGTCCCGGTCGGGCCGCAAGGAGGCTCTGCGGTCGGCCGGATCCCCGCCGGGCGCGCCTCCCGGAACAGCCCATACCGCCGCCAACCGCACACCCTTGCCCCGGCAACCTGTCTCCGGCGGCCTGTTTTCCCGCGAACTTGCGCACGCAGGGCCAGGATGGCCGGGACACGGCGGGCGGCAGGCGCCCGCCCAGGACCAAGGGACGCCCCGTGAGCACCACCGAAGAACAGGCCGCCGAAGCCCTGCAGGCCGCTCCCCCGATCATCCTGGAGCCCGGCCCGCGCACCACCGACCGCATCCCGCCGCCGCCCGACGACGTCTGGGAACTGCCCCACGGCACCGCCTGGGTCTACCACGGCGAGGGCAACGGCCAACTCACCCGCCCGGTCCTGATGGCGGACGGCTTCAGCGCCGGCCCCAGCGACCTCGGCTTCACCTGGGACCAACTGGAGTTCGGCCCGTACCCGCTGCTGAGCGAGCTCCGCCGCCGGGGCCGCGACGTGGTCCTGGTCGGCTACCACGAGCGCAGCGCGTCGATCCTGCACAACGCCGAGACGGTGATCGCGGCCGTCATCGAGACGATCGACCGCCGCGCGGGCGAGCACCCGCTGACCGTGGGCGGCTTCAGCATGGGCGGCCTGGTCACCCGGTACGCCCTCGCCAAGATGGAGACGGTGGGCATCGAGCACCAGACCCAGCTCTACTACTCCTACGACAGCCCGCACAACGGCGCCTGGATCCCCCTGTCCCTGCAGGCGTTCGCGCACTACACCAAGAAGCTCGACCCCCGCTTCTCCGACCAGATCAACAGCCCGGCCGCCCAGGAGCTGCTGAGCAAGCACATCGAGAGCTGGCAGGACAAGCCCGAAACCAGCGAGCAGCGCCTGGCGTTCCTGCGCGCCCTGGAGGAGGTCGGCAACTGGCCCAGGGCAAGGGAGACTCGACTGATCGCCCTGGCCAACGGCCCCGACAGCGGCGTCGGCAACGGTGTGGAGCCCGGCGTCGAGGCCGTGATCGGCAAGGGGCTGGCCGTCACCGGCACCGAGCTGCGCACCCAGCCCGAGGGCGATGACCAGCTGGCCGCCAAGCTGCGGGTGGTCACCCTGCCCAGCCGCCAGATCCGCACCAGCGAACTGCCCGACCTCGACGGCGCGCCCGGCGGCACCCTGCCCGGTTTCGGAATCCTCGCCGACGCGCTGAACGCGCTCCCGGCCTGGCTGGGCTTCAAGGTCGACAACCCTGTCCGCGAGCACTGCTTCGTCCCGGCCGTCAGCGCCGTCTCCCTGCGCGAGCCGGCCGCCCGTGAGGACCTCTACACCCCGATCAGCGAGGAGGAGTTGGAGGAGACGCCCTTCCACGCCGTCAAGTTCGCCTCGCAGAGCGAGACGCACACCCTGGTCACCGAGGAGCTGTCCACCTGGTTCATAGACCAGCTTCCCTAAGAACGCGACCCCGGGTCGAGGAGGATCGCTCCAGAACCCGCCTCAGGTCAGGCGAGATCACGACAGCCCCCGCGCAACGCGTTGCGCGGGGGCTTCGTCGCGCCCGGATCCGTCAGCCTGGTCTGACGTACCGTCGGGAAGGTTCACTTGGCGGAGGCCAGAAAAGGCCTCCGGGCTCAGTCGCCGGAGTCGGGAAAATCCTCGGCGCCATCGTGGCGGGAGGTGGTGATGAACGATTCGACCGCCACCTTTACGTCGTAGATTCGGTATCGCCGTCCGGGGCGGTGGGCACGACACCGCACCCCCGTTGCCCTGACGCCCCGGGCACTGCGGGCACTGCGGGCACTGCGGGCACTGCGGGCCGACTGCCGGGAGACCGTACCCGGTGCCCCCGGTCCGGCCCCGCCCCGACCGGGGGCCGGACCGGATGGATGGGGGGATGGTCGGCTCAGGCTCCCTCTCCGGAGAACGGGCCCCCTTCCCCGAAGGCGAGGGCGGCGAAGCGCTCCCCCATACGCCGGTGCGCCGCGGCGTCAGGGTGGAGCCGGTCGGGCAGCGGCAGTTCGCCGGAGTCCGCCTCCCCGTAGAGGTCGAGGCCGTCCAGGTAGTGGAGGTTCGGGTCCTCGTCCGCCCGCTGGCGCACGATGCGCGACAGCTCCTGCCGGATCACGGTGAGCGTCAGCTTGCCCTGGGATCGCTCGGCCGGGTCCCCGGTGGCCCGAAACCGCAGTTGTCCGGCTTTGAGGGCTTCGGTGTCGAAGTCGCAGGGGCCGGGGGTGTCCTCGTGGATGGCGCAGTGGATCGGTGAGACGACCAGCAGCGGCACCGAGGGGTGGCCCTCGCGGATCGTGTCGAGGAAGCCGTGCACAGCGGGACCGAACGCGCGCAGGCGCATCAGGTCCGCGTTGACCAGGTTGATACCGATCTTGACGCTGATCAGGTCGGCGGCGGTGTCGCGCATGGTGCGGGCGGTGAAGGGGTCGAGCAGCGCGCTGCCGCCCAGGCCGAGGTTGACCAGGTCGACCGCGCCGAGGGACGCGGCCAGTGCGGGCCAGGTGGTGGTGGGACCGGCGGCGTCCGAACCGTGGCTGATCGAGCTGCCGTGGTGCAGCCACACTCTGCGGCCCCGGTCGGGCAGGGGTTCGATGAGGGCGTTGGCGCGCAGGGCCACGAGTTCGGTGGTCTCGTTGTGCGGGAGCCAGATCTCGACGTCCTTGGCACGGTCGGGCAGGCCGGTGAAACGGAGCGTGCCGGGCGGACCCGGCCGGTGCTCGACGGAGCCGGTGGCCAGGTCGATGCGCAGGGTGTCGCCCCCGCTCACGACGGCCTGGTCGGTGAGCCGCCCGTCGACCAGCAGGTCGTACACGCCGTCCGGCCGGGGCGGGGCGCCCGGGTAGACGCGCTTGGTGGGCACCGTGTCGAGCTCGACGGCGGTGGCCCGCGTCCGGAACGCCAGCCGCACCCCGGAGGGCTGGGCCTCCGCCAGGGCCAGCTGCGGGTCCGCGCTCTGGGCGCGGGCACGGCCGGGCAGCCGGTGCGGAAGAACGCCGCGTTCGGTGTGCTCCAGTTCGAGGGCTCCGAACACGAGGTCCGGCGTGATGGTCGTGGTGGTCCAGTCGTCCCGGGCGAGCATCGGGGCGGCCTCCTGTGGTGGTCGGGTGAAGGGGGCGGTTCGGGCGGTTCGGGCGCACCGGCGACGGGCCGCGGGCCCCGTGGACACGGCCCGTGGCGCCGGCGTTGGGCCGGACGGCGGCGGGTCGGAGCGCGCCCGGGAAGGCGGATGGCCGGGCGACGGCCTCCGGTCAGGCGGCGGGCCAGTTGCGCAGCAGGGCGTCGAGGGCGTCCAGGGTCCGCGTCCAGGTCTCCTGGGTGTCGGGGGCGCTGTGGCTGAACCCTCCGCCCATCTCCAGGGTCACGTAGCCGTGGAAGACGCTGCCCAGCAGCCGGACCGCGTGGGTCTGGTCCGGTTCCGCCAGGTCGTAGCCGCGCAGGATCGCCCGTGTCATCCGGGCGTGCCTGACGCCGGCGCTGGCGGCCGCCGTCTGCGGGTCGAGTCTGAGCTGGGCCGCCGTGTAGCGGCCGGGGTGCTCGCGTGCGTAGTCGCGGTAGACGTTGGCGAGGGCGCTCAGGGCGTCCTTGCCGGCCCGCCCCGCCACGGCCTCGGAGGCCCGGTCGGCGAGTTCCTCCAGGGCGAGCAGGGCGATCCGGGTCCTGAGGTCCTCGGAGTTGCGCACGTGCGAGTACAGGCTCGCGACCTTGACGTCGAACCGCCTGGCCAGTGCCGAGGCGGTCACATGGTCGAAGCCGACCTCGTCGGCCAGCTCGGCCCCCGCCCGGGTGAGGCGCTCCGGGGTGAGTCCTGCGCGTGCCATCATGTTGTCTCCATTCGCCTTCGATGATCGTACATTCACCTAAAGGCTTTAGGCAAGTGACGGTACACAGAAGCCGCAGGAGGCTGCCTCCAGGGGCCCGGGCAGGGCTGGGCGCCCCGGAGTCGGCGCCGTCCCGCGCCGAGCCGCCGGGCCCCGTTCCGGACGGGGCCGTCCGGGAGGCGTCCGGACGCCGGGGCCCGCCTCCCGGAGCCCGCCCTACTCGACCACGGTGATGCCGAGGGCTCCGAGGATGGCACCGGCCTGGGAGGGGCTGATGGTGGCCCCCCGCAGGTAACCCGCCTGTTGCAGGTCGAGCTCCCCCAGGTCGGCCCCGCGCAGGTCCGCGCCGACGAAGGTGGCGTTGACCAGGTTGGCGCCGCGCAGGCGCGACTCCACCCACACGGTCTGGCGCAGGTCCGCGCCGGCGAGGTCGGCCTCGTCCAGTCGCAGGCCCTCCAGTGTCCGGCCCCGCAGCGAGATGCCCTTGCAGCGCGCCAGCATCATGTTGCACTGGACGAAGCTGTAGCCGATCCCCCGCAGCGATGTCAGTCCGGCACCGGTCAACCGGCACCCCGTGAAGACCGTGTCGGTGAGCAGGGCGCTCTGCCAGCGGGTGTTGGCCAGGTCCATGCGCTCGAAGCGGGTGTCGGCGCACTCCGCCCCGGAGAAGAGGGCGCCCGGAGCTCCTCCTCCCGTGAATCTCGCGCCGTCCAGGACGGCGCGCTCGAACCGGGCGCCGTCCATGCGGCAGTCGGCGAAGACGGCGTCCACCAGGTCGACGTCCCGGAGGTCGGCGCCGGACAGGTCGCAACGGGTGAACACGCGTGGCGCGGTCGTGGCGTCGGCCAGGACGTCGCGCAGGTCGGACTCGGACAGGTCCGCGTCCGTGGTCTCGGGAGAGGAAAGGTCGGTACTCATCGCGAGGACCCTAGCGGTCGCCGGCGACAACCCGGGCCCGGCCGCCCCTCAGTCGCGGAGCTTGAGGGCGAGGAAGAGGTCCACCCTGTGTTCCAGGCTGCTCAGGTCGCGCCCGGTCAGTTCCTCCACCCGCCCGATCCGGTACCGCAGCGTGTTGACGTGGACGTGCATGGCGGCGGCGCAGCGCTGCCAGGAACCCGAGTGGGCGAGGAACCGCTCCAGGGTGTCCACGAGTTCGGAGCGGTGGTCGCGGTCGTAGGCGATCAGCGGCCCCAGGAGCCGCTCCCGGTAGGAGGACTGGACCTCCTCTGGAACGGAGGCGAGCAGCAGCTCGTGCGAGTCGATCTCGGCGCCGGCGATCACCCTGGACCGCCCGCCCCGCAGTTCGGCCAGACGGCGGGCGTGACGCGCCTCCACCGCGGCGCCGCGCAGCTCGGGGATGCCGCGGGCGGCCGAGCTCAGGCCGATGGCGAGCCGGTAGTCGAGCAGGCCGCCGTCCAGGACGCGGGCACGGTGGACCAGTCGCGCGCGGATCTCCTCGGCCCTCGTGCGGGCGTCGGCCCCCGACCCGGTCACCGGGAGGACGGCGAGGGTGTCGGTGTCGCCGGTGACGACGGCTCCGGGGTGGTCGGCGACCAGTTCGGCGACCACCCTGCGGGCCAGGTCGGGCACGCGTGGCTCGGGCAGCATCACGGCGCTCACGACGACGTGTCCGCCCTCGTCGGCTCCCCTGGCCGTCCCGGTTCCGCGCATCAGCTCGGTGACCTCGTCGAAGCGCTGGGCGGCCAGCAGCCGGGGCAGCCCCTCGAGGTGGCGGGCGTCCGCCAGCGCGCGTTCGTCGGCGCGGCTGCGCGCGAGCACCGCGACGGACACGAGTTCGGCGACCGCCTCGTGCTCCTCCTCGGTCCAGGTGGTGTGGTCGCCCGCGCAGACCATCAGCCACGTGGAGAGGGGGTGGGACTCCTTGGTCTGGACGGGGACGACGGTCAGGACGCGGCCCCCCTCCTCCGGAAGGCGGGTGGTGTGGGGGAAGGTCGGCCAGCTGAGCGCCCTGGCGGCGATCCACTCCCGGTCGGCCTCCGGCAGCGGCGCCCCGGAGGCGGCGACCTGGCGTCCGGTGGAGGAGATCACCCAGGCGGTCTGCCCCGCCTGCGCGGTGGCCGCGGTGAAGGCGTCGGGGAAGTCGGCTCCGGCGGCGACCTCGGCCATCAGGCGGCGGTGGCGGTCGCGGGTCTCGGCGATGGTGGTGAAGCGGCGCTGGGTGAGGGAGCGCAGCACCTCCTCGGTGACCGCGCCGAAGGACGTCTCCGCCGGGACCTCGACCAGCGGCAGGTCGTGGGCGAGGCAGGCCTCGACCAGGTCGGGAGGGACCTCACCCAGGGCGGTGCCGGCTCCCAGGGCGACGGCACCCGCGCCGACCACGGAGGACACGAAGGTCTCGGAGTCCTCGGGGCGGGTACGCCACATCATGCCGGTGAGGACGAACTCCCCGCCGCGCAGGTAGCGGGCCGGTTCGAGCAGATCGGTGGTGTACGCCCACCGCAGGGTGCGGTGCGCCTGCTCCGCCCCCGACAGAAACCTCAGGTGCAGCCGCTTGACCGCGAGCAGCTCACTGATCTGCATGAACGTCCTTCTGTGCTCGTGTTGGCGGGCGATTGCCCGCGGTGAGTGGGCGACGGCTGAGAGGATTTCCGAGAACGTCGCTTGTAGGAAACGCCCAACCCTAACCGTTCGTTCCAGGATCACTTCATGTCATCACGTTCTGGTTGGGCCCGTGTATCAGTGTTGTACTTCACAACAGCAACGGACCGACCAGGGGTTGCGCGCCTGCCGACGACCTGACCGAACCCCGACCACGAGGACCAGCATGGAATTCCTGAGCCCCTCCACACTGGAGGAGGCGCTCGAAGCGAAGAGCGCCCACCCGGACGGGGTGCCCATCATGGGCGGCACCGACGTCATGGTGGAACTCAACTTCGACAAGCGGCGCCCGGCCGCCCTGATCGACCTGACCCGGATCCCCGAACTGGCCGAGTGGGGGGCCGAGGACGGCCTCACCCGCCTCGGCGCGGGTGTGCCCTACACCCGGATCATCGAGAACCTGTCGGCCGCAGCTCCGGCGCTGGCCAAGGCCTCCCGGTCGGTGGCCTCGCCGCAGATCCGCAACCGGGGGACGGTGGGCGGCAACCTGGGGGGTGCCTCCCCCGCCGGGGAGGCCCACCCGCCGCTGCTGGCCACGGACGCCGTGATCGAGCTGGCGTCGGTGCGGGGGCGGCGACGGGTGCCCGCCCGCGAGTTCTTCCTGTCGTTCCGTACGACGGCCAGGCAGGACGACGAGCTGATCACGGCGGTCCTGCTGCCCGCGCCGTCCGGTCCCCAGCAGTTCGCCAAGATCGGCACGCGCAACGCGATGGTCATCGCGGTGACCTCCTTCTCCCTGGCCCTCGACGCCGAGCGAAGGACCGTGGGCACCGGCCTGGGTTCGGCGGGTCCCACACCCCTGCGAGCGGAGGCGGCCGAGGAGTTCCTGGCCGCGGAGTTCGACTGGGAGGGCGGCGCACCGCTCCCCGAGGCCGCCGTGCGCCGCTTCGGCGAGCTGGTGGCCGCCGCGGCCCGTCCCATCGACGACCAGCGGGGCAGCGCCGAGTACCGCAGGCACGCGCTGTCGGTGATGGCGCGTCGCGCGTTGAGCTGGTCCGTCACCGACTACCGGAAGGGAGCCACGCGATGCGCGTGAGTTTCAACGTCAACGGCGAGGACGTGACCGCCGACAACGTGTGGCCGGGCGAGAGCCTGCTGTACGTGCTGCGGGAGCGGCTGGGCCTGCCGGGCAGCAAGAACGCGTGCGAGCAGGGCGAGTGCGGCTCGTGCACGGTCTACTTCGACGGCGTGACGGCGTGCTCGTGCATGATCGCCGCAGGCCAGGCCGAGGGGCGCCGGGTGCGCACCGTCGAGGGCCTGGCGGAGGGGTCGGGCAAGGGCGCCGAACGCGAGTTGAGCACCGTGCAGGACGCGTTCGTCGAGGCGGGCGCCGTCCAGTGCGGCTTCTGCACGCCGGGGCTGCTCGTGCAGACCGACGACCTGCTGGAGCGCACCGTGGGTGCGGGGCGCCCCGCGCCGGCCGACGCCGAGATCCGGGAGGCGCTGGCGGGCAACCTGTGCCGGTGCACCGGGTACGAGAAGATCATCGAGGCGGTGCACCTGGCGGCGGAACGCCGGGTCGCGAGCGCGGCCCCGGGAACCGGGGGCGGCGCATGAGCGGGGCGGGCGCCGGAACGGGAACCGGGCGTTCCGTGGTCGTGGAGGGCGCGCACGTGGTCACCGTGGACGGGGCCGAGTACCCCCACGGCCACGTGGTGGTGCGCGACGGGCGGATCGCCGCCGTGGGCGCGGGCCCGGCCCCCGACGCCCCGGGCGCCGAGCGGGTGGACGGGCGCGGGTGCCTGGTCACGCCCGGCCTGGTGAACACGCACAACCACCTGTACCAGTGGGCGACACAGGGCCTGTTCGCCGACGGCACGCTCTTCGAGTGGCTGGTGGGGTCCTACGAGATCTGGGGCCGCCTGGACGCCGGCGTGGTGTCGGGGACGACCTCGGCCGGGCTGGCGCACCTGGCGCTGTCGGGGTGCACGACCGCCTCGGACCACCACTACATCCACCCGTCGGGGCGCGGCGACATCGTGGCCGCGGAGGTGGAGGCCGCCCGCGAGGTGGGGGTGCGCCTGGACCTGGCCCGGGGGTCGATGGACCGCGGCAGGAGCCAGGGCGGGCTGCCCCCGGACGCTGTCGTGGAGTCGCTGGAGGGCGCCCTCGCCGGGACGGCCGCGGCGATCGACGCCTATCACGACCGGGCCGACGACGCGATGACGCGGGTGGCGGTGGCCCCGTGCTCGCCGTTCTCGGTCTCGCGGGAGCTGATGGTGGAGGGCGCCGCGCTGGCCAGGGACAAGGGGGTGCGGATGCACACCCACCTGGCCGAGACCCTCGACGAGGAGGAGCAGTGCCGGGCCGAGTTCGGGTGCACCCCTGTGGAGTACGCGGAGAAGCTGGGCTGGCTGGGCGAGGACGTGTGGTTGGCGCACGCCGTGCACCTGTCGGACGCGGCGATCGCGAGGATCGCGGCGACCGGCACCGGCATCGCGCACTGCCCCACGTCCAACGCCCGCCTGGGCGCGGGGATCTGCCGCGTCACCGAGCTGTTGGACGCGGGCGTCCCGGTCGGTCTGGGCGTGGACGGCCCCGCCTCCAGCGAGCTGACCCCGCTGGCCGGGGAGATGCACCAGGCGCTGCTGATGGCCCGCGCCCGCAGGGGCCCGCAGGCGCTCAGCGCCCGGCAGGCCCTGGAGATGGCCACCCTGGGCGGTGCCAGGGTGCTGGGCCGCGACGCGGAGCTGGGCTCGCTGACGGTCGGCAAGCTCGCCGACATCGCCCTGTGGCGGGTTGACGGGTTCGGTTACGACGTCGTCGCCGACCCGGTGGTGGCGGCGGTCTTCGGCCCCACCCCGCCCCTGGAGCGGCTCTGGGTCGGCGGGAACACCGTCGTCGACCGCGGTGAGCTGCGCACCCTGTCCGCCGAGACGGCCGCCGCGCGCGGCCGGGCCGCGCACCGCGCCCTGACCCAGGAGGTGAGCCGCTGATGGCGGCGACGACCCGTACCGTGACGGACCTGACCAGCACCACGAAGGACGGGGTGGGCGCGAGCCCGCGGCGTCCCGACGGGACGCTGAAGGTCACAGGCGAGTTCGCCTACTCCTCGGACATGTGGATGGAGGACATGCTGTGGGGGGCGACTCTGCGCAGCCCCCACCCGCACGCGGAGATCCGCGGCATCGACATCACCGAGGCCCTGAGGGTTCCGGGCGTGCACGCGGTGCTCACCCACGAGGACGTGCCCGGGCAGAAGCGCTACGGGCTGGAGGTCGAGGACCAGCCCGTGCTGGCCTTCGGCAAGGTGCGCTACAAGGGCGAGCCGGTGGCGGTGGTGGCGGCCGACCACCCGGAGACGGCCCGGCGCGCGATGGAGCGCATCCGGGTGGACTACGCGGTGCTGGCGCCGGTCAGCGACTCCCGGCGCGCGGCGATGGACCCGGACTGCCCGCTGGTGCACGAGGCGGGTTCGCTGCCCGACCACCCCGAGTTCAACCAGCGCGGCAACAGGCTGCGCCACCAGCCGATCCGTACGGGCGCGTTCGCGGAGGCGTCCGGGTCGGCGGCCCGCGAGGGCGCGGCACTGGAGCGGCTGCGGGCCGAGGCCGCCGTGGTGGTGTCCACCGAGTACGAGGTGGGCATGCAGGACCAGGCCTTCCTGGGCCCGGAGTCGGGGATGGCCGTCCCGGCCGAGGACGGCGGGGTGGACCTGTACGTGGCCACCCAGTGGCTGCACGTGGACCAGCGGCAGATCGCCCCGGCCCTGGGGCTGCCGCAGGAGAAGGTGCGGCTGACCCTGGCCGGTGTGGGCGGGGCGTTCGGCGCCCGCGAGGACCTGTCCATGCAGATCCACGCGTGTCTGCTGGCTCTGCGCACCGGCAAGCCGGTCAAGTTCGTGTACAACCGCGAGGAGTCCTTCTACGGGCACGTGCACAGGCACCCGGCGAAGATGCGCTACGAGCACGGCGCCACGTCCGACGGGAGGCTGCTGTACGCGACGGCGGAGGTGATCGTGGACGGCGGCGCCTACGCGTCGGCCACCCCCGCCGTGGTGGGTGTGGCGTCGTCGCTGGGCATCGGCCCCTACGAGGTGCCCCACGTGCTGGTGGACGCCTACGGGGTGTACACCAACAACCCGCCCTGCGGCGCGATGCGCGGGTTCGGCGCCGTGCAGGCCTGTTTCGCCTACGAGTCGCAGATGGACAAGCTCGCGGAAGGGCTGGGGCTGCACCCGGTGGAACTGCGGATCCGGAACGCCGTGTCGCAGGGCTCGCGGATCATCACGGGCCAGGAGATCGACATGCCCCTGCCCATGGCGGAGATGCTGGAGCGCTGCCGCGACCTGCCGATGCCGCCCGGGCGGGAGACGCTGGCGGACCCCGGGGACCTGCGCACCCTGCCGGGCGGGGTGGCGGGCACCACGCGCGGCGAGGGCGTGGTGCGCGGTGTGGGCTACGGCGTGGGGTTGAAGAACCTGTGCTTCTCGGAGGGCTTCGACGACTACTCCACCGCCCGGGTGCGGCTGGAGGTCGTGGCGGGTGAGCCCGTGGTGATGGTGCACACCGCCGCCGCCGAGGTCGGCCAGGGTCTGGTGACGGTCAAGGGGCAGATCGCCCGGACCGAGCTGGGCGTGGAGAAGGTCGTCATCCACCCCTCCGACACCCAGGTGGGTTCGGCCGGCTCCTCGTCCGCCTCACGCCAGTCGTACATGACGGGCGGCGCCGTCAAGACGGCCTGCGCGTCGGTGCGGGCCGCGGTGTTCGGGCTGGCCCGCGAGCGCGGGCTCGTGCCCGGGGACCTGCCGGACACCGACCTGTCCCTGGCCGGCGGCAAGGTGGTGTCGGCGACGGCAGGCGCGCTGGTGTCCCTGGCGGACCTGCTGGGGGAGGCGGGCCAGGGGGGTGTGGTGGTCGAGGAGACCCGCGAGTTCCACCACAGGCCCACCGAGATGCTCGACCCGCAGCTGGGCCAGGGGGACTCGCACACCCAGTTCGGGATGTGCGTCCACCGCGCCGTGGTGGACGTGGACGTGGACCTGGGCCTGGTGAAGGTGGTGGCCCTGGACGCGGTGCAGGACGTCGGCAGGGTGCTGCACCCGCAGCAGTTGGCCGGTCAGATCCAGGGCGGGTCCACCCAGGGCCTCGGGCTGGCGCTGATGGAGGAGATCCTGGTCGAGGACGGTGTGATTCGCAATCCGTCGTTCACCGACTACCTGATCCCGACGATCCTGGACACGCCGCCGATGCGGATCGAGGTCCTGGAGCACCCGGACCCGCACGCGCCGTACGGGCTGCGCGGGGCGGGTGAGCCGCCGACCCTGTCGTCGACGCCGGCGGTCGTGGCGGCGGTGCGCGCTGCCACGGGGCGCCCGCTGACGCACGCGCCCGTCCGCCCGGAGGACATCGTGGGCATCGACCTGTAGCCCGCCGGGGCGCGGTGGGCGGGAAGTCCCGCCGCGCCCCGCGGTCCGGCCGTACCCGCTCCCCGGAGCCTCCGGTCCCGGCGGGCGCGCTCCGCGACGCGGCTGCCGCGACCGTTCGCCGACCGGGACAGTCCTGGAGTCCGCCCTCAGGTGACTACCGGGAGTAGTACCCCCCTCACCCATGGCGGCCCCAGGCTGCCCCGTTTCCCTCCAGGAGGGGACATGCCCCGAAGTGAGCGCGCCCCGAGGCGCGACCGGCCCGTATCCGTCACAGGTCGATCCCGGCTCGACCGCTTCTTCTTCGTCAGCGAGCGGGACTCCAGCATCGCCCGCGAGGTCCGGGGAGGCCTCACCACCTTCATGGCGATGGCCTACATCATCGTCCTGAACCCGATCATCCTGAGCGGCGTCGCCGACGTGAACGGGGACACCCTGTCGGCCGCGCAGCTGACCACCGTGACGGCCCTGGCGGCGGGCCTCGTCACCATCATGATGGGGGTGGTCGGGCGCGCGCCGATCGCCTGCGCCGCCGCCCTCGGGGTGATGGCCGTCGTCGCCTACCAGGCCGCCCCCGTCATGTCCTGGCCCGAGGTGATGGGCCTGGTCGTGTGGCAGGGCATCGCCATCGTCGCGATGGTGGTCACCGGGGTGCGCACCGCGGTGATGAACGCGCTGCCGCACAACCTCAAGCTGGCGATCGGCGTGGGCATCGGCCTGTTCGTCTCGCTGATCGGGCTGTCCAACGCCGGCTTCGTCAGCAAGGGCGACGGCGACAGCCTGCTCCAGATCGGCGCCTCCGGCGACGGCGGCCACCTCCTCGGCTGGCCGCTGCTGGTGTTCGTGAGCGGCCTGATCCTGGCCGGCGTGCTGCTGGCGCGCGGGGTCCCCGGTGCGATCTTCTACGGCATCGTCGGGGCCACCGTGATGGCCGTCGCGGTGCACCACGCGCTGGGCCTGACCCCGCAGGACTGGGGCGGGGGCGCCCCCCAGCTGCCCGCGAGCCCGGTCGCGGTACCCGACTTCGGACTGCTGTTCCAGGTGGACATGTTCGGGGCGTGGACGACGGCGGGCCCCACCGCCGCGGGGGTCATCCTGTTCACCCTCGTCCTGGCCGGGTTCTTCGACGCCGTCGGCACCATCCTGGCGATCGGCGCCAAGGCGAACATCTCCGACACCGCCGGGAACATGCCGCGGGTCAACCAGATCCTGGCCACGGACGGGGCCGGGGCCGTGGTCGGCGGCCTGACCAGCTCGTCCGCCACCCTGGTGTTCGTGGAGTCCACGGCGGGGGTGAGCGAGGGCGCCAGGACCGGGCTGGCCAGCGTGGTCACGGGGGCCCTCTTCCTCACCGCGATCGTGTTCGCGCCGGTGTTCGCGATCGTCCCGGCCCAGGCCGCCTCGGTGGCCATGGTGCTGGTGGGCGCCCTGATGATGACGCAGATCCGCGACATCGACTGGGACGACATGTCGGTCGCGATCCCGGCGTTCCTGACGATCGCGATCATGCCGTTCGCCTACAACATCGCGAGCGGTATCGGGATCGGGATCATCGCCTACACCGTCCTGCGGTCGGCGCAGGGCCGGTTCCGCGAGGTGGGCTGGCTGATGTGGCTGCTGAGCGTCCTGTTCGTGTTCCACTTCTCGATGCACGCCCTGGGCCTGTGACCCGCTCCCGGGCCCCCTCCGGCGGGGCCGGCGCGCACACCTGTGCGCACCGGCCCCGCCGCCGTCGGCCGGGTCGCGGGGGCGGCCCTCGACCTCCGGCGCCCGGGCCGCCGGAGGCGGGCGACGCCCGTCGGCCGCCCGCCCGCGGCCGCGCCGGGACACCGCCCGGATGCCGTTGACAGTGCGCCGGAACCGCCCCTAAGTTGACATTGACAACTTTCATGCGCACCAGGGACGGACATCCATGGACGACGTCACAGTCAACGGCGCACGGCACCCCGCACCCCGCGATCCCGACACCACCTCCGCCGAGCACGTACGCGACGGCCTCGGCCTCACCGGCACCAAGATCGCCTGCGGCAGCGGCGTCTGCGGCGCCTGCACGATCCTCGTCGACGGCTCCCCCACCGTCTCCTGCCTCCTGCCCTCCGACCGCCTGGCCGGCCGCACCGTCACCACGGTGGAGGGGTTGGGCGGAACCCACCCCGTCCAGCACGCCTTCGCCGCCCACGACGCGCTCCAGTGCGGCTACTGCACTCCGGGGTTCGTCGTCTCCGCCTCGGTCTTCGTCGACACCTGGCGGGCCGACCACGGCGACCGCCGCCCCGACCGCGACACGATCGCCGACGCGCTCTCCGGCCACCTGTGCCGCTGCGGCGCCTACGAGGGGATCTTCGCCGCCGTGGCCGCCGCCTGCGCCGGCGAGTTCGACGCCGTGCCCGACCGGGAGCCGCCCCGCCGCGACGCCGTCGACAAGGTCACCGGCCGGGCCCGGTTCAGCGCGGACCTGGCGCCCCGCGGCCACTGGGAGGGCGTGATCGTCCGCTCGGCACACGCCCACGCCCGTGTGCGTGCCGTCCACCCGGGAGCCGCGCGCACCCGCGCACCGGATCCCGGGGGCCCCGCGGAGGGCGCCGCGGGGGCCTCGGCGGCCGTCCCGGAGGACACCCCCGTGTTCACGGACCTGCTCGGCGACGACCGCACCGTCCGCTACGTCGGCCAGCCGATCGCCGCCGTCGCCGCGCCGACCCCCGGCGGGGCCCGTGCGGCCGCGGCAGCCGTCCGGGTCGAGTACGACCCGCTGCCCGCCGTGCTCGACCCCGACGCCGCCCGCGCGCCCGGGGCCCCGGTCCTCTACACGACCCGGGACGAGCGCGCCGCCGCGCCCAGCTACGGCGAGGCCCCCACTCCCCCGGCCCCCTGGAAGGGCAACGTGCGCGGTCCCGGCACCCTGAGCTGGCGCGGCCCCACCGCCGTGCGCCGTCTGCGCCGCGCAGCCCGGTCGGGTGACCCGCTACTGGTCTCCGGGGAGTTCACGACCGCCTCCCAGGCGCACAACCCCCTGGAACCGCACGTGTGCGTGGCTTCCTGGGAGCCCGGCGGCGACCTGTACCTGCGCGTGTCCACCCAGGCCGTGGCCAAGACCGCGGAGCGGGCCGCCCAGCACTGGGGGCTGCCGCCGGACCGGGTGCACGTCGTCAGCGAGTTCGTCGGCGGCGGGTTCGGGGCCAAGAACGCCCTGTCCGCCGACATCGTGGCGTCGGTGGAGCTGTCCCGGATCGCCCGCGCCCCCGTGCGGGTCGTGTTCGACCGCTCCGAGGAACTGACCGACGCCGGGCACCGTCCCGGCGCCAGGACCCGTGTGGCGCTGCTCGCCGACCGGAGCGGGAACCTGTCCGCGATGAGCGTGGACTCCGTCGGCGAGGGCGGCGTGTCGGTCGGCTCCTCGACGGCCGCGCTCGCGTTCCTGATGTACGGGCGCGCGCCCCGACGGGTCCGCGACTTCGACGTGGTCACCAACCTGCCCCCCGGCATGCCCATGCGCGGCCCGGGCGGGCCGCCCATGGCGTGGGCGCTGGAGCAGGCCGTGGACGCGATGGCGCTCCGGTTGGGCGAGGACCCCCTGGCCCTGCGGGCCCGCTGGGACGGCAACCCCAAGCGGCGCGCCCTCTACGAGCGCGCGGCGCGGCTCGACCTGTGGCGGGACCGGCCGCGCGGACCGCGCACGGGCCGTTTCCGACGCGGTGTGGGCGTGGCCGCGGCCAACTGGATGTACCTCATCGCCCCGCAGGCCCAGGTCGAGCTGTCGGTGGAGGGGGGCGCGGTGGTGGTGCGCTCGGCGACCCAGGACATCGGCACCGGCATCCGCACGGTGCTCGCCGGGTCGGTCGCCGACCGGCTGGGGGTTCCCGCGTCGGGGCTGCGGGTGGAGATCGGCCGTAGCGGCCCGGTGCACGGCACCGGGTCGTACGGCTCGCGCACGACCACGTCGATGGGGCCCGCCGCGGTGCAGGCCGCCGACCGTCTGCGCGCCGCGCTGAGGGAGCGTTCCCCGTCCCTCCCCGCCGTCGGCCCGGTACCCGAGCACGCGTTCAAGGAGGCCCTCGTCTCCTCCGAGGGCGTACGGGTGACGGGCGGGCGCAGCCGGGACCGCTGGGGGCAGCTCTCCCCGAACATGGCGGGCGACCTGGCCCTGGGCAGGGGGCTCAGCGGCGCCGTCCACGTGATGGAGGTGGAGGTGGACACCCTCCTGGGCGCGGTGCGGCCGACCCGGTGCTGGGCGGGGATCGCCGCGGGACGCGTGTACGCCGAACGGCTCGCCCGCAACCAGTGCGAGGGCGCCGTCGTCCAGGGTGTGGGGTACGCGCTGTTCGAGGAGCGGCGCCACGACCCCGTCACGGGGGTGCTGCTCACCGACAACATGGAGGACTACCGGATTCCGGGGATGGGCGACGTGCCCGAGACCGAGGTGTACTTCCACGAGGGCGGGTTCGAGCACGTCACGGGCGGCGGGGTCGGCCTCGGCGAGGTGTCGGTCGTCGGCGTGGCGGCGGCCCTGGCCAACGCCGTGCACGACGCCACCGGCTGGCGGCCGCACGAGCTGCCGATCCGGCCCGACCGACTGATCGGAGGACTGCGATGACCGCCGTCACAAGGCCCGGAACCCTGGTCGAGGCGCTGGCCGGCCTGGACCGGACGGGTGCGCTCCCGCGCGCCGGGGGCACCGACCTGACCGCCTGCCTGGGCACGGGCGTCCTCGGCCCCGCCCCGGTGGTGGACCTGACCGGGGTGGGCGAACTGCGCGGTGTGGACTGGCGCCCCGACGGCTCCGTCCGGGTGGGCGCGATGACGGGTGTCGGAGAGCTGGCCGCGAACCCGAGGCTGGTGGAGGCCTACCCCGCGTTGGCCGCCACCGCGCGGGTCCTGGCCACGCCGCAGGTGCGCGACGCCGCGACCCTGGGCGGGAACCTGCTGCAGCGCAACCGGTGCTGGTACCTGCGCAACCCGGCCTTCGACTGCTTCCAGACGGGCGGGCACTCCTGCCCCGCGCGGACCGGCGACCACCTGTACGGGGTGGTCGTGGACCAGGGCCCGTGCGCGGCGCCGCACCCGTCGTCTCTGGCGGCGGCCCTGCTGGTGTACGACGCGTCGGTGCTGGTCGCCGGGGGCGACGGGGCCGGTCCGGACGCGTCCGGATCCCCCTCGACCGCTGAGGCGCCCCTCGCCGACCTGTACGACGGGTCGGATCCCACCCGCGATCACGTGCTGGCGCCCGGCCGGGTGCTGGTGGCGGTGACGCTCCCGGCGCCCGTGCGGGGCGAGCGCGCAGCGTACCGGCGGGCGACCGGCCGGTCCCGGTCGGAGTGGCCGCTGGTGGAGGCCGTGGTCCGGCTGGAGTGCGGGCGGGACGGCGCGGGCCCTGTGACACGGGCCGCTGTGGCGGTCGGCGGTGTGGCCCGTACCCCGCTGAGGCTGCCCGGGGTGGAGTCGGCCCTGGTCGGGTCGCTCCCCGGACAAGCACCGGGCCCGGAGGTGGCGGGCGCGCTGGCCGACCTGGACGAGCTGTGCTCCCCGCTCCCCTCCACGGGGTACAAGGTGGACCTGCTCCGCGCCACGGTGCTCGACGTGCTCGAACGGGCGCTGGGGGTCCCCCCGGTCTGAGGTCCGGAACCCCTGTCCGGGGCGGGGCGACGCGGTCCCCGGGCGCCCGTCACGGTGGGCGCGGGGGCGCGTTCGTGGACGCGCTCGCCGTCCCCGGGGAGCCGTCCCCCGCGCGGTGCGCCGGGTCCGGGAACGCGACGGGGCCCGCCGGATCGTTCCGGCGGGGCCCCGTGGCAGGTCGGCGCGGGTCAGCCGCGCATCAGCGCCTGGTGGGCGAGTTCGCGGCACACGACCGCGAAGTCCAGGCCGGAGGCGGCCGCCGCCATCGGGAACGTGGAGGTCTCGGTCAGCCCCGGCGCGACGTTGGTCTCCAGGAAGGTGGGGCGGCCGTCCGCGCACACGATGAGGTCGGTGCGGGAGAAGTCCCGCAGTCCCAGGACGCGGTGCGCGGTCAGCGCCACCTCCTTGGCGGCGGCGACGGCGTCCGCGTCCAGGCGGGCCGGGCAGAAGAACTCGGTGCGACCGGCGGTGTAGCGGGCGGCGTAGTCGTAGACCCCTCCGTCCGGCACGATCTCCACCGGCGGCAGGGCCACCGGGCCGTCGCCGGTGTCCAGGACCCCCACGGCGAGCTCGGTGCCCTGGACCTGCTCCTCCACCAGGGCGGAGTCGCTGTAGGCGAAGCAGGAGACCAGGGCCGCCGACAGGTCCTGCACCGAGGCGACCGGGGCGGCGCCGAAGGCCGATCCGCCCCTGTCGGGCTTGACGAACAGCGGCAGTCCCAGGCGCTCGGCGAGCCGGTTGAGCAGAGCCGGGGCGCCCAGGTCGTGGAACGCGGACTTGGGCAGCGCGGCACCGCGGGCGACCCGCACGCCCTGCTCGGCGAGCAGGGCCTTGGCGGCGGGCTTGGAGTAGGCCAGGCGGCAGGCGGAGGGCCGGGCGCCCACGTAGGGCACACCGACCAGTTCCAGGACCTCGCGGATGGCTCCGTCCTCGCCGGCGGACCCGTGGAGGACGGGGAAGACGACCTGCGGCGGATCCTCGGCGAGCCGGTCGAGCAGCGTGGAGTCCACGTCGGCGACCTGGACCTCCACGTCCAGTCGGCGCAACGCCTCGGCGACGCTGCGCCCGGAGTGGACACTCACCTCGTGTTCGGGGGACAGTCCTCCCGCGAGAACGAGGACCCGGTCAAGGTCGGCCACGGCGCGGACCTCCTTCTGTGCTG
Organism: Nocardiopsis codii; assembly: GCF_036327455.1. Taxonomy (NCBI): domain Bacteria; kingdom Bacillati; phylum Actinomycetota; class Actinomycetes; order Streptosporangiales; family Nocardiopsidaceae; genus Nocardiopsis; species Nocardiopsis codii. The sequence continues at coordinate 29,679 of NZ_JAUZMY010000027.1, read as the reverse complement.
CGGTCATGGTGCTTGAAGCCCTTGCTCGGGGGTGTCAGGGCAGGTCGGGGGCGGGCGCCTGGTGGCCCTCGGTGCTCGGGGCCAGGGTGGTGCCGAACGTATCACGCAGGTCGACCTCCCCCTCGATGGCTCCGACGAGGCGCCGAACGCCCTCCCGGATCTGCTCGGAGGTGGGGTAGCAGAAGCTGAGCCTCATGCTGTCGCGTCCCCGGCCGTCGGCGTAGAAGCCGGTGCCGGGAACGTAGGCGACCCGTTCGGCGACCGCCCGGGGGAGCATCGCCTTGGCGTCGATGCCCTCGGGCAGGGTCGCCCAGACGAAGAACCCGCCCTCGGGCCTGGTCCAGGTGCACCCGTCGGGCATCATCGCGGTCAGCGAGCTGAGCATCGCGTCGCGGCGCTCGCTGTACATGGTGTTGAACACCTTGATCTGCTCGCGCCACGGGAAGGTGTTGAGGTACCGGCGCACGACCAGCTGGTTGAACGTCGAGTGGCTGAGCATCGCCGACTCCGCGGCCAGGACGAGCTTGGCGCGCACCGCGGCGGGCGCGAGCGCCCAGCCGATGCGCAGTCCCGGGGAGAGGGTCTTGGACAGCGAGCCGAGGTAGACGACGTTGCCCTCGTTCTGCGAGTACAGGGTGGGCTGGGGTTCGCCGTCGTAGCGCAGCAGGCCGTACGGGTTGTCCTCGATGATGAGCACGTCGTGGCGCTTGCAGGCCTCGACCACCTGGGCGCGCCGCTCCGCGCTCATGGTGATGCCGGCGGGGTTCTGGAAGTTGGGGACGGTGTAGAAGAACTTCACCGGTCGGCCGTCCAGCTCCGCGCGGACGAGGGCCTCCTCCAGTTCGGAGGGGAGGACGCCCTGGTCGTCCATGGCCACGTGGCGGATGTCGGCCTGGAAGGCGGCGAAGGTGTTGATCGCGGTGACGTAGGTGGGGGCCTCGGTGAGGACGATGTCGCCCGGGTCGACGAACACGCGGGTGATGAGGTCGAGCGCCTGTTGGGAGCCGACGGTGACGATGACGTTCTCGGGGCTGGCGGTGATGCCCTCGAGCGTCATGTAGTCGCAGAGCTGTTCGCGCAGGACGGGGTCGCCCTGGGCCGATCCGTACTGGAGCGCGGCCGCGCCCTCCTCGGAGACGACGTCCCGGACCAGTTCGCCGATCTGGTCGAGGGGGAGGGCCGCGACGTTGGGCATCCCTCCCGCGAGGGAGACGATCTCCGGCCGGGACGCCACCGCGAAGAGTGCCCTGACCTCGGATGCGACCATGCCCTGTGCTCGACGTGCGTAGCGGCCGACGTGGGGGTCGATACGCGAGCCCTGTTGCGCGGGCTGCTGGTCTCGGTGGTCAGCGGACACGGTCCACCTCCGAAGGAAGGACGGTCTGAAGGGTCGGCGGGGTGTCGACCGGGACCCGGGTGTGGTCTGCCGGTACGACGCCCCTCACGCCCCAGTGGTTCACACGGTGTTCCCGTGGCGGCTGGGCCGCCGGGGCCGGATGAGACGGTCGGGTCGGTCGAACCGTGGGTGAACACGGTTCGGCAAATGTGCTGAGTGTAGCCCAGCCCACGGGCGCGGGGCCGGGGGGAAGAGCCTTCCGTGCTGTTCACCACACCGACCACCTCCATCCGTTTCGCCCCGAATCGTCCTTCACGTGGCTACCCACCTCACGGCGACGACTCACGCGGGGATGGCGAGAATATGAGGAACTGTTCACGCTTTTCACCTGAGTCGGACATAGATCCCATCCTTCCCATCAGTGACATTGGTTGCGTGGGACACGCGCCTGTGGGGCCACATCCGGTCCGACAATCCAGGGGGAAGCCATGAGAGTCCGCTCGACCGCCGTCACCGTTCCGTTCGCCGTGCTCGTCCTGGGCGGGGTGCTCGCGACGTCCTGCTCGACCGGCGCGCGCGACGTGGAGGCCGACGCGGCCCAGGTGGAGCTGGAGCGGGCGGCCGACGCCCTGTCCGCGACGGTCCTGCGACCGGGGGCGGAGCGCGCCTTCGCCCGCGAGGGGCACCCCGTCCCGGGCGGATTGACCTGCGGCAGCCGCCCGCAGGGCGACCCGTCCGCGCCGCCGTCCGACGCCGACACCCCGGGCGTGAGCCGGACCGCCGGGACGGAGGGGTTCGAGGCGCCCGCCTCCCCCGAGCCGCGCGGCGGACAACTGGAGGTCCACTGCACCGGCGAGACGGAGGACGGCGCGCAGGCCGTCTTCGTGGGTCGGCTCCTGCGCGCGGCGATGGCCGAGCGCGAGGCGGGCGACGACAGCCTTCCGGGAAGCTTCACCGGCAGCGTCGACGGCGAGGAGGTCTTCGCCATGGACTGCTTCCAGTGCTCCCCCGCGGCGAAGGACGCCGACAAGGCCGAGGAACAGGTACCCGGCGGGGAGGACGCGGGGCAGGAGAAGACGGAGAACGTCGAGGAGGCCAACGAGTAGCGCCCGCGGTCCCGGACCGCACCGGCCCTCGCGGACGATGCGACGGGACGTCCCGAGGAGACCACCTCGGGGACGTCCCGCCACGGTGCGCGGTGACCCCGGGGGCTCCCCCGATACCCCGAGGATCGCCTGGGCCCTGCAGCACGTACGTTCCTCCCCGTGGCCCCCCTCAAGGCCCGAAGGTCGTGAACGTGCAGGCGGACCGGTCCCCGGCCCCCGAGCCCTCTCTGACCCGGCGGCCGGCCCCGGTCGGGGCCGCGCAAGCACAGTCCACCGCACCCGCGAACGGGCCGCAACGGTTGCACTAGGTTGCGATGATGTCGCGCAGGGCGACCGGCCTGTCGTCCGACTGCAGTGCCGCGCGGAGGTCCCGTACCCCGGGCGCCACCGACCCGGGCAACAGGTCGGACGGCGAGGGCGGGGCGACGACCCGCACCAGGACCTCCTCGCTGAACCGGTAGGGGCGGCTCTCGATGATGCCGCCCAGGTGGCGGCGGAGGCGCGACAGCTCGGCGCGCACCGTCACGACGTGGCCGCCCGCGCCGAACACGGCATGCGACAGCTGGGCGCCCGAACGCCCCTCGCGGTGGCCCGCCAGCAACAGCAGGAGCTCCGCGTGGCGCGGTGTGAGCCTGTGCGTCCACTCCCCGCTGGCTCCGGCCACGGCCACGGTGGGGGCGGAGCGGGTCAGGTCCAGGGTGACCGTGGCGCCGCCTCCCTCCCGCTCCGGGCGGGGGCGGACCAGCCAGCCCCCGGGGAGGGGTTCCAGCGCGCACTCCCCCAGGGCGGGCAGCCAGGCCGTCCCGGTGTCCCGCTGCGTGGGCAGCAGGACCCTGCGGACCGGTTCCATGTGGACGGCGGCGGCCGTCCACCCGGCGTCGTCGACGACCAGGGCGCGCTCGCTCATCCCGGCCAGGAGGGGCGCGGCCACCGAGCGGAGCCTCTCCAGGTGCGTGTGGTGGATCCCCTGGAGGTGGGCCTCCGCGAGCTGCGCCACGGCGCTGACCAGGGCGAGCGTAGCCGGGTGGATGGTGGAGACGGGTCCGGTGACGTCGATGGCTCCGAGCAGGCGCCCGTCGCGGGGGTCGTGGATGGGCGCGCAGGCACAGGTGAGGGCGTGCAGGCTGCGGACGAAGTGCTCGGCCGAGTAGACCTGGACGGGGCGGCCCACGACCAGGGCGGTGCCGATGGCGTTGGTCCCCGTACTCCCCTCGTTCCAGAAGGCTCCCTCGACCAGGCCGACCCGGTCGCCGACCGACCGCATGCGGTGTGAGCCCTCCCGCCACAGGACCTGGCCGGAGGAGTCGGCGACGAGCATGATGTGGTCGGCCTCGTCCGCGACCGAGACCAGCGACCGGCGGATGAGCGGCAGGACCGCCGCGATCGGGGAGGCGTCGCGGTTGCGCTGGAGTTCGTCCACACGGGCCACCCGCGGGGGCGGCGCGCTGTCGGGATCGATGCCGAAGCCGCGCATCCGACCCCAGGAGTCCTCGATGACCGGACGCAGAGGTGCGGGCGCGGGACGTCCGGTCAGCGAGGCCTCGTGCACCCGGCGGAGCATGAGCGCGTGCTCGCGGGCGTCGGCCCCGGCAGGCAGCGCAGTGTCCAGCGGAGGAAACGACATGTGGCCCCCCTGACTTCTGGTTCGCAACGGAGATACCAAGTGTCCTGGCTGCGCTCCGACGAGGTGAGGAAACCGGGACACACGCACGTTTCGGAGGTACATCCGGCACAGAACGTCCGCTTCCACAGCAGAAAAGGGGACATCCGGCACACGGGGCGGCCGGACCGCCCTCCGGGACGACGTGACCAGGATCGACCACCGGACGCCCGGAACCGCGCAATTGGCCGGAATCGGCCACGCTCGTGCGAAGGACCGCAGGTGGGAGGGTTCGGGATGTGACGGCGCACGTGCGCGTTCGCCGTGCATCCGCACGTGCGGTCGCCCCGGAGGTCTCCCGCACATCCGGCTCCCACGGGGCGGTGGCGGACGTCGGCGGCCCGGAGGGCGGCGGAGGCTCCGCAGGACACGACGCCACGTAACGCGGATCACGCGGACAGGCAGGTAAAGCCAGGATTGCCGCGACCCGGTCCTGTGTTGGAGCCGGGAGTGTCCCCGCGTGGGACCTCCTCGACGGTGCCCCGCCCGAAGGCGGTTCACGGCGCCGAGCACCTCCCCGGTTCTCTCCGTCCTCGATTTTCCCTGTGCTGGAGCCCCTGTGACCCTTCTTTCCGTGCGCCCGAAGCGCCGCGCCCCGACGAGCGCCCCGACCGGCGTCCTGGACACCGCCGTCCGCAACGGCGCCGTGCAGGACCCCGCCGTCCTGGACACCGCCCCGCCGGACCGGGCCCGGCCGACGCGGCTGCGCACGCTGCTGCTCGTGCTGGTCCTGGGCGTGCTGTCCGCGCTGGGCCCGCTCGCCACCGACCTGTACCTGCCCGCGCTGCCCCAGATCTCGGCCGACCTGGGCGCCAGTGAGGCCAGTGTCAAGCTCACCCTGACCTCGGTGATGGCCGGGCTCGCCGTGGGACAGCTGGTCATCGGCCCGCTCAGCGACCGGTGGGGGCGGCGTCTCCCGCTCCTCGCGGGTATCGGCGTGTTCACCGCCACCACGTTCGCCATCGCGCTGGTGTCGGGTGTGGAGGCGTTCAGCGCGCTGCGCTTCCTCCAGGGGCTGTCCGCGGCGGCCGGCCTGGTGGTCTCCCGGGCGATCGTGCGCGACGTGTTCGACGGCGACGCCGCCGCCACCTTCTTCTCACGGCTCGTACTGCTCGCCGGTCTGGCCCCGATGCTCGGTCCGGTGCTCGGCGGCCAGCTGCTCCTCCTCGGCTCCTGGCAGCTGCTGTTCGGGGTGCTCGGCGGCGCCGGCCTGCTGACCTTCGCCCTGGTCCTGTTCGGCCTGCCCGAGAGCCTGCCCGCGGAGGAGCGTCGGCGGGTGAGCCCCCGCGCGCAGCTGCGCGTGTTCGGCGGCCTGCTGCGCGACGTCCGCTTCACGGGACCCACCCTCACGCTCGCGCTGAGCTTCGGGATGAGCTTCACCTACATCTCGACGTTCTCCTTCGTGTCGCAGTCCGGGTTCGGGGCCAGCGCCCAGGAGTTCAGCCTGGTGTTCGCGGTGACCACGCTCGGGATGATCCTCGGCAACCAGGTGAACGCGTTCCTGATCCGGCGGGTGGAGATCCACCGTCGCCTCATGCTCGGGCTGGGCGGGTCGATCCTGTCGGTCGCCGCCCTGGCGGTGCTGGACACCGCGGGCCTCGCCGACCTGGTGACGGTGACCGCCGCCCTGTTCGCGATGATGGTGTTCACCGGCCTGGTGTCGCCGAACGCGACCGCGCTGGCCCTGAACGGACAGCCGCCCCGGATCGCCGGAAGCGGCTCGGCCCTGTTGGGCACGCTCCAGTTCGGGATCGGCTCCGGCCTCGCCGCCACCGCGGGGATGGCCGGTCCGGTGACCCTGTCCAGCATGACCGCGGTCATGCTCGCCACCGCCGTCGGCGCGGCCGTGGTCTTCGCCGGGTTCTCCCTGCGCGCCCGGCGGGTGGCGCCCTCCGCCGCATGAATGTCGGCGCGGCCCACTACCCTGGTCCGCCCACGTCGGAGAGCCCAGAGGAGTGTGCCGTGTTCGCCTTTCCGGATCCCAGTGCCGAGTCCCTGACGGGTGAGCCGCCCGGCGTGTGGGCGGAGGTGCTCCCCCACCTGGAGGAGACCGCCGGGACGTACTGGCTGACCGTGGCCCGACCGGACGGCCGCCCGCACACGCGCCCGGTGCTGGTGGTGTGGGTGGACGGCCGGCCCTGCTTCGCCTCGGGGCAGGAGTCGGCCAAGTCGCGCCTGATGGCCGCCTCGCCCGAGGTGAGCCTGGCGTTCGGCACGGGTCGGATGGACGTGGTGGTGGAGGGGGCCGTCGAACGGGTGCGGGACCCCGAGCGGCTGGTGAGGGTCGCCGAGGCGTACGCCGCACGCCACGGCTGGGCCCCGGTGGCCGGTGACGGCGAACTGACCGGCCCCGAGGGGGCGCCGACCGCGGGCCCGCCGCCCTACGGGGTGTTCTGCGTCGCGCCGTCGACGGTGTTCGCGTTCCCGAGCGGGGAGCTGCCGCACGGGCCCACACGGTGGCGTTTCGACGTGTGGCCCTGAGCCCCTTTCCGGGCGACGCGCCGCCTGCGCGGGAACAAGCAGGTGAAACGTCTCGTCTCGCGGGTAGGGTCCTGTCGAAGCAACGCCGCCTCGTCAGCTCACCCCCCTTGGAGGCAGAGAGTGCGCGTAAGGATCGTTCTTTCGACGTTCGTCGTCCTGTGGCTGCTCATCGGGCTGGTCGCCTCGTTCCAACGCGGCCTGTTCAGCCCGGAGGAGGCCTCGTGCTCGAACCTCGGCCACACCGTGGGCACGATCTTCGTGGGACCCCTGAACTACATGGGGGTCAACCCGACCATCGAATGCCCTGCGCTTCCCGAACCCTCGGAGTGACCCCTTCCCGCCGCGCCCCGCACACCGCCGGTGTGCGGGGCGCCGCCGTTGCCGGGGCCGTCCCCCGCGCTCCCCCGGCGGGGCCGCACGGTCCTTCCCGGGAAGGCGCTGGTCGGCCCACAGCCCGTGCGCACGCGCCGCCGCCGGACCGGGAGGGGGTCTTGCCGTGCCGGCGGCGAGGCCGCACAATCCCTCCCATGCCGACTCCCGACCTTCCGGACACCGGCCGGCTTCTGGCCCGGCTCGACCGATTCGACCTGACACCGGAGGCGGTCGGGTTGCGCGCACGCGCTCGGGAACTCCTCCGGGCGGGCCCGGAGGACACCGTCGTGGACGTGGGCTGCGGTGCGGGGCGCGCCGCGGCGGAGATCGCCGCCGAGGGACCGCACGTGGTCGGGGTGGACCTCGACGAGGGCATGCTCCGCTCGGCCCGTGAGCGCCACCCCCGTCCGGAGTTCCGACGGGGCGACGCCTACGCGCTCCCGCTCCCCGACGGCCGCGTCCAGGGCTACCGGGCGGAGAAGGTGTACCACTCCCTCGGCGACCCCGCCCGCGCGCTCTCCGAGGCCCGGCGGGTCCTGGCCCCGGGGGGCCGCCTCGTCCTGCTCGGCCAGGACTGGGACGCGTACATGGTGGACTCGGCCGATCCGGGGCTCACGCGCGCGATCGTCGCCTCCTACGCCGACGGCATGCCCGACTCCCGTGCACCGCGCCGCCAGCGCGCCCTGCTGCTGGAGGCGGGTTTCGGGCGCGTGGAGGTGGAGGGGAGCGTGCTGCTCTTCACCGACGCCGAGGTCCTGCCGATGCTCCTCGGGCTGGCGTCCGCGGCGGTGGCCGCGGGAGCGGTCCGCGCGGAGCGGGCGGCCGTGTGGGCCGACGAACAGCGCGGGCGCGCCGAGGACGGGCGACTGTTCGTCGCGATCCCGTTCTTCCTGGTCGGCGCCCGACGGTAGCGGGCGCCGACGGCGTGCGCCAGGTCCGGTGCGGCCAAGGGGCAGGTCGGGGGCGCACCGGACGGCGAGCTCAGCCCGGCGACACCGTCCGGACCACCGCACGCACCCCCAGGGGCTGGAGTGCCAGGGCCGGACGCGGCCGTACCGCCTCCGGATCGACGGGTTCCAGTCGTATCCTCGCGCACAGCTCCGCGGCGATCACCCGCACCTCGCGCAGGGCCATCGACGCTCCGACGCATCCGCGCGGCCCCGCCCCGAAGGGGAAGTAGGCGTAGCGGTGGGCGGGCCCGGACCCGCCCGGTAGCCAGCGCTCGGGGCGGAACTCCCCCGCCTCCGGGAACCACCGCTCGTCGCGGTGGGTCACCCACTGGCTGAGGCCCAGGACGGTCCCCGGGGGGAGGATGTGCCCGCCCGCCTCGAACGGACGCACGGTCTCCCGGCTCATCACCCACGCCGGCGGGTAGAGGCGCATGGCCTCCTTGGCCGCGGCGGACGCGAATCCCTCCTCCCCCATCCGGGCCACCGCCCCCGGGTTGCGCCCCAGAAGGTGAAGGAGCCAGGTCAGGGCGTCCGCCGTGGTCTCGTAGCCCGACATCAGCAGGGTGGCGAGCTCGTCCCGGACCTCCGCGAAGGGCGGCCCGTCCGCGAGGAGGGCGTCCAGGGCGGTCCCGGCACCGCCCTCCCCGTGTTCCCGCACCAGGGCCGCGAGGGTGTCGTCCAGGGCCCGCAGGGACCGCCGCAGGTCGCGGTTGACGCGGGTCGGCAGCCACGCGGGCAGGCGCGGTGACGACGTGAGCCGCATGATGGCCGCCACCGCGCGCGCCAGGGCCTCTCCGTGCTCACCGGGTTCTCGGCCCGCGATGTGGGCCGCGCCCACCAGCATGGCCAGGCGGGACATCTCGTGGTGCACGTCGATGGTCTGCCCGTCGGCCCACGATCCGACCGTGCGGGCGACGCCCTCGCGCGCGGCCTGCTCCAGCTGTCCGAGGCGTTCGCTGCGGAAGGCGGGCCGGAGCCGGGCACGTTTGCGCTCCCAGTCCGCTCCCTCGCTGTTCATCATGGCGAGGGGAAAACCGGTGGGCCCCCGCCGTGTGCCGTCGCTGATCTTGACGACGTTCTCGCCCCGGTCGACGAGGACGCGGCCGATGTCGTCGGGGTGGGCCAGGAGCACGTTGGAGGGGGTGAGGGAGACGACGTCGCCGAACTCGCCCACCGCCCGGGTGAGGAAGCCGAGGGGGTCCAGGGCGTAGTCGGCGGCGTTGGCCGTGCCGCGTCCTCCCCGGGGCCCCGGAGGGGCGGTGTACGTGGCCGGCATCGGGTCCGTCCTGGGTGGCGGTGGGCCCGTGCCCCGGAGGATCGGCACGGGCCCTGGGAGCGACGGGGGTCAGGACACCGGGGGTTGTCCACCGGACCGTCTCGTGGCCTCGGGGGGTTCGGGTGCCCGTGGGACTCCGGGGGCGCCGGGGGTACCGCTCTGCGGTGCGTCCGCGGATGTCCGGGGGTACGGGCGGACCGGAGCGGGGCCCGGGTCCGGAAGGGGGACCGGCCTAGTAGTAGATGTAGGGACGGGTCAGGCGCTCGCTGTCGACGATGCCCAGCCTGGCGGCGATGCGGTAGGCGAATTTCCTCATCGGTGCGTTCCCTCCTGCGGGGTTGCCCGGTGGCTCCGGGCGATCTGCTGAACACTACGCGGGGCCCCGGCGCCCGGGTCAGTGGCGGAGGAGTGAGCGATCACAGGTGCGGAGGTAAGCCGCGGGTGGCGCCGCGGTGAGGTCTGCGCGGGTCCCGCCCGTGCCCCGGCGACGCGGCCGGGCCGGTCCGGGGCGGCGTCCGCTGGTCCGCGCCTCCCACCGGTGGCACCCGGTACGTCGCGGCCCCCGGTTTGACGCGGGTGGCGGGGACTGCCGTAGCGTACGACCGTACGCGGAGCGCGCCGACCCGTGGGACGGGGCCCCCGGGTCCCGGACACCGGCCGCCCCCGTGCCGAGAAGGACAGCTCTCACGGAGAGTGCCCGTGGGAGCGTTCCCATTCCTGTCCGTGACAGCCACCGCCACCGCCGACACGAACCCGCGACCAGACACCTCCCACGCCGACGCCGCAGGAGAAATCCCGTTGAACGCACCTCTTCCCTACCTCGATCCCGCGCTGGGCCACGCAGAACGGGTCTCCGACCTCCTCGGGCGCATGACGCTGCCCGAGAAGATCGGCCAGATGCTGCAACTCGACGCCAGGGACGGGGTCCGCCCCCTCATCGAGGACATGCACGCGGGTTCGATCCTGCACACCTCCCCCGAACTCGTCCTGGAGGCGGCCGCGCTGACCGAGCGGACGCGGCTGCGCATCCCCCTCCTGATCGCCGAGGACTGCATCCACGGCCACTCCTTCTGGGAGGGCGCCACGATCTTCCCGACCCAGCTCGGCATGGCGGCGACCTGGGACGCCGGACTCGTCGAGAGGGTCGCCCGCACCACGGCCGTCGAGGTCGCCGCGACCGGCATCCACTGGACGTTCTCCCCGGTCCTGTGCATCGCCCGCGACCTGCGCTGGGGGCGTGTCAGCGAGACCTTCGGCGAGGACCCCTTCCTCATCGGGGAGATGGCCTCGGCGATGGTCAGGGGCTACCAGGGCGAGGGCCTGGACGACCCGACCGCGATCCTGGCGTGCGCCAAGCACTTCGCCGGGTACTCCGAGACACAGGGCGGCCGGGACGCGAGCGAGGCGGACATCTCCCGGCGCAAGCTGCGCTCATGGTTCCTGCCCCCGTTCGAGAGGGTCGCGCGCGAGGGCTGCCGCACCTTCATGCTCGGCTACCAGTCCACGGACGGTGTGCCGATCACGGTCAACGACTGGCTGCTCAACGACGTCCTGCGCGGCGAGTGGGGGTACACCGGCACGCTCGTGACCGACTGGGACAACGTGGGCCGCATGGTGTGGGAGCAGCGCGTGTACGCCGACCACACCCGGGCAGCCGCGGCCGCGGTCCGCGCGGGCAACGACATGGTGATGACCACTCCGGGGTTCTTCGAGGGCGCCCAGGAGGCGGTCGCCCAGGGCACGCTCACCGAGGCGGAGATCGACGCCGCCGTCAGCCGCATCCTCATGCTCAAGTTCGAGCTCGGGCTCTTCGAGGCCCCGCGCCACCCCGACCCGGAGCGCCAGGCCGCGGTCATCGGCTCACCCGGGCACACCGCACTGAACCTGGAGGTCGCCCGCCGTTCGCTGGTCCTGCTGGCCAACGACGGCACCCTGCCCCTGGACGGCGGGTTCCGCACCGACGCCTCCGGGCGGGCCGACGCCCCCGCGGACGCCCGGCCCCGCACCATCGCCGTCGTCGGCCCCAACGCCGACGACCCGCAGACCCAGCTCGGCGACTGGGCGGGTTCCTCGGGCCAGGTCGGCTGGCTCCCGGACGGGCACCCGCGCGAGATGATCCAGACCGTCCTGGACGGTGTGCGCGACCACTCCCCGCAGGGGTGGAAGGTACGGCACGCCCGCGGCGCGGACATCCTCGGGCTCGTGCCGGATCCGGAGGGCGAGTTCTACCCCGACGGCCAGCCGCGTCCCCCCGTGGTGGTCCCCTCCGCACCCGACGCGGAGATGATCCGCGAGGCCGTGGCTGCGGCCGAGGACTCCGACTACGTCGTCGCCGTGGTCGGCGACCGCATCGAGCTCGTGGGCGAGGGCAGGTCCACCGCGACCCTCGAACTCGTCGGCGGCCAGGTCGCGCTCCTCGACGCGCTCGCGGCGACCGGGACCCCGATGGTCGTCGTCGTGATCGCCTCCAAGCCGCTCGTGCTCCCGGACTCGGCGCTGAACGCCGCCGCCCTGGTGTACGCGTCCAATCCGGGCATGCGCGGCGGGCGTGCGGTCGCCGAGCTGCTGCTCGGGCTGGTCGAGCCCTCGGGTCGCCTGCCGATCTCCTTCGCGCGGCACGCCGGACAGCAGCCGACGTTCTACAACCAGGTGCGCGGCCAGCACGGCGACCGGTACGCGGACCTCACACAGCGCCCGGCGTTCGTGTTCGGCGAGGGCCTCTCCTACACGACCGTCGAGTACGCGGACCTGCGGATCCCGCAGCCCGTGGTCGGCGCCGGGGACACCGTGCGAGCACGGGTCACCGTGTCCAACACGGGCGCGAGGCCCGCGTTGGAGACCGTCCAGGCCTACGTCAGCGACACGGTCGCGTCGGTCACGTGGGCGGACAGGGAGCTCAAGGCGTACCGGCAGGTGCGGCTCGCGCCGGGCGAGTCCCGGGTCGTCGAGATCGGGGTGCCGGTCTCCGACTGCACGATCGTCGACGCCTCGGGGGCGCGCGTGGTCGAACCGGGAGGGTTCGAGTTGCTGGTGGGGCCGTCCTCGCGGAAGGCGGACCTGCTCCGCGCGGACTTCACCGTGGAGGGCTGACGGCGGCGGGGGCGGGACCGGTGTGAGGGCGATCGTCGTCGCGGTGCCCGTGGCGGTTCGCGTCCCGGCGGACGCCGGCCCGTCCGCTCCGTCCGCCCTCGCCGGGGGCGGACGGAGCGGTCGGGCCGCCTGTCAGTGGTCGACCGGCAGGTCGTCCGGGCCCGTCGCCCACCCGGTGTCGGGCCGCGCGCCCAGGACGTGGGTGACGGTCCCTCCCCCGGTGGTGAAGCTCTCCGGGAGCCACGAGCGCCCGTACGGCTGCCCGTCCACGTGCACCGACCCGACGTAGACCGCGTCCGGGCCTGCGTTGCGGGCGACCACGGTGATCGGCGGGCGCCCCTGCGGCGCGATCCGCGCGTAGGGGAACACGGGGCTGGACAGCAGCAGCTCCCCGCGGCCCGGCGCCTGCGGGAACAGCCCCAGGCTCGCGAAGACGTACCAGGCCGACATGGTGCCGAGGTCGTCGTTGCCCGGGAGCCCGCTCGGGCCCGTCCCGTACTGCGAGGCGGCGATCTCGCGCACCGTCTCCTGGGTCTTCCACGGCTGGCCGAGCGCGTTGTACAGCCAGGGGGCGTGGATTCCGGGTTCGTTCGTGGGGTCGTAGCGGAGCGGGTCCCCGCCGCCCACCGACCACTCGCCGTCGGGGGTGCGGAAGAACCCGTCGAGGCGCTCGGCCGCGGCCTCACGGCCGCCCATCGCCGCGGCCAGGCCGCCGACGTCGTGCGGCACCATCCAGGTGTAGGTGGCGCTCGTGCCCTGGGCGAACCCCGTGCCTCCGGCGGGATCGAACGGGGTCACCCACGAGCCGTCGGCGTCGCGCGCCTGCATGTGCCCGGTCTCCGGGTTGAACACGTTGTGCCAGTACCCGCCGCGCTCGGCGAACGCGGCGGCGTCGGTTCCGCGCCCGAGCCTGTCCGCCCACTGCCCCAGGGAGTGGTCCGCGACGGAGGCCTCCAGGGTCTCCGCGGCCCCGCCCCAGCAGTGGCAGTCGTCCTGGGGCGCGTAGTGGAGTTCGAGGTAGCGCTCCAGGTGGGGCCGCTGCCCCTCGCACTGGCCCGGGCAGCCTGCGTCGGAGAGCCCGTCGGGGTGCGGTTCGGTGGCCTGGGCCCGCAGTGAGTCGTAGGCGGCCTCGGCGTCGAACCCGTCCACGCCCATCGCGGCGAACGTGGCCAGGGTGGCGGCGGAGGGGTCGCCCGTCATGACGTGGGTGGGACCGTTGATGTGGACCCAGCGGTCCCAGACGCCCCCGTTCTGCTCGGAGAAGTTCAGCAGGGACTGGGCGAAGTCGCCCGCCACCTCCGGTTCCAGGAGTGCCAGCAGCTGGATCTGCGCCCGGTACTGGTCCCAGCCGGAGAAGTTCGTGTACTGGGCGCCCTGGTCACCGGCGATCCGCTGGGGCTCTCCGTCCATGCCCGGGTAGCGCCCGTCGACGTCGCTGACCAGGTTGGGCTGGAGGAGGGAGTGGTAGAGGGCGGTGTAGAAGGCGGTGCGCCGGTCCTCGGTGCCGCCGCCGACCCGGACGGCGCGCAGGCGCCGGTTCCAGGCCTCCTCCGCCTCGGCCGCGACCTCGTCCACGTGCTCCCCTGCGGGGATCTCGGCGGACAGGTTCTCCTCGGCGCCCTCGGCGCTGACGTAGGAGACGCCCACGCGCACGCCCACGGTCGCGCCCTCCTCGAAGCCGACGTAGCCGCCGGAACCGGTGCCCCGGCGGGCGTCGCGGACGTAGCCCTCCCCGCCCGAGGCCGTCGTGGCCCCCTCCAGCAGTTCGCCGTCCTCCCAGGCGCCGACCTCCGTGAAGGGGGTGTCGAAGTGCGCGGTGAAGTGCAGTCGGTAGTACGACCTCCGGTTGTTCTCCCCGCCGTTGGCGCGCTGCCCGCAGAAGGAGCCCGTCAGCACGGAGCCGGAGACCGTGCGGGCCTCCTCGTCGATGCTGATGTCGGCGTCCTCGCTGCCGTTGAGCGAGTTGGAGGTCCGGAACAGCAGGTTCGCGGGGGTGCCGTCGGGGAAGGCGAACTCGCCCGCTCCCGCACGCTCGGTGACGGAGAGGTCGGTGCGGACCCCGTTCTCCAGGGTGACGGTGTAGCGGCCCGGGGTCGCGGACTCGTCCGCGTGGTCGAAGTCGCTCGCGTAGACCTCGTCCGCGCTGTCGGCGCTCGGAGAGGAGTCCACCGGCACGGTGACCGGCATGATCGGCACGTCCCCCGCCGCCCCGGGGTGGCACCCCGCTCCGTTGACGTGCGTGAGCGCGAACCCCCGGACGCGGGTGGCGTCGTAGGCGTAGCCGTTGGCGGCCCCGGTGTCGGTCTGGTCGCCGCGGGTCGTGGTGGGGCTCCACGAGACCATGCCGAACGGCCGGACGGCCCCGGGATAGGTGTTGCCGCCCCCGGCGGTGCCGATGAACGGGTCCACGTAGCGCGCGGGGGAGCCGACGACCGAGGCGTCGGGCGCCGGGTCGGCGGCCGTCGCGGGCGGGAGGAGCAGCGTGCCGCCCACGGCCAGGGCGAGGGCCGGGGCGAGCAGGCGCGGGAGGCGGCGGGGGTTGCGGGGGCGTCCGGGATTGCGGGGGCGTCCGGGCGGCAGGTGCCGTGGGCGTGCGGGGGAGGTCATCCTGGGCGGGGTCCTTACGCGGGGTGGAGGACGGACCCGGCGATTCTGGCCGACGGGAGCGCGGACGGCCAGACCCCCTGACGGGAGTTGGCGCGGTCTTCTCCGACCCGTGGCCGGGCCGTCACGGACCTTCCCGTTCCGTCGCCCGCGCGTCACGGCCGGGGTGGGCGGACCGCGGCCCCGGGGCCCGGTCGGCACGTCCGGGAGCCGTGCCCGTGGCACGGCTCCCGGACGCCGCTCTTCCGGAGGGCGGTCCGCGTCAGCGCACGTAGCGCGGGTTGCTCACACCGCTCTCGTGGTGCAGCCGGTCCAGGGCGGTCACGTAGTAGGTGCGGTCTCCGTCCCCCGCGGGCGCGGTGAACACCGTCTCCCCGTCGGCGGCTCGCACGGTGCCGACCATGGAGCGCGGGTCCTCGACACCGCACGCGACCCCGTCCCGTCCGGGCGGGCCGTCGAAGGCGTAGACCGCGTAGTAGGCGGGGTCCTGGCCCCGTCCGGGCCGGATGGTCAGCTCGGTGCCGGTGTCGCCCCGCACGGCCCGGGTGACCACGGGTTCGGCCGGTGCCGCTCCGCCGAGGTCGTCCTTGACCGGGATCAGGGCGGGATGGGCGTAGTGCTCGTCCACCACGACGTCCATGGCCTCCCGGGCGTTGGTGGCCAGCGAGGTCGCGCTGAAGTAGACGTCGCCGTGCACGCCCGGGCGGTCGCGGTTGAACTCCAGGTGCCGGGCGAGCTCACGCGGGTCGGACCAGGCTCCCGCGTTGCCCGCCTTGTAGGCGGCCTGGCCGACGTAGAGGTGCGTTCCGGTGCCCTCCGCGACCTCCTCCCACCACGGGACCAGGACCGCGTAGTCGGCCACGGGCAGGCCGATCTCCCAGTAGACCTGCGGGTTGATGTAGTCGAGCCAGCCCTCGGTGACCCACTTGCGGCTGTCGGCGTACTGGCCGTCGTAGGACTGGGAGCCGTGGGTGGCGGAGCCGTCCGGGTCGCTGGAGGCGTTGCGCCAGATCCCGAACGGGCTGATGCCGAACTTGACGTGCGGTTTGGCGGCGTGGACGGCCTCGCTCATGCCCTGCACCATCTGGTCGACGTTGTCGCGCCGCCAGTCGGCGATGTCGTCGAACCCGCCGCCGTGCCGGGCGAAGGTGTCCGCGTCCGGGATCGTCTGCCCGGCCACCGGATAGGGGTAGAAGTAGTCGTCGAAGTGGACCCCGTCCACGTCGTAGTTCTCGACCGAGTGCATCATCGCCTCGATCACGAACTCGCGGGCCTCGGGGATGCCCGGGTCGTAGTAGAGCCTGCCCGCGTACTCGAACACCCAGTCCGGGTTCTGCCGTGCGGGGTGGGACCCGACCAGCCGCTCCGGGTCGGCGTGCATGGCCACCCGGTAGGGGTTGTACCAGGCGTGGAACTCCAGGTTGCGCGCGTGGGCGGCCTCGACGGCGAACTCCAGCGGGTCGTAGCCGGGGTCGCCGCCCTGCTCTCCGGTGAGCCACTCCGACCAGGGTTCGTGCGGGGAGGGCCAGAACGCGTCGGCGGTCGGCCGGACCTGGACGAACACGGCGTTGAGGCCGTTGTCCACCGCCCGGTCGTAGAGCGCGGTGAGTTCGTCCTGCTGCTCCTGGGGGGTGAGGCCCTGCTCGCTGGGCCAGTCGATGTTCTGGACCCCGGCGATCCACTCCGCGCGCATCTGCCGTTTGGGAGGGGCCAGCGGGTCGGTCTCGCACACCTGGTCCGGGGCGTCGGCCCCGGCGGCGCGCGGGGCCGCGCCGCTGGACGGCGCGTGGACCAGGGAGGTGGTGAGGACCGCGGCGAGGGCGCCGCAGAGGAGAGCCGTGCGGGGGATCAGAACCGCGGCCCGTGGGGGCCGGGACGCGGGGCGGTTCCGGTGCGATGACGCCAACGTGGCTCCTTCCGACTTCTGTCTGCGCGGACGGGGACGAGCCGGGGGCGCCGGGGCGGCCGGTCTCGTCCCGCGACAACAGTGCGCGATGGTCAGCGCGCTTTCAGGAGAGAACCTTCATGATTTGCCGAACGAAGGCAAGAGTCCTACGGGAGGTTGGTGCCCCTGAGAAAGAAAGAGCCTTATGGGCATTTTGCCCTTCTCCGTGCGCCGCCACCCCTCCTTGACCTCAATTCCCCTTGAGGTCTTACCGTTGGCGGCGCCGTGACCGTCCGAACCGGGGAGCCCCATGAAACGCACCGCAGTCAACCCGTGGACCTACCGGAGGGCCTCGACCAGGGGCTCCTGGTCGAGGGCCACCGGCGCCTGCTCTTCGTCAGCGGCCAGTGCGCCGTCTCGCCGGACGGGGAGTCGCTCCACCCCGGGGCCATGGGAGCGCAGACGGCGGCCGCACCGGACAACGTCGAGGCGGTCCTGGAGCGGGCCGGGACGACCCTTTCGGACATCGTCCGCATGAACACCTACGTCACCGACGTGGACGACTTCTCCGCGCACGCCGGGGAGGCGCTGTCCGCGCGCCTGGAGGCGTTCGGCGTCCGCCCGCCCGGCGTCCTCGCGGGCATCGCCCGGCTGGGCCGCCCCGAGCTGCTCGTGGAACTGGAGGTCGTCGCCGCCGACTGACCGGAGGAGCCCCCTCCCCGGGCGTCCGTTCCGTTCCGCGTCCGGGCCCCGGGAGGCGGTCCGGAGCGGGTCCGGCCGCGGGATCCCTGCGAGCCCCTTCGCCCAACACGCGGCGCACACCCTAGAATGCCCGGGATTCCGGACCCGCGCTCCCCCGAGCGCAGGCCCCGGAGAGGGCGAGGACCACACCCCGGCCGCCCCGGCGCGGCTCCCCGCCCGGCCGCTCCCCCGCGCCCCGGCGTCGTCCCACGCCCGGGCCGGGACCGGCCCGTCCTCTCACCCCCGTGGAAAGGGCAGTACCCGGTGGACCTCTTGCGCGTCGTCGTCGGCGCGGGCATCTCCGTGCTCCTCTCCTACAGCCTGCCCTGGGCCCGCCACACCTGGTGGCGGGCGGCGCCGGTGGCCCTCGCCTTCGGGCTGTACGCGCTGGCACCGCTCCTGCCGGGCTGGGCGCCCGTGCTCCTCGTGCTCGCCTGCCCGGCCATCGCGGTCGCCCTCGCCCGCCTGGCCAGGGGCGACGAGAGCGCCCAGACGTCGCCGTCCCTGTTCAACGACCGGCGCGGGCTCGTGCTCTGGCCGCTCGGCGCGCTCGCGGCCGTCTGCGTGGTCGGCGCGCTGCTCCACGACGCCTCCGGATTCGCGGCCCTGGTGGTCCGGCTCGTCGGCGACGACCGTGTCTTCGTCGTCGTCTCCGGGTTCATCCTCGCGACGTTCATCGGCGGGGAGGTCGTCACCCACCTGCTGCGCCCGTTCACGAAGGCCCTCGACAAGGAGGAGGGCGAGGAGATGAGGTCGCTGAAGGGCGCCGGAGCGGTGGTCGGGTGGCTGGAGCGCTCGCTGATCTACGCCTTCGTTCTCATCGGCCGCCCCGAGGGCGCGGCCCTCGTCGTCGCCGTCAAGGCCCTGGCCCGGTTCCCCGATCTGCGGGCCCACCAGAAGGGCTTCGCGGAGTACTTCATGATCGGAACCCTGAGCAGTCTGGGGGTCGCGGCCTTCGTCGGATTCGCGGCCCGCACTATACTGTCGTGAGACGGGTGCGACGCCACCCGGCTCAGGAGGGTATCTGTGAACCTCAGAGAACACGACCTGATCCGAAAGGTCCTGTCGCTAGGGCTCCCGGAACACGACTTCGTCATCGCCGGCAGCGGTCCGCTCCTGGCCCACGAACTCCGCTGGGACGTCGGGGACATCGACGTCGTCGCCCGCGGGGCCGCCTGGGAGAGAGCGGTGACCCTGGGCGAGCCCGAGGACGCCCCCTTCGGTGACGGCGTCCGCAGGGTCCTCCTCTTCGACGACCGGGTCGAGATCCTCAGCGGGTGGTTCCCCGACCTCTGGACGGTGGACGAGCTGATCGACGGCGCCGAGGTGGTCGACGGCCTGCGCTTCGCGGTCCTGGACAACGTGCGCGTGTGGAAGACGCTCCTCGGCCGGAGCAAGGACCACCTCGACGTCAAGCTCATCAACGAGTACCTGGACGCCGTGTCCCACTGAGGCCCGTCCGGCCCGGACCGCCCGCGGAGCCGGGGCCGCCGACCGGCCGACGCCCCGGCCCTCAAACCCCGACGGCTCCCCCGGCCCGGGGATCCGCCCGGGCGCCGACCCATCGCGAGCCCGCCTCCGGCGGAGTGTTCACGCAGGCTCCCGGGGCGGCGTGCGGCGGTCCGGGCGATCTCCCCACGACGTGCGGTGTGCGGCCCGGTGGTGCTTCACGGGCGCGCAGGGGCGGCGAGGGGCGGCCCGGCGGACACGGGCACGGAAGAAGGCGGAGAACGGCCTAGGCGGTCGGTGCGGTGCTCGTCAGGAGCAGGCCGGCGCCGGTGCTCAGGCCCGCGCCGATTCCGCCCAGGCACAGCTCCTGGAGGGCCTCGCTGTCCTCCACGACGGCCTCTCCGGTGAAGTGGTACCGGGCGGGCCTGCCGCCCAGCCGCTTCCACCGGGCGGAGGTCACGCGCAGGGCGCCCGCCGTCTTGTCCTGCAGCCACCCCTCGAACTCCGGCTCCGCCAGGGCGACCCGCTTGCCGCGCGGACGCCGGTCCTCCTCGGTCGGCTCGGCCCCGCGCTGCCCGGTGGGCGCGGCGATCAGTTCCCAGCGGATGGTCTCGCCCTCCGTGTGCCGGGGCGGCGGCTGCATCGTCGCCGCGTACGCACCGGGGATCTTCCCCCACGCAGGGGCGGTGTCGGAGCTGACCACCAGGGTGGTCGGGGAGACACGCGCCCACAGGACCCGGGCGTCGGAGTCCGGGTCCGGGTCGACCGCGAGACGCACCGCCCGGCCCATGGCCGCCCACTGGTCCATGGGGGTGCTGCGTTTGGCGTTGAGACTGATGCGAGCCAGGTACAAGGGGTTCCGATCCGGATCTCGTCCCCGCCCGGGCGGGGCACGTGTGCTGGCACGGACCGCCGGGGTCCTCCCCCGTCCGCGCTGGATCCTTCACTCTACGAGGCGCGGACGCCCGCTCCGCCCACCGCGGAGTGGGGAGCCGGGGGAACGCGCGGCAGGTCCGGGCCCCGGCGCCCCTCCTCCGCCGGCGCCGGCGCCCGCCTCCCCGCCCGGGTCCGCCGCCGCGTGTGCCCGTGCGGAGTCGGAGGGCGGGCGCCTCCCGGGTGCGGCACGTCCGGCCGCGCCGAGGGCGTCGGGTCCGTCCCCGTCCGGGAGGCCGGGCCGCGGCCCCGGCCCTCTCCGGCCCGGTGCGTCAGCCCCCCGCGCCCGGCCCGGTGGGAGCCCAGCCGAGCAGGGGGCCCAACCGGGTGGCGATGTCGGTGAGGATCTGCTCGTAGTCCTCGTACTCGAACGTGAAGGGCAGCGGGAACACGACCTCGTCCACCTGCTGGAATCCCGCGTGCTCCGTCAGCGTCCGCGCGATCCGCTCCGAGGTGCCCACGAGGTCGGGGGCGAACAGGAGGCGCCCCGGCCCCTGGGGGGCGGTGGTGCGCGCGTGGCGGCTCTGCGCGTACTCCTCGTACTTGCGCCGCTGCGCGGGCGAGGCGCTGTCGGTGGGGATCACGACGAGCCCCTGGGAGACGCGCGCCCGCTCCCCGAGCGGGTGGCGTTCACGGAAACGCAGGATGTGGGAGCGCTGCACACGGGCGAAGTCGTCGTCCTCCTCGGCCCGGACCACGCTGCTGGTCAGCAGGTTGAGGCCCTGCTCCCCCGCCCACTCCGCCGAGGCCAGGCCCGCCGCCCCGTACCAGAGCCGGTCCGCCAGTCCCGGCGAGTGCGGCTGGATGCGCTCCGAGTACGTCTCGATGCCCTCCTGCCCGGAGAACGTGCTGACGGGCTCACCGCGCAGGTTGTGCAGCAGCCGGGACACGCGCGTGCGGCCGAAGTCCTCCGCGTCCCAGCTGTCCGGGTAGAGGTGCTCCTTGATGTGGTCGTAGTGGGTGGGGGGCCCGACGCTGACCCCCGGGTTGAGCCGTCCGCCGCTGAGGACGTCGACGGTGGCGAGGTCCTCGGCCAGCCGGAACGGGTTCTCCAGGCCGAGCGGGATGACCGCCGTCCCCAGTTCGATGCGGGAGGTGCGCTGCGTGGCGGCGGCCAGGACCGCGACGGGCGAGGAGATGCCGTACTGGAGGTGCCGGTCACGCAGCCAGGCGCTGTCGAAGCCGAGCCGTTCCCCGAGTTCGATCATGCGCAGCGTGTTCTCGTGCCCGGTGGCCGGGTCGTCCTCGTCGAACAGGCCGATCGTGAGGAATCCCAGTTTCGAGAGCGGGTGTTCCGGAAGGGTCATCGCTTTCCCCTACTTTCCCTGTCTGGACAGTAGGAAGATCCTAGACAACCCGCGCCGCGCCGCGGCTCGGCCTGAGCCCGGGGCCGCCCGCACGACGGGGAACGGAGTCACGGACGGTGACGCCCGGCCCGCACGGAGGAAGGCCGCCGGAGGCGGGCGCTCGTCCGGCGACCCCGCCCGGCAGACCGCCCCGGGGCATGGCACCGCAGGTCAGGACCCCGGAGCGGCGCCGGCTCGACCCGGCCGACACCCCCGACCCTCCTCTGGGCGACCGAGCCGCCCGACAGTGGCCCGATCACCCGATGTCACACGTTCTGTGGCGCTTTCGCCACAGCCGGGTCCGCCCTTGTTCGGCGACATACGCACCTGTACTGTGTCCGCATGTTGTTGAGCCAGCTCAGGTACCTCGCAGCGCTGGCGAAAGAGCCCCACCCCGCCCGGACGGCGAAGGCGTGTCCCTTTTCCCGGACCGCGCTGCCCCCGGTGACGAGGGAACCCGCATCCGGACTCCGCGTCGCCGTCGCGCAGCACGCACAGCGCTCCGCCGGTCTCGTTCCCGAGACCGGGAGGTCCGTCCGGCGAACCCGGCAGACCCCCGCCGGGCACGAAACCCCGGTCGGGCCGGAGGCCGACGACGCGGTCGGGCCCGTCATCGCGGACAGGACCCCCGGGCCCGCGCTCGCCGGAGCCTTCCCGGACACTGTGCACGGGATCGGCGCCGGGAACGGACCGGACCGGTACCACCCCGGCGGCCGGACCCCGCGGGTCCCCCCGCTCAGCACCGTATGAACCCGTGAACAACGGGAACCGCACCTGAAAACCCACGCGCGGCGTCAGGACGCCGCGCGTGTCCTATCTGTGAAGAGGATGCTCCATGCTGTCGTTCCTTGACCGCGAGAGAAGTGTGGCCCCCCCGGGCTACAGCCGGTGGCTCATCCCGCCGGCGGCACTCGCCGTCCACCTCTCCATCGGCCAGGTGTACGCGTTCAGTGTCTTCAAGACCCCCCTGGTCGAGCGGTTCGACACCTCGCTGACCGCGATCGGTGTCGTCTTCAGCATCGCCATCGTCATGCTCGGCCTGTCCGCCGCGTTCGGCGGCAAGTGGGTGGAGCGCAACGGTCCGCGCAAGGCCATGTTCGTCTCCGGGGTGTTCTGGGCGGGCGGTTTCCTGGTCGGCGCGCTGGGCGTGGCGACGGGGCAGCTGTGGCTGCTCTACCTCGGCTACGGGGTCCTGGGCGGGATCGGCCTCGGTATCGGGTACATCTCGCCCGTCTCCACGCTGATCAAGTGGTTCCCCGACCGGCCGGGGATGGCCACGGGCATGGCCATCATGGGGTTCGGCGGCGGCGCGCTCATCGCGTCCCCGCTGTCCTCCGCACTGCTGGACCGGTACGCCGCGACGCCCTCCGAGGCGATCGTCCCCACGTTCCTCACCCTCGGGGCCCTGTACTTCACGGCCATGATGCTGGGTGCGGCCACCGTCAGGGTGCCCCCGCCGGGCTGGACGCCCGAGGGCGGGGCGCCCGCGCAGGCCCCCTCCGCGAAGGAGCACGTCCAGGAGGGCGTCAGCGTGGAGACGGCGTTCCGCACCCGGCAGTTCTGGCTGCTGTGGATCGTGCTGTTCTGCAACGTCACCGCCGGTATCGGCATCCTGGAGCAGGCCGCGCCCATGGTGCAGGACTTCTTCGGCGGGGTCGGCGCGGCCGAGGCCGCCGGGTACGTCGGCGTCCTCTCCCTGTGCAACATGCTGGGGCGCTTCGTCTGGTCCTCCACGTCCGACGCCCTCGGGCGCAAGCGCACCTACATCGGCTACCTGGGGATCGGCTGCGTGCTGTACCTGCTCATCGCCGTGGCCGGCACGAGCTCGGTGACGCTCTTCGTGGCCGTCACCGGTGTCATCCTGTCCTTCTACGGCGGCGGCTTCTCGACGATCCCCGCCTACCTGAAGGACCTGTTCGGATCGTTCAACGTCGGGGCGATCCACGGCCGCCTGCTCACCGCCTGGTCGGCCGCGGGCATCGCGGGTCCGCTGATCGTCAACGTGATCGCCGACAACCAGCTGGCCGCGGGGCGCTCGGGCGCCGACCTGTACACCGCGTCGCTGTACCTCATGGTGGTCGTGATGGCGGTCGGTTTCACGGCCAACATGCTGGTGCGACCGCTGTCGGCCTCCGCGACGCAGCCCCCGGCCACGGACGGCCCGGAGCGGTCCCGCGAGACCGTCGCGTGAGCGCCGATCGGACGACCGGCGCACCCGGCGAACAGCAAGAAGAGCGAGCGCCCGGAGGGACCGGGCCGCGGAGGGAGACCCCGGTGAACGGTGGAGAACGAGGCGGGCAGCCGCTGTCGAAGGCGGCGGCGCTCTTCCTGTGGGTGGTCGTGGTCCTGGCCCTGGGCTACGGAGTGGTGCAGACCGCGGTCCAGGCCACGGCCCTGTTCACGGGCTGACCGGGCGCAACGCCGCGGAGGCGGGGCCTGTGCCCGCCTCCGCGGCGGCTCAGGCCCCCGTCCGCGCCCCGGCTCCGGCCCTCCCGGTTCCCCCGGCGATCGGCCCGGTCCGGGCGCGGACGGCGATCGCGGCGCAGGCGATCACCGCCGCCCCGCCGAGGGCGGTGGGCCAGGTGAGCTGTTCGTGCAGGAGCAGGACGGCCCATCCGATACCCATCACCGGCTGGACGAGCTGGACCTGGCCGACCCGTGCCATCGGGCCGATCGCGAGCCCCCGGTACCAGGCGAAGAAGCCGAGGAACATGCTCACCACGGCCAGGTAGGCGAAGGCCGCCCAGGCGACCGGGGTTCCGCTCGGGGGCTGGTGCACGACCGCGACAGCGGTGAGGACGGCCATCAGCGGCGCCGACAGGACGAGTGCCCAGGAGATGGTCTGCCACGCGCCGAGTTCGCGCGCCAGGAGGCCGCCCTCCGCGTAGCCGACCGCGGCAGCGGCCACGGCGCAGAAGAGCAGCAGGTCGGGCCAGTACAGCCCGCCGGGGCCTCCGCCCTGCGACGCGGCGAACGCGACGGCGACCGCCGCGCCGAGGGCCGCCGTGGCCCAGAACGACACCGGGGGCCTCTCGCGCCCTCGGAGCGCAGCCATCACCGCCGTCGCGGCGGGCAGGAGGGCGATCACGACGGCCCCGTGGCCTGCCTGCGCGGAGGTGAGCGCGAACGAGGTCAGCACGGGGAATCCCACCACGACGCCTCCCGCGACGACCGCCAGGCGCCCCCACTGGGCGCCGCGGGGCAGACGCTGTCGTGTGCACGCCAGCGCGGCGGCGGCGAGGAGCGCGGCGACGACCGCACGGCCGGTGCCGGTGAACAGCGGCGACATCGCGCCGTCCCCGACGGCCACGCGCGTGAGCGGCAGGGTGAGGGAGAACGCCGTGACCCCGAGCAGCCCCCAGAGCAGACCGGCGGTGGGGGACGATAGCACTGTCATCCCATTCAGAGTAGCGCTACTGTTGTTCTTCATGAACAACGATAGCAGTGCGCGTATCGTCGCGGATCTCCGCGCGTGGATCGCCACGGCCCCGCCGGGAGCGAGGCTGCCGTCCACGAGGGCGCTGGTGGCGCAGTACGGGGCGAGCCCCGTCACGGTGCAGAAGGCACTGCGGACACTGGTCTCACAGGGGTCGGTGGAGAGCCGGCCGGGCGTGGGCACCTTCGTCCGCGCGGTAGGGGTCGCCCGCCCGAACGACTACGGGTGGCAGACCGCCGCACTGGGCTCACCGACGCACCGGAGCCCCCGCTCCGCCGCGGCGCTGCGGACCGTGCCCAACGACGTGGTCGCACTGCACTCGGGCTACCCCGACCGGGAACTCCTCCCCGAACGCCTGGTGCGCGGCGCGTTCACCCGCGCCGCCCGCGGCAGTGCCGCCGTCACCAGGCCCCCCTCCGCGGGCCTACCGGAACTCCAGGCGTGGTTCGCGACCGAACTGGGCGCGGCCGCACCGGTCGGGGTGTCCGCGCCCGCGCCCGGCGACGCGGTCGTCCTCCCGGGGAGCCAGAGCGGGCTCAGCACCGCCTTCCGCGCGCTGGTCGGCGCGGGCCGGCCGCTACTGGTGGAGTCGCCCACCTACTGGGGGGCACTCCTGGCCGCCGCACAGTCGGGCGTGCGGGTGGTACCCGTGCCCAGCGGTGCCGACGGGCCGGACCCGGACGCTCTGGCCCGCGCGTTCGAGCGCACCGGGGCGAGCGCCTTCTACGCCCAGCCGAGCTTCGCCAATCCCACCGGCGCCCGCTGGTCGTCCGACCTGGCCGACCGGGTGCTGGACACCGTGCGCCGCTACGGGGCGTTCCTCATCGAGGACGACTGGGCGCACGACTTCGGGATCGACGCCGACCCCGCGCCCGTGGCCGCGCGCGACGACGGCGGGCACGTCGTGTACCTGCGTTCGTTGACCAAGAGCGTGTCCCCGGCCGTGCGCGTCGCCGGGATCATCGCCCGCGGCCCCGCCCGGGAGCGGATCCTCTCCGACGCCCGGGCCGAGTCCCTGTATGTCAGCGGCCTGCTGCAGGCGGTCGCGCTCGACGTCGTCACCCAGCCCGCCTGGCGCACGCACCTGCGGGGGCTGCGCCACCAGTTGGCGGCCCGGCGCGACCTCCTCGCCGCTTCGCTCCGCGAGCACGCCCCCACCGCGCACCTGGAGGCCGTGCCCCGAGGAGGACTGAACCTCTGGGTGCGTGTGCCCGACGACACCGACCTGGCGCGGCTCGTCCTGGACTGCGAGGACCTGGGGGTCGTCGTCGACCCCGGCGACGAGTGGTTCCCCGCCGAACCCACCGGCCCCCACCTGCGGCTCAACTACGCCGGCCCCGACCCCGGTTCCTTCCCCGACGGGGCGCGGGCGATCGGCCGGGCGCTCGCGCGCCAGGCCCCCTCCTGACCCCGGCGGGGGGCGCCCCGGTGC
Source organism: Nocardiopsis codii (assembly GCF_036327455.1). NCBI lineage: Bacteria > Bacillati > Actinomycetota > Actinomycetes > Streptosporangiales > Nocardiopsidaceae > Nocardiopsis > Nocardiopsis codii. The sequence continues at coordinate 3,582 of NZ_JAUZMY010000027.1, read as the reverse complement.
GAGTGGCGGGACGCCGGCCCCAGAACCCTCCGGTTCAGGTGGCCAGGCGGGCGAGGCCCCCGTTCTCCAGTGCGGCCCAGACCGCGCCGTCGGCGGTGACCGTGATCCCGTGGGGCTCGCTGTCCGGGGTCGGCAGGTCGACCAGGTCGATGTCGCCCTCGGCCGTGACGTGCCCGATCCTGTTCGCGCCCCATTCGGTGAACCAGCACCCGCCGGCGGGGTCGGCGACGATGGCGTGGGGCCGGGAGTCGCGGCGGGGCAGGGGGAACTCCCGGACGTCCCCGTCCACGGTGAGGCGTCCGACCTGACCGGCGCCGATCTCCACGAACCACAGGGCCCCGTCCGCCCCGGAGGTGATCCCCACGGGGGCCGCGCCCACGGTGGGGAGGGCGTGGACGGTGACCCTGCCGTCGACGGTGATCCGCCCGACCGCGTCGGCCTGGTTGAGGGTGAAGTACAGGGCCCCGTCCGGGCCTGCGGTGATGACCGAGGGGAACCCGCCCCGTGTCGGCAGGGGGAACTCGGTGATCTCACCGTCCGCGGTGATGCGCGCGACCCGGTCGGTGTTCATCTCGGTGAACCACAGCGCCCCGTCGGGTCCCGCGGTGATACCGAAGGGGCGCGCACCGGGAGCGGGCAGGGCGAAGGACTCCGACTCGCCCTCCGGGGTGATCCGGCCGATCCTGTCGTCCTGGGTGCGGGTGAACCAGAACGCGCCGTCCGGGCCCGGGGTGATGAGCGAGGGGCCGCAGGTGGCGGAGTCCAGCGGGTACAGGGTCGCCGGGCCGTCCGGGGCGGCGCGGGCGATCTGGCCGTGGTGGACGAGGGTGGCCCAGAGGGAGCCGTCGTCCCCTCCGGTGACGCCGTAGGGGCCGGCGTCCCGCGCGGCCAGCGGATGTTCCCGGACGGTGCGGGCACGGGCGTGGTGGGTCATCGGCGTTCTCCTGTCACGCGAACCATCGTGGTCGCGGGGGAGGGTGCACGCAAGCGCTTTTCACCGGGGTGTCGGGGCCGGCCCCGGCACGGCCCCGCCGACGGCTGAGGCAGGGCCGGGGCGCCCGGCCGGTACGGGGGTTCCCGCCGACCGTGAGACGGTGGAGGCGCGGTTTCCGAGGCTGCGCCCGCCCGGGCCGGCGCGCGGCCCGCACGGACGGCCCACGCGGACGGCCCGCACACGAGGAGGCGACATGGCGGCGATCACCGGGGACGACGGAGTCCGCATCGGCTACACCGAGCACGGATCCCCGGAGGGGCGCCCGGTCGTGCTCCTCGCGGGGTTCAAGGCGCCCGCGACCTCCTGGCTGTACCAGGTGCCCGCCCTCGTCGACGCCGGCCACCGGGTGGTCGCCGTCGACCTCCCCGGGCACGGCGCCGCCGGCCCCCTGCCGTCCGGAACCACCATGGAGCAGCGCGGCCGGGACCTCCACACCCTCGTGGAACACCTCGACCTGACGGGCGCGGTCCTCGTCGGGGGCTCCATGGGAGGCAACACGATCTGGTCCTATACCTCCCGGTACGGCACGGGCCGCCTCGGCGCGGCGGTGGTCGTGGACCAGACGCCGAAGATGCTGAACACGGCGGACTGGCGGCACGGGTTCTACGGCTACGGCGAGCACAACGCCGACACGTACTTCGCGGAGGGCGTCCCGGGCACCGGCCACGGCACACCCCTCCTGCGGCGCGGTGTGCGCCTGGCCCGGCTGCTCCGCGCGATGCGCGGCACCGACCGGTCCCTCAGCGGCGCGGAACTGGAGCTGCTGCAGGACCACGCCGCCCGGGACTGGCGCGACACCGTCGCCCGTCTGGACGTCCCCGTCCTCTTCGTGGCCGGGGCGGAGAGCGAGTTGTGGCCTGCCGGGCACGCCGCCGCGGCCGCGGCCCTGGCCCCGCAGGGGGCCTCGGCCGTGGTCCGGAGCGCGGGCCACGGCGTCAACATGGAACGCCCGCCCGCCTTCAACGGCGGGCTGCTCCGGTTCCTGTCCCGGGTCCGGGGCCGGTGACCGGGCGGGGCGCTCGGCTCCCGCCGCACGCGGGTCAGGCTTGTTCCTCCTCCGCGGCCCTCGCGGGCTTCCCGCCCGGCTCGGACCCGGGCGCCGGCCCGCGGTGGCGCAGCGACAGCAGGTAGCCGAGGCCGAGGACGATGGCCGTGCCGATAGCCGTGTACCAGGTGAACCCGACGAGGTCCGGCGCGAGGAGGAACAGGCACGCCGTGGTCGCGACGGCCGCGCCGAAGGCGACGGCGGCGTCGGTCTGGCGCGCCCTGCGGACCCACAGGCCGAGGAAGAACGCGCCGAGGAGCCCACCGTAGGTGAGGCTGGCCACGGACAGGCCCAGTTCGACGACGGGGGTGTCGGTCCCGGTGAACATCGCGCCCGCGCCGACGAACACCAGCCCCCAGCCGAGGGTGAACAGGCGACCCAGTCGCAGCCCCTCGGCGTCGGTGAGCGTGCGGCGCGTGAACCGCTGGTACAGGTCGGCCATGGTGGAGGACGAGAGCGCCGACAGCGACGACGACAGGGTGCTCATGGCCGCCGCCATGATGCCGGCGAGCATCAGCCCCGAGAGCCCGACGGGAAGCCCTTCGACGATGAACACCGGGAACAGCTCGTCGGAGTTGGCGAGCCCGAGTCGCGCGATCGAGGCGCCCTCGAAGTAGGAGTACAGGGCGAGGCCCACGGCGAGGAACAGGGCGAACTGGAGGAACACCACGACGGCGCTGCCGATCACCGCCTTCTGGGCGTCACGGAGGCTGCGGCAGCCCAGCAGCCGCTGCACGATGATCTGGTCGGCGCCGTGGGAGGCGGTGGAGAGCAGGGCGCCTCCCAGGACCGCGGTGACCGTGGCGTACGGGGACGAGACCGGGTTCGACGTGAAGTCGAGGAACCTGGTCTTGCCCTCGTCGGCCGCGACCGCGAGGAAGTTCACGTCGAGGCCGGTGGCGATGACGGCCAGGGCGACGACGCCGCCGACCGCGTACAGCGCCATCTGGAGGACGTCGACCCACACGACCGCCCTGATCCCGCCGACGAGGGTGTAGAGGACCGTGGCCCCGCCGAGCAGGGCGATGATCGCGAAGTAGGGCAGTTCCAGCCCGTAGGAGTCCAGGACGATCTTGATCGGGATGGCGGCCGCGAACATCCGCACGCCGTCGGCGAGGAGACGGGTGAACAGGAACGTGACCGAGGCCGTGCCCTGCATGCCGCGGCCGAAGCGCAGGCCGAGGTAGGCGTAGGCCGTGGTCATCTCCCCCTGGTAGTACCGGGGCAGCAGCACGAAGGCGACGACCACCCGCCCGATCAGGTAGCCGACGGCCACCTGGAGGAAGGTCACGTCGCCCAAGTAGGCGACGCCGGGGATGCTGATCACCGTCAGGGCGCTGGTCTCGGTCGCCACGACGGACAGGCACACCGCCCACCAGGGCAGGTTGCGGCTGCCGATGAAGTAGTCGCGTGTGTCGCGCTGGCGGCCGGACAGTCTCAGGCCGAGCCACGCCGAGCACAGCAGGTACACCACGATGACCGCGAGATCGACGGCGTGCACGGGGCGGCTCCGGAGGGTGGGGGTGCGGGTGGTCGTGCGAGC
>NZ_JAUZMY010000026.1:0-104479 GCF_036327455.1 Nocardiopsis codii | reverse complement strand
GGGTGCATCAGTCCCGGCCCGGGGTCACACCCACACCCGCACCCGCACCCTCCCCGAGCACCTGCACACCCCCACCCTCCACACCGTCTACGACGTCACCGAGACCACAACCCCCAAACCCGTCCCCTACGGGGTGCACACCACCCCAGCACGGGCCATCGCCCACCGGGACCGGCTGAACACGCAGGCCTCCGCCGTCCGGGAGGCGGAGGAACAGGAGGCGCGGGAGGAGCAGGAGAAGGCGCGGGCCCGGCGTGAGAAACGGCAACGCGAGGAAGCCGACCAGGCCGCGAAGGAGCACACCGAGGAGGAGGGGCGTTGACCGTCACCCTGTACCCGTGCGGGCGCGGCCACCGCTGCGCCCAGGTCACCATCGACCCCGACACCCACGAGAAGCACCCCGCCCGCACCCCCCACACGTTCTGCGACCCGTGCGCCGGCCACATCGCGGACCGTATCCGTGACCTGCCCACCGTCTACCGGGAGCTGCGCGAGCAGTACGGCATCCAGCGCACTGCGGCTGACGACGACGTTCGGGTGCACACCTCCCGGGTCAACCCCAGCATCCCTGTCCGCGAGGACCTGGACGCGTTGCTGACCGAGATCGAGACGACCGTCGCCGCCTACGAGGACCGTGTCCGCCAGGTGTTGGGCATGGGCCCTGCCCCCCGGGTGTCGTGGGCGCACCGGGCCGCCCGTGTGGACCAGGCGTGCACCCTCCTGGCCGCGAAGGTGGTGGTGTTGACCGATCTGCCCATGGAGTGGACGGCCATCCACGGCACCCACGACGAACGCGGCGGCCTGGACGCCGGCCTGGACCTCCTTGACCTCCACCGGCGTGCCGACCGGGCCGGGGGCAAGCAGCCCGCGAAGTACGTGGTGCCGGTGGTGTGCCCGTCCTGCCACATCCCGGCGGGAGTGACCCGGGAGGCCGGGAAGGACGGGGCCACCTGCATGTGCGGGTACGTGCTGGGTGAGGACGAGTACCGGCAGTTGACCGGGGAGCTGGCTGGTGTGGCGGGCCCGCTGCTGGGGGTGGCCGGGTGAAGGTCCGCGTGGTGTTCACCGTCGACCTTCCCGATCGGGACGGGCCGGTCACGGAGGAGCTGCGCACCGACATCGCCGCCGCCGTCACCGAAGCTGTCCCCGCCGAAGTGCCCGGCGCCCGCGTCCGCTGGTCCTCGATCGGCGGCCGGGTCCCCGATGTCGTGGAGACCGCCGAGATGAACGGGGTGACGATCGCCCGCCAGCAGGAGATCGACCGGTACGGGGCGTGGGGATGATGGCCCGCACCACCACGGCGGGGCTCCGGTGGGGTGATCACGGGGACGAGGTTCGCGCGCTCCAAGAGGACCTGATGTGGGCCGGGCATGACGTGGGGTCCGGGGGTGCGGACGGTGTCTTCGGGGCGGGCACCTACCGGGCGGTGGTCATGTGGCAGACGGTGCACGACCTGCGGGCGGACGGGATGGTGGGGGCGGCCACGTGGGCGGCCATGGACCGGGTGCGGGGCCGGAGGGTGGCCGACCGGGGGAAGGCGGCCGGTCCGCGGGTGGTGTGTGACCACGCGGGTGCGGTTCCGGTGGAGACGGTCGGGACGGTGTTGGACCCGCCGGAGTTGGTGGCGTGGCTGTGCCCGGGGTGCGACACGCAGCTCCCCGCCACCTGGAACTGTCTCCTCCCGGGGTGATCCTGGTGGGGTGCGCTACTTCGAACACCGGATGCGGCAGCCCGCAGACCCGACCCTGACCCCGCACGGGCTCGACGCCTTGTCACCCGACCGGCAACGAACCCTGCTGTGGCGGATCGCCCGCGACTTCACCCGGGACGAGGCGGCTGAGCACATGCCCGAGTGGACGGCCCGGCCCTGCCCGGTCTACCCGCGCGGGCCGTCCACGTACACGGGGGCGGTCCTCGGCGACGACGGCCGCCACCACCTGTGGCACGAGAACACCGGCATCGTGTGCACCGAGGAGGCCGCCGCGTCCCCGGAGGGCGGGCCGTGGGCGCACAAGGACACCTACGTGTGGAAGACCGCGGAGAAGCGCCTGCGGCAGCGCACGGTTTCGTGGCAGGTGCAGCCGGCGGGGGAGCCGGTGCACGCTGACCTCGTGCCGTGGGCGGAACGCTGCTGGGCCCAGGATTCGATCCTTCGGTGGCCGGAGTGGGTGGACATGTCGAGCCCGAAGACCCGCGAGCGGTGGCGGGTTGCTGAGCAGGCCGGGTTCGGGTGTTCGGTATGCGGGGGTGGGGGATTGGCGTTCATGGACCATGACCCGTTCACCGGGCTGATCCGGGGGATGCTGTGCACCCACTGCAACAACAACGTGGACCTGTGTCCGCACGCGGAAGGGTGCATGTGGGGGGAGTACCTGGACGACCCGCCAGCGGTGCACCTGGGGTTGATGTACCCGAGGTTGGCGAACACGCGGGCGCGGACGTTGGAGAGGGTGGCGTTGCGGGGGTGGGACCCGGGGTTGTTCGCGGATGTGCGGGCGTGGCGGGAGCGGAATCCGGGGCAGGGCGCGTTGTGGTGAGACCCTGGTCGGGTGTGACGGCCAGCTCGCCGCACGGTGGGCGTGAGGGCCTGCTGGGTGGGGGTTTGCGGCGTATCATGGAGTCCATGAGTACTGACGTGTTCCGGGTGTCCCGCGTTGTAGGCCCCGAGGGGGCGGCGGTCGCGAAGCTGTACGGGGAGTCAGCGGGGGTGGAGTACACCCAGGAGGCCCCGTTGGAGGTGCCGGCTGGGTGGTTGACGCGGTCGGGTGTGCCGTTGGGTGAGGTGGCGGATCGGCGTTGGGCGTTGTCGCCGGCGGGTTGGGTTCCGGTGGAGCGGGTTTCGGCCTAACCCCATCTTGCAAATCGGTTATGGTTCGTGCAATAATGGTGTTCGTCGGGAAGGGAAGCCCGACACCAACCACCAGAAAGGCACCACCTTGAGCGAGACCATAGCCCGCGAGATGCACGACGACCTCCACACCACCCTCGGACTCGTCGCCGCCGCATTCGCCCGCGTCGACATCCGCATCGGCGACACCACCCACGCCGACCTCCACGCCGACATCCACCACTGGCAGGGGCGGGTCTGGAACGCGGTGGGCGACCTCGCCGACCTGGACACCGGCAACGCCTGGTCCCTCACCGTGGGACTGGAGGACGTGGCCCGCCGGTGGGTGCTGGCGGCTGACGCCTTCGCCCTCTACCGGCAGATGGCTGCCCCGTGGCGGGAGGGCGCGTTCGAGGACGCGATGGGCCCGGTCCACTCCGGGCTGAAGCGGCTGGTCGACGGGGAGCGTTGGACGGTCCGGGGTTGATCTGAGGGGCCCCGGGCGGGTGTTCGGGGCCCCACCCCCAACTTGCTAACTGGTTAGGGTTCGTGTAGTGTTGGGGGTGTTGGGAGGGAAGCCCAACACCCCGCACGAACAGGAGCACCACCACCATGAACCCCAACCCCTGGGCCGCCAGCGACCGCCACACCGACACCGAGGCCGACCGCCTCACCTGGCTCTGGGGCACCCTCTACGACACCATCCGGGACATGCTGGCCACCCTCCCCACCCCCATCCGCATCCCCCACCTCACCACCGGCACCGAGAACACCGCCGCCGACACCCTCACCGCGATCCGCGACACCGACCTGTACACCCAGAACCTCCCCGCCGACATCATCAAGATGGCCGACCAGGCCCTCACCGACGCGATCCACGGCGTGGACGGCTCCAACGCCGAACGCCGCCACTACATCACCGAATCCCAGGCCCGCACGCGCGCCGTCGTCGCGTTCATGGGCATCGGCCCCGAGGACATGGGGGTCCCCGACACCCTGGAGGAACTGACCCTCTGACCAGGCCAGATACGCGAAACGCCCGCCCCCGGAATCCGGGAGGCGGGCGTTGAAGCAGAAGCGGGGCGGCCCCTGCGACGCTAGGCGTCGAAGACCAGGCCAAGGCCCGGAAACGGGAAGAGTGGCCGCCCCTACCACCAAAACCATGACCGCTCGCTCGCGCAAACCATCAACCGTTTGGAAAGACCCATGATACAGCCCTTGACCCTCATCGACTACGCCCGCACCCTCCAACTCGACCCCGCGAACCTCCTCGCCGAGTTCGCCGACAACCCCGACGCCCTCCCCGAACCCGCCGGAACCAAGGCCGGACAACCCACCTACGACCCCGACGAGCTCGACCACGCCCGCGGCATAACCACCATCGCGGGATTCGCGAAGCTGCGCCACCTCGACGAGACGCAGGTGAGGCGTTGGATCAACCGGCACCCGGCGCTGTGGCCCGAGCCGGTTGGCCAGGCTGCGAGTCGGACGACCGGGCCCGGGGCGATGCTGTATCCGCTCGACGCCCTGGACCTGGTGCACGCCGAGGACAAGGCCCGGGTGGAAACCCCGGAGACCCCGGCCGAGAACGTGACGATGGACGAGTACGCCAAGCACATAGGGGTCTCCCCGGCCACGGTGAAGAACCGGTGGCGGGTCAAGTTCAAGGAGATCTGGCCGGACCCAGCGGTGGGGGAGGACGGGAAGCCGTTGAAGCGCGGCCGGGCGGCCCTGTTCCCGTTCGAGGGGCTGGAGAGGGTGCGTCGGGCGGCGAAGGGGTTGCCGGAGCCGGTGGGGTCTCCTCACGATCGGCTGACCCGTGAGCAGGTGAAGGCGTACCTGGGGTTGACGGAGGAGCAGCAGTGGTGGAGGGAGTACCGCGGGCACTGGCCGGCCGGGGAGGTGGTGTCGGGGCCTGGTGGTGAGGTTGAGGTGTGGGAGCGGCGCCGGGTGGAGGAGTTGCACGCTGGATTGGTGGAGCGGAAGGGGTCGCGGGGGGAGTGATGTGGTGTTGAGGGGGTTGGTCTTCGGGCCGGCCTCCTCTTTTTTCATGCCCCCGAATTTGCAGTCTGGTTAGAGTTCGTGCAATAATGGTCATGTCAGGGCGGGGAAGGGAAGCCCCACCGACACCCACCGGAAGGACCCGACATGGCCACCATGACCACCGCAGACACCACCCGCCTCGCCGTTGAGACCAAGCTGGCCACCCTCCTCGCCATCGCCCTCGGCATCCCCGTCTCTGGCGTCCAGGTCGGCTACTTCGCCGCCGCAGGCCGCGCCATCATCACCATCCCCGTCGCCACCTGCTCGGAGGTTGGGGCCGTGAGCAGCAAGGCCAGTCAGGCCCTCATCGACGCCGGGAGCGGCATCCACTTCTTCGACAACGGCGACCAGGGGCCCGCCCTGGGGCGCACCGACTACCGGGCGCGGATCGTCCTCAACGTCCGCTGATCCACCACCCCACCAACGGGGGCGCGGAAGGGAAGCCGCGCCCCCGCCACCACTACCTGAGAGACCCCACAGTGAGCAGCAAGAACAGCAGCCAGGGCAACGAGTTCGGCATGAAAATCACCCCCGACACCTCCCTGTCCACCCTGGTCCTGGTGGCCCGCCTCATGGCGGAGATGGCCGCCGAAGTGATCATCGACAAGGTCGGCACCCCCTACCGGTTCCCGACCGTGGATGAGGTGTCCTGCGGCCAGCACGCGCACATCATGGCCGACACCGAACGCTACCTGCGTCGCCGTGTTGGGAACCGGTCTCACGTGGACACGTTCGTGTGGAACTCCATGTTGGCGGCGAAGGTGGCACGCGACTATGCGGCCCGCGCGGAGCAGTCCGGGAAGTCCACGGACCGGGTGCGGGTGTGGCGGGCCTACTTGGATGCGGCGCGGTGGTCGCGTCTGGCTCGGGCGTAGCGGGGCTTTGGGGGAGGGGGAATTCCTCCCTCCCCCGACTTGCAAACTGGTTAGAGTTCGTGCAATAATAGAGACATCGCAAGGGGGAGGGAAGACCCCGAACGGACCACCAGGAGGAACCATGACCGGCATCGAGCGTCGCCCCCAGCACGACTACGAAGCCTTCTCCCGCAAGCACCGCAACAGCACCCGCCCCCGCACCGCTGGTTCCCGCACCCCCCTCAAGGCCGAGAACGCCCGCATGATGCGCCGCCGCCGCCGCGCCGAGAACCGCGCCTACCGCACCGGCCGCGCCGACTGGTAACCCGCCCGGCCGCCCCCGCCCGCCCCGGGGGCGGCCCCCACACCCCACCCCGCACCAGGAAGGCCCCACCCCATGACCACCGCCCCCGCCTACGCCCCGTCCATCGACTCCCTGCTCAACTCCACCCTCTGGACCAAGCGCGAGGGTGCCCGCTACGCCTACCTCAACGCCCACACCACGTTCCTCTGGCACCGCGCCATCTGGCGGCGCAACCCCACCCCCACCAACCGTGCCGCCTACCTCGCGGCCCGTGACGCCGAGCTGGCCGCCCTGCACAAGCACAACCAGATGGACGGCGCGGTGTTCTCCAAGCTGGCGAAGCTCGGCGTGGACGTCGACCAGCTCCCTGCCGACCGCGACGACTGCCCCCGCTGTAAGACCGAGGCGGTCGAGGGCTACGGGTGCGACTGCACGAACGTCGTCCTCGCCGTCGAACTCGGCTAACCCCCACGACCGAACACCCCGGGGGCGGGAAGGGAAGCCTGCCCCCGCCCACCAGAAAGACCCGACCGTGCCGAACACCCCCGCCGCCCACATCGAATACCCCCGCCCCGAGTTCGTTGGCCGCGATGACGAGCTGCTGAGCTTCACTGAGGCCGCCCGCCGCGCCGGAATCACCAGCGGTGCTCTGGCCAACTGGCGTCGCCGTCACGACGACTTCCCGGAGGTCGCGAAGCTGGTCCACTTCGGTCCCAAGCGGGCCCAGAAGTTCATCCCGGTAGACGAGTTCGCCGCGTTCGTGGCCCGCCAGCGGGAGGGTCGTCCCCGCCGGTACACCGGCCGCCGCAGGGACTCCGCCGAGGTCGCTTCCGAGCAGCTGCGCTACTACACGGCCCGCTTGGAAACGCTGGAAGCCCGGGAAGCCGCCCTGCTCGCGCTGCACACCGAGACCGGCCGGGCGTCCGACGCGGCGAAGCTGGCCAACACCCGTGAGGCACTGGCGACGGCCCGCGCCCGTGAGGTTGAGGCCGTTGACCGGCTCACTGCCCTGATCTTCTAACCCACCTGACCAGGGGGTGCGGACGGGAAACCGCGCCCCCACCCACCACCAGAAAGGCCCCCGCCATGAGCACCGACGACAGCATGCACGCCGAGTACACCACCATCACCCGCGACACCACCGCCACCGCCTACGCCGACCTCGACCGCGCCGCCACCGACCTCCAACTGTCCACCGAACTCGTCGTGGCCCCCGGCCCGGTGGAGGACCGAGACCAGGCCGCCGCGATCCGGGGATGGTTCGAGGCCCGCGACGACTACCGGGCCGCCGAACTGGAAGCCGCGAGGTACACGTGCCGGTTCGCGATGGAGTGCGAGGATGCCGAGCTGGAGTTCGCAGAGGAGTTCGCCGACATCACCGACCGGCCCATGGTCGATCACGCCTCGGAGGCGCCGGAGGTGCCCGAGTTCTGGCCGCCCCGTGAGGGTGACGTATGGGCGGTCCGTGATGGGAGCGTGTGGACGGTTCGGGGGCTGGTGCTGGTGTCCGAGGCGGGGGAGGAGAGGGCCCCGGCCGGGTTCGCCAGTGACGGGGTGGTGTTGGTGTGGCGGGCCGGTGGGGCGTTCCTGTGGGTGCCGGTGTTGCGGGACCGGTTTCCGGTTGGGGCGCGTGTGACGGGCCCTGTGGGGCAGTGGGGGCGCGTGACGAGCCCTCCGGTGGGGGAGGTTCGTCCGTGGGTGGTGGGCCCGTGGTGGCCGTCTGGTGGTGCGCTGGAGGGGTCGCATGTGTGGGTGGTGGTGGACGGGGAGGCGTCGGGGGTGTGGGTGCCGGTGTCGCATCTGGGGTAGATGGGGGCAGTGTGAACAGAGTCCGGTTTACCCCCCTTTCTGGCTTGCAGTCTGGTTAGAGTTCGTGTAATATTAGGGGTGTTGGAAGGGAAGGGAAGCCCGACCAACACCCACCACGAACCCTCGCCGGAAGGACTCCACCATGGCCGCCACCCTCACCGCCGCCCCGATCGCCACCATCCTCGTCGTCTTCATCGGGCTCGAAGACGACTTCTGCCCCGAGTGCGAGGAAGCACGGGCGGAAGGCTACAGCGCGTGCGGTGAGTGCGGCGCTCCCGACGAGCAGTGGGAGGTCACCACCCCCTCTGAAGCGTGGGAGGTGTAACCCCCACCCCCCGGGCCGGGGGGACGGTATCCCTTCGGCCTCGGTTTGCAATTCGGTTAGGGTTCGTGCAATAATAGAGACATCGGGAAGCGGGAAGGGAAGCCCGCCCCCACCACCAACCAGGAGGACCACATGGCCGCCACCGCCCGCGAGATCGCCAACCTCATCACCGCGGCCTTCGACCGCATCATCGACAACGCCGACCCCTACGACTGGACCGACGCCACCCGCTACAACCAGTACATCGCGTGCCTGCGCACCGGCCGAGCCCGCGCCACTGGAACCCGCACCATCACCGTCACCGTGCACGGCCACTACGGGTACAAGGCGACCACCGCGATCGACTGCGCCACCGACAACATCCCCGAGACCTACGAAAACGGCATGATCACCGAGGTCAACCCCTCCACCTACGTCTTCACCTGGTAACCCACCCACCTCGGGGGCCGGAACCCACCGGCCCCCACCCCCCGGAAAGGCCCCCATGCACAACCTCAGCTACGACGAGCGCCACGCCATCCAGGACGCCTGGCACGAGTACCTGAACTCCTGCGAACTCCTGGACCTCGCGGACGCCGACCAGGACCCCGAGCGCATCCGCACCGGCCGGTACGGGGTCGCGGACGCCCGGGAAGCCGTCGAAACCGCGTGCACGCGGGCCGGGATCGACCCCCGGGAAGCCCACACCGTCAAGACGGTCTAACCCCCAGGGCCCCGGCCCCACCCCGGTCGGGAAGGGAAGCCCGACCCCACCACCCCACCTCACCCCACAGGAGAACCCCGCCATGAACCCGCACACCGCCGACCGCATCGACCGATACAACGAGTACGCCGCCAAGGCCCGCGCCCGCGCCACTGCCGCCTTCAAGGCCGGAGACGCCCACTCCGCCCGATTCGCCGGAGGACAACCCATCCTCGTCGGCCACCACTCCGAAAAGCCCGCGCGCCGAGCCCAAGAACGGGCCGACGCCGACATGCGCCGCGCCATCAAGAACCAGGACACCGCGAAGTACTGGGAGCAGAAGGCCAAGGCCGCGAAGCGCCGGGAGGAGCAGAAGCACGACCCCGGGGTGATCCAACGCCGCATCGACCGGTTGGAGACAGAGCGGCGCCGCATCACCCGACTGCTCGCCGATGCCGAGACCGAGGGCAACACCGGCTACGTCGCCCAGCTCACCGAGCGCGCGGCCGAGGTCGCCGAACAGCTCGCGGAGAACCGGGCCGAGCTCACCGAGTCCGGGGCGAAGGTGTGGGGGAAGGCCGACTTCAAGAAGGGCGACTACGTGTTCCGCGACGGCATGTGGTGGGAGATCAAGTCGGCTAACAAGAACACGGTGACGGTGGGTGCGGTGGTCGGGTTTGATCATGCCCGCGCCCGGGTCGACGGGAAACGCGTGTACCGGTTGGCGGACAACCCCTACAGCTGGACGGACACCATCTCGTACACCGAGATCACCGGCCGCATGTCCGCCGACGACATGGCCGCCCGCCTCGCCGCGTAACTCACCCATGGGGGCCGGGACCCACTGGCCCCCACCCCGGTCCGGGAAGGATGTCAATGAGCGACAGACGCCACAAGGCCACCGTCCGCAAGGTCACCGGTTCCCCGGCTACGAAGTGGGATCGGCCCGTTCCTACGGTGTGGTGGGTGCAGTGCGACACCTGTGGGTGGGTGGTGTGCGTTGATGGAACGTTCGGGGCTCGGAACGCCCGCGCCAGGAAGGAGGAGCACGAGAACGCTCGTTGAGGCCGGCCGGGGGTGTCGGTGGGGGATGGCTTCCTCCGACACGACTTGCATTCCGGTTAGGATTCGTGCAATAATAAGGGCATCGGGGGGCGGAAGGGAAGCCGCCCCCCACCACCCCAACCGAAAGGCCCACCATGCGCAACCTCATCGCCGCCCTCGCCAACTACACGATGACCCAGAAGGAGGCGTTCCGCGGCGACGACCTCGCGTGGGACCACCTCAACGGCCTGTGGGTGGAGGTGGAGTACCACGCTCGCGCCCAGGGGCTCACTGGCCCCCAGGCCCTCAGGGCCTACATGAGGCGGTAACCCGCCCCCCGGGGGCCCGCCACGGGCCCCCTCTCCGCCCCCCAGTTCCAACCTCCGGTGTCACGGTCCACGACTTGCAAACAGGTTAGAGTTTGTGTAATAATAGAGGCAACGGAAGGCGGAAGGGAAGCCGCCCCCACCACCAGAAAGGCCCCACCATGACCCGCACCCCCGTAACCACCGCCCCCCTCACCCCCGAAGACCTCCGCACCCTCGCCGGACTCGAGATCACCACCACCCGCCGTGAACTCGCCGAAGCCCTCGCCACCGTAGGCACCGCCATCGCCAAACGCCCGGCCATCCCCGTTCTGGCCGGTGTCCACCTCGAAGGACACCAAGACGGCACCCTCACGTTGACCGGGTTCGACTACGACACCGCCATCACCGTCACCCTGGAACAGGCCGTCACGAACCCGGGCCGGTGCTTGCTCAACCACGCCGAACTCGTCGGGATGCTCGCCGCCACCGCGAAGGGCACCCCGAAGAAGAAAGCCGACACCGCGCACGTCACCGTGGCACACAACAGCGGGAAGCCGACCGTCACGGTGGACGGGTACACCCTTCCCCTCACCGACCTTCCCCGGGAGGACTACCCGCTCCCCGACATGGCGGTACCCCCCACCCTCACCGTGGACGCGGCCCGGTTCGTGTCCGAGGTCGCTCGGGTCGTACCGGCCGCCGGTGGAGCGGACGCACTCCCCGTCTTCGCGAACGTCCACCTGGTCACGGACTGGTCCGGGCTCACCATGACCGCCACCGACGGGTATCGGGCGGCGCGTGCGAAGATCCCCGGCGCCCACATCCCCGAGCAGGGCATCCGCGCCGGGCAGGCGCTCGTGGAAGCGGCCCTGTTGCGCAAGCTCGTCAAGCACCTCCCCTCGGGCACCCTCACCGTGGGTGTGCACGAGGACCGGGTGATGCTGTCCAGCGGCCCCGTCACCGTGGTCACCCGCACGAGCGACCAGGAGGTCATCGCGGTGGACAAGGTCGTCCCCGAGTCCGCGCCCATGGCGGTGACCGTGGACCGTCAGAAGTTGGCTGCCGCCATCGTCAAGGCCACGAACATCCTGGGCGCGTCGGCTGAAGGCCGCGGCATGTCGTTGAGCGTGATCGTTTCCCCGGACACGGTGGCGGTCGCCCCGAAGATCGAAAGGGTGATCGCGCCGACGTTCCCCGCTGACACGACCGGGGTGGGCGAGGGACTGGCCGTCCACTTCAACCCGAAGTTCCTCGCGGAAGCGGTCGGGGCGTTCGCTGCCGAGGACACGGTGGCGTTGCATCTGACCGCGTCGGACAAGATCGTCATGATCACCGCTGGTGGTGAGGGGATGGGGTCCGCGCCGTACTGGCACATGTTGCAGCCCGTGAGGGTCCACTAGCCCCACCCGGGGGGCGGCCCACCACCGGCCGCCCCCGAGCCCCTGGGCGGGTGTCGGACCCGCCCGGTAGCGTCACCACCACGGGGCCACCACCCGCTCATCGCCCCTCTGAGGGGTTCACCGGCCGTCCAACCCGGGCGGCCGGCCAACCACACCTTGGAGGAGAGCTATGCCTGAGACCCCGAGCGACACGGTCGTGTACTTCTACCACCAGCACGGGCCTTCCATCGGCGGAGACCGTGTCGACTGGAACCCACCGGTCGGGCTCGGTGTGCTCCACGACTACTTCGACCCGGCCCCGGAACGGGTGGACGACAAGCTCATGGCAGCCGATTCCCGCCCGGAGTTCGCCACCCCGGAAGGGCACTGGGCCCAGTGGCGGGTGATTCCCCGCGACACCGCGCCCCGCGGCAAGGACCTCGCGGGCCGGTACCCGGGTGTGCAGGTGGACATGGCCGACCACCCGGAGTTCCTGGCTCGTTTGCGTCAGGCCATGCAGTTCGGTGAGCTGTACACCGAGGACACCACGCCGGACGTGGATGAGCCGCCGCTGTACACGGCCGCGCTTGGCTGGTTGGCGGACGGTGAGACCGATCCGGTGATGTGGGCGCGGATGGTGCGTCACGCCGTCGCGTGCGGGGTCACCCACCCTCGGGTGGCCCGGGAGTTGGGGGTGGGCCTGGGCGAGGTGTACGCCGTCGTTACGGACCCGTGGCGCGAGGACCATCTGGTGAAGGCTGCGCACGATCGGGCGAACGGGTTCGTGGAGGCGGCGGAGCAGGAGGAGACGGAGGCGCGGGAGTTGGAGACCATCATGGAACCGGTGTGATCGAACACACGTTCGACATGGCCCGGTTGATCATGTAAGGTGAGTGTCAGCGGAGAAAGTATGCCCTCGACCGGAAAACGGCGGGGGCATTCGTCGTTTCGGGAGACCCCATGAACCCCCTGCCCCTGATCCACGGCGACAAGGTCGACACCGCCGACGCCGCCCGCATCCTCGGCAAGACCACATCCGCGATCTACGTGTACACGTCCCGGGGCGTCAAGCTCGCGTCGGGCGAACGGTTCTACCTTCGCCCCGCCGGACACGACCACCGGGGCCGCCACCTGTACGCCCTCGCGGACCTACGCACCATCGCGCAGGCCGTTCGGGAACGCGGCCGGTCCCACAAGCCGGTCCTCGCCGCCGCGTGACACACCCATGCGGGTAGCTCAACTGGTAGAGCACCGGTCTCCAAAACCGGCCGTTGGGGATTCAACTCCCTCCCCGTGTGCCCACGAAACAGGAACGGCCCCCTCGTCCGAAGGCAAGGGGGCCGAACCTGCACTTAGCGACTGGCCGTGAAGCCAGCCCGCCCCCTGATCTAGACGACAGGGGTCGGAACCAGATTATGAGGTCCGTTGTGTTCTAGCCGATCTCACATTAGCAGCCTTCACACGCTGTGAAGGAACGATTCCAGGAACAACCCCCGCTAGCTCAGATTGGTAGAGCAGCCGGCTCTTAACCGGCGGGCCGCAGGTTCGAGCCCTGCGCGGGGGACCACCCCGGCCCTCACTGGCCGAGGGGAACACACCGCACCCCTGAGAGGGGAAGCGGAAGCCGTAGCGGCCGAACTTCCTGGGGCAGACCAGGACTCGGCCGCCGCGCACGGCCCGCACCGCACACCCTGTCCACTAGTCCCGGCGGGACGGTGCGGGCCCCACACACTCGCCCAGCAGACCACCAGGCACACCACACCCACACCACGCGGCCTGCGCTGATGTTTGCTGGGCGCCACACGTGCCCCGGCCTCGAAGCTCCACGCTCCTCAGGGGTGAGCGCGTCGAGCTCGGCCGGGGCACCACCTACTTCCCCAAATGCTCGACCTGCGCAAGAACCTCCGCCCGCCGCCCGGCGTACTCCTCCGGAGTGATCTTCCCCTGGTCGAGCTGCTTCGCCAGAGTCGCCAACGGCTTCTGCACCAGCGGGTGATCAGCGCCCTTCGGGGTCTGCCCCTCGGACGCCTCCACCCACGTTTTCACCGGACCGCCGGCCGGGTCGAGGACCGCCTTCTCCAACTCGCGCGCCCCGGAGATCACCCGGACCGTCCGGTCGCCCCCCGCGGTGTTCAGGGTGAGTTTCCCCCGGCCGCGCTCCACCCCGGCAACGGGAAGCACCACCGAGGACGTGGAGGTGCGCCCGAACAGGCCCGCGGACACGAACAGCACCCGGCGGTTCGTCGCGATGATCGCGCACGCCTTCCCGTCGAGGTTCCCGGCGCCGGCCGCGTTCACGGTTTCGGTGGGTGCCAGTTCGGTCTCGGCGGCGGCCAACGCCTTCTGGAGGCCGACGAACCCGCCTATCGCGGTGGCCTTTTTGAGGTCTTCACGCATGGTCTTCGCCTTTCTGGCGTTTGGGGGACTCCGGTCCTCATGATTCACCACCCCGACCCCTGGAACGGACAGGAGGCCCACTGTGGCCAACCCGGACACCCCACCTGAGGGGTTCCCCTCCGACCCGCGCACCGCGTTGATGTTCAAGGCCCAGGAGGACTGGAGTACGGTCCTCACCGTGCTTCGGGGTCAGGTCGAGCAGACCCGCCAGGCGGGGTTCACCGACGTGCAGGCGCACGCGATGGTCGCTGCGGCGCTCGTGAGCGAGGTAGCGGTGTCCGCGTTCGTCGGGGCTCCGAAGAGGGACGGTGACCGGTGAGTACCGCGTCCGTGCTCGGCCGGTACCGGGATGAGCTGGTGGAGGCGGGGTTCACCCGTGAGGAGGCCCTGGACCTGGTGGGGCACGCCGCCCCGATGGGCATGACCGACCTCGACACCATCTCCACGGCCAAGCCCCGCAACATCGGCCCGGACCCGTTGCGCATCGTCGTGCTGGCCGGGAGCCGGGAAGAGGCCGAACGGTGGAAGAACGACCAGTTCATTCGGAACCGGATCGACTCCCCGGACCGGTTCATCCTCGCGGCAGGGGACAGCACCGCCCTACTGGGCCTGTCGGGTCCGCTGGCGGTAGTGGCCCTGCCGGGGTTCTACCGGCTGCCCGCCGATGAGCGCGCCGCGTTGGAGGACGCCTTCCACCGCGCGAACGCCAAGGTGTAACCGACCGTAGTTGCAAGCCCCGGTATGGCGCTGACCTACCGGGGTTTTTGTATACCCACAGTCACCAAACCCCTGGGAGGCCCCCATGCGCCCCGCTGACATCGACCACCGGTACAAGTACCACCCCTCCAACACCCCCGACGCGATCACCGCCCACGAGACCGTCCGGGGTGGCGCATTCGGCTTCGCGCACCTGATCAACACGCATGTCCCGGACGGCCCGGACAAGGACCTGGCCCTGAACGCCCTGGACGATGTCCTGTTCCGCGCGAACGCGGGGATTGCCCGCCGGGGCCGCCCGTCCGGCCCGTGCCGGTGCAACCCCCGCCTGCGCACCAAGGGCCGCGGCTTGGACGAGGACACCAGGCCGGGGGCCGGAACGTGACCGCGATCGTTGGCCTAACCCACCAGGGACGGGTCCACCTGGGCGGAGACGCCGCAGCGGTCGCCGGGTACACCCTGGAGATCCGCCGCGACCCGAAGGTGTTCACGCTCCCGCAGCGGGAGTCCGGGAAGGCGGAGACCCCGGACGTGTGGGCGATCGGGTACACCACGTCGTTTCGTATGGGGCAGATCCTTCAGTACGGGTTCACCCCGCCCACCCTTACTGATGACGTCGACCTGGACCGGGTCATGCGCACGACCTTCGTGGACGCCCTCCGTTCCGCGTTCAAGACGGCGGGGTGGGCCCGGGTCGATTCCGGGGTTGAGGAGACCGGCCAGTTCCTCGTCGGGGTGAACGGCCGCCTGTTCACCGTGGATGCCGACTACCAGGTGGGGGAGCCCGCGGACGGGTACGCCGCTGTGGGGTGCGGGCAGGGTCTCGCGACCGGGTCGATGCACACCACCCGGGACCTCGACTGGTCACCGGATGATCGTGTCCGGGCAGCATTGGAGGCCGCCGCGTACCACTCGGCCGGGGTCGCGCCCCCGTTCACGCTCGTGGCCACCCGCGATGAGTGACCGCCGTGCCCGCCGGTGGGACGGCCACACCACCCCGGAGAAGTACCGCCGCCTGTCCGCGCTCACGAACGCGTTCGCGGCCCGCACCCCTGCGAAGGACACCCCTTGACCGACACCCCGAACACCACCGCCCGCACGTTCGCCGGGTACTACCGGGAGCTGCGCGCCTCCGGCGTCCCCCGTGGTCTCGCCGAGTCGATGGTGGCCACGGCCGCCGCGAAGGACTGGGTTCTGGACGTGCACCCGGACGCCCTGGCTGCTGTCGACACCACCCGGGACAAGGCCCTGGGAAAGACCGAGCCTGCCCCGATGGGCCTCGGAGCCGGCATGGTGTTCTACCCGACGGACCCCGCCCCCGCGACGCCCGGCATCAGGAAGGGGCCGAAGCCGAAGGGCATGGGCCCGTCCGCCCGGGAGCGCCGTGGGCCACTGCTCGACGCGCCCCTTCAGGCGGCCCGCACCCGGACGGTCCACTACATCGGCCCGTTCCTCGACGGCTCCTACCTGTGGAGCCGCCCGTGACCGCCGGCCACCCCACGGTGCCCGCCGCGTGGCGCACCCCCGGCCACCTGCCGGACACCATCCGCCTCGGCCCCCGGTTCCCCATGATCCGAGTCCAGCAGGCGGACGGAACCACCAGGTACAGGCACGTCGACCCCGACAGCATCGAGTGCACCCCAGAACGCGGGTTCCGCTTCACCGCCTACGACACCGCCCCGCAACCCGAGAGCGTGAGGGAAGGCGGTGCCCCCGAGTGGGGTCCCGACCAACCCCCGGCCGAGGTCGGCCCGGAGGTCACGATGACCCTCCCCGACACGGCGAGCATCGGCCCGTTCCTCCTCACCGAGAGGGACAGCTGATGCCCAGCGTGCACCACAGCCCAGTGTGGGCAGCCCCGTTCGGCACCGGCCCGGACGAACCCGGGTGGTCATGGCTCGGCACGATCAACAGCCCGGCGCCGGAGAGAACCGGAACCGTGGACACGACCCCGCCGACCGACATCGCCACCCTGTACACCCAAGCCCCCTTCCGTACCCCCGGCATGGACTACACCCCACCCACGGTGGAGCGCTACACCGAAGGCAACTTCGGAGGAATCAGGCCCCGCTTCGACAACAACTGGCACCCGCTCTCCCGGCTTCGGTGGTCGGCGGCAGTGGCAGAGCTCGACAGCGGCCTCCGCATCCGCGTCTACCTCGACGGCGGGAGAACCTACCTCAACGGCCGGCAAGTGTTCGACGGACGCGACTTCCACGTGGTGGTCGGGAACCGGTCGCGTGGCGGACTGACCTACGACGAGACGAACGCGTACCTCGACGGTGTTGTCCGGGGGGGTACAGGTACGCGGCGCCCTTCCTACCCCCACGGAGGAGACCAACCCCTGATGGCCCGACCCCCTGAGACGTACACCGTCATCGGCCGGTTCAACGTGACCCTCGGACGCCGTCTCCTCCCGCTCCGGCTCGGCCGGTACCCGATCCGGGTCCCGCTCGTCCTGGACCCGCACCGGCCCGGTTACCTGAAACCGGGGGACCACCGGCCAGCGCTCGCGCAGGCTCTTCGTCGTATGGCGGACGACCTGGACGCTCTCGCCCGAGAGGAACCGACCTGATGGCTGACCTTCAACGCCTCCCCACTCAACCCTCCTGGGCGCTGCACCTCACCAGCAGCGAACGCATGGCCCTCTACGGCGGGCTGTGGACCGCACTCAACGACGGCACCCCGCTACACAGCCCCGAACCCGTCCGAGACCTGGTCCCCGCGATCCTGCTCGCGTTGGAGCCCGTCTACTGGAACGAACGCGCCTACCGGGAGTTGGAAAGCCTCGGCGCCCCGCTGCCCCCTGACGGGCACCGGCAGACACACGTCCTGTCGGGTGGCCCGTGCGACGGGTACCGGGTGTACGTGGACCCGGTTCTTCCCGAGGTGAAGGTGTGGTGCCTGGAACAGCTCGGCGCTGGAACCAGGCACCGGTACGTCCGCAACCCTGACAACCCGAACCGGTTCGGGTACACCCCCGAGGAGGACATGTGAGCCGCGAAGACGCCCAGCTCCACCTCACCGCAGCGACCTGCTACCTGGGGGTCTTCACCACGATCTCTCTCCTCAGCGGCAACTGGGGGTACCTGGTGGGCGGGCTGATCATGGCCCTGGTCGTGGCCCCGCTGGCGTTCCTGGCCGGGTACGTCGTGTACCGGTTCTTCGGGTGGGTGCTGGAGGTGAACCGGTGACCGCCCGGCGTGGTGCTGTGCGTGTGGCCGGCGCCCGGGACATCGAACCCGCGACCGAGACGCCTGCCCCGCCTGTGCCCGGCCGCCGGGTGGTGCTCGAAGGCGGCCCCCTCCACGGTGACGTGTACACGGTGGCGGACAGCCTGCCCACGGTGGAGTTGCCGAAGGTCCGGCGGCGCACCCTCGCGGACATCATGCGCTGCGAAGAGCCGCCCACCGTCATGTACCACCGGGACCCGCGTAGGCCCTCGGTGTTCACGCACTTCGGGTGACCGCAACCCGACCATCCCGCATGGGTGAGGGCCGCAGCACCCATTCCGGCGCTGCGACCCGTATCCTGGATTCGGATATGTAGTGCTGTTGGCACTATTACCTGATGCTGGTTGCCGCCAGTACCAGGGCTGTCACTCCTCCTCCTACGAGGATGAGGAAGGCCAGGCGGGTGGTCTTCGGTCCGCTTTCCAGTGCTCCTTGGACCACCCGCACGCACTCGTGGAGCACGGGGCCCAGCCAGTTCAAACGCGTCACCTCCTCTCTCTTCTCTTGTCCGGCCACGAAAAAAGCCGCACCTTCCAGCGAGCAGTCCGGAAACTGCTAGAGGTTCCCCGAAGGAACTCGCTGAAGATACGGCTTGTGTCTGCCTAGTGTCGGTCCTGGTTGCTTCTGCACAGGGTGTTCCGGCACCCAGCAACCCGTGTTAGCGATGGGCTTCACCAACGCGATCAGTGTAGGGAATCCCACCGGTTTCCGCTACTGGAACACGAAGGGACGGTGCCCGGTGCCTGCCCGCCCCCAGCAGCCGTGCAAGACCCCCGGGTGTAAAGGGAAAGCCCGACCGGGGAGACCGACCTGTGGGGAGTGCCGCACACGGTCGAACCGGAACCTGAGGCAGCGCCGCGGCCACTCCACCGCCCAGGGGTACGGGCACGCCCACCGGACACGGTTCCGCCCCGGGGTGTTGAAGCGCGACCGCCAGTGCCGCATCTGCAAGAAGGCCGAAGCCGTCGAAGCCGACCACTGGCCGTTGGACCGCAAGACGCTGGTGGCCATGGGCCTCGACCCCGACAACCCCGAGTACGGGCGCGGGCTGTGCCACTCCTGCCACTCCTCGGAGACCGCCCGGTATCAACCCGGGGGCTGGTACCGGCACGCCCCCTGGTAGGCCCCACCCCGGGGGTACCCCACCCACCGGGGGAGGGCACCCCACACCACCCCGCACCAACCCGGCCCGCACCCCACCGCGTTCCGCGCCCCCGGGGAGACAGGAGGGAACCCCTGTGGTGCGCCACGCCTGCCCGACCCCGGGATGCCCCAACACCACCAGCACCATAACCCAACGGTGTGACCGGTGTGCACACCGAACGGGGAGAGCCCACCGGGTCACCCTCGTGTGCGGCCCCCCATGCGCCGGCAAGAACACCTACGTCACCCAGCACGCCCGACCGGGTGACCTCGTGGTGGACCTCGACGCGTTGTACACGGCGGTCAACGCCCACCCCACCCGGGCCGACCACGACCAACCCCCAGCCCTGACCCCGTTCGCCCTCGACGCACGGGACGCCATCCTCACCCGGCTCCTCCACGGAGACCACAACCTGCGCGCCGCCTGGGTCATCCACTCCGCCCCCGAGCCGCGAACACGGGCCGAATGGAAGCAGCGAGGCGCAACGGTCGTGATGGTCACAGCACCCCATGAGGTACTGACCCACAGGGCCCGAGGGCAGAGGCCCACACCATGGGTCGACCACATCACCGACTGGCACCGCCGCTACCAACCCGGGCACGTCGACCACACCATCACCACCGGGTAACCCAACGCCACCACCCAACACACTCCGACATAACCGCAGGTCAAAGCCCGAATTGTGGGCCCCCGGCACCCCACCCAGGGGGTAGGGGGGTCTACATCGCTCTGACCTGCGGAAACGCCGGGCGCGCGGGTGACTCGCCGTATCCGCCGACGAGATAGCCGAAAAATATCCGCCCCGGGGGAGGTGCGTCCTCGTGGCCAAGCCCGGCCCCCGCCCCAAACCCACCTCCCTCAAGCTCCTCGACGGCACCCGCCCCGACCGCGTCAACACCGACGAACCCCTCCCCGGGCAAGGCACCATCGCCCCACCCGCGTGGCTGGTCGCCCTCCACAACCAGGCCGACCCCGCGTCCCCCTACGAAACCGCCCTGGACGTGTGGAACCGGCTCGCCCCCGACCTCGAAGCGAAGACCGTCCTCACCCCGTGGGACGTCGACACGTTCGCGGTGTGGTGTGACGCCGTTGTCCGCCACCGCGAAGCCGTGGACGAGCTCGCCCAGTACGGGGTGATGGTCATCGGCCAGAAGGGCGAGCGGGTCAAGAACCCCGCCGTCCAGATCGCCCGCGACTACGCGGAAACCATGACCCGTATCGGCGCCCGCTTCGGCCTCACCCCCTCGGACCGTGCCGGTCTGAAGATCGACCGGGAGGAGGTCAGGGGTGGAGCCGAACGATTCCTCTCCTGACCTGCCCGCCTGCTCCTGGACCCACGACGGCCTGACCTGCCCCGAGCACGGCAACCACTTCTGCACCCCGCGCGCGAACCACGCCCAGGGGTTCATCGAAGAGGTCCTGGTGCACACCAAGGGCACCTACGCGCGCAAGCCGTTCATCCTCACCCCGTGGCAGCGCGACGACATCATCCGGCCGCTGTTCGGGGCGGTGCGCTGGTCCGACGAGTACCAGGACTACGTCCGCCAGTACTCCACGGCGTGGATCGAGCTCGCCCGTAAGAACGGCAAGTCCGAGATCCAGGCCGCGATCATGCTGTACCTGCTCGTCGCTGACGGCGAGGAAGAAGCCGAGCTGTACGGGTGCGCCCGCGACCGCGACCAAGCCTCGCTCGTGTTCAACGTCGCGAAGCGCATGGTGCAGCTCTCCCCGGTGCTGTCGCGCCGGTTGCAGGTCAAGGACGCCAACAAGCGCATCGTCGACCCGAAGACCGCGAGCTTCTACCAGGTGATCGCCGCCGACGCGGCCGGCGCCCTGGGCTACAACCCGCACGGGGTCGCGGCAGACGAGATCCTGGCGTGGCGCAAGCGGGACCTGTGGGACGCCATGGAGACCGGTATGGGTTCGGGTGCCCGCCGCCAGCCGTTGATGATCGCGGCGACCACCGCGGGCAACGACCCCGCGTCGTTCGCGGCGAACATGCACAACGAGATGCAGAGGATTTTCGACATGCCGGGCCGGTCGTCGCACACGTTCGTGTACCTGCGCAACACCCCGGAGGACGAGGACCCGTGGGATGAGGCGACGTGGAAGATCGCGAACCCCGCCCTGGGCGACTTCCTGTCGATCGAGAAGTTCCGGCAGGCCGCGTCGGACGCGAAGAACGCCCCGGAGAAGGAGAACGCGTTCCGCCAGTTCCGGCTCAACCAGTGGGTGCGCCAGTCCACGAGGTGGATGCCCATGCACCTGTACGGGGAGAACCCCGGCACGGTGTGGGCCCACCCGGACCAGGCCCGTGAGGAACTGGCGGGCCGGGAAGCCTACGGCGGCCTCGACCTGTCCGCGAAGTTCGACCTGACCGCGTGGTGTGTGCTCCTCCCCCCGGAGGAGAAGGGCGGCCCCGTCGACGTGCTGTGGCGGTTCTGGCTCCCCGAGGACGCCCTACCGAAGCTCGATGAGGAGAACGACGGCGCGTTCACCCGGTGGGCCGAACAGGGCTGGCTGACCATCACCGAAGGCAACATCATCGACTACGAGCGGGTGTACGAGGACATCGGCGAGGACGGCGACCACTTCGCGTTCCGCGCCGCGCACTCCGACGAGTGGTCGATGTGGCCGGTCATCAACAAGGTCGCGGACCTCACCGGGTTGGACCCGGAGGAGGGCGAGATCGTCGCGTACAAGAACACCTACGACCGGATGACCCCGGGGTTGAACGAGGTCATGGCGTTGGTGAAGACCCGCCGGTTCGCGCACCACGGCAACCCGGTGGCGTCGTTCTGCTTCGACAGCGTCGAGGTGCGCCGCGCCCCGTACAACCCCGACCTGATCCGCCCCGACAAACCGGAGCGGGACAAGTCCGGGAAGCGCATCGACGGCGTTCCAGTGGCGGCCATGGCCGCTTCAGCGTGGGCGCTCAATGACGACGACGAGGACAGCGGTTCCGCCTACGAAGGCCGCGGCCTCACCGTCGCGTGACCACCCGGCCCTTGCCCTGCACCACCGAGACGAGCCCGGCCCCTTCCAACGCTGCGAAGGCGTGCCGGGCCGTCGTCCGCGACACTCCGTAGGCGCGTTGAAGGTCCGACTCGGACGGTAGCGGGTCCCCCTCGGCGAGGTCACCGCTGGTGATGCGCTCGCGCAGATCACGGGCGATCAACCGGAACGGCGCCGGCACCTTTCCGGCCGGGCGGGCCCGCTCCTCGCTGGTGGACACGACCCGGCCCACCCCGGGCACCGCCCGCACCAACCCGGCCTTCTCCAACACGGCCAACGCCCGCCGCACCACCGTGCGGGACACCCCGAACTCGCGGCCCAGCGCCGCCTCTGACGGAACCGGCCCGCCGGCCGGAAGCCGCCCATCCTCGATCCGTCCGGTCAGCTCGGCGGCCACCTGCTTGTAGGTACCCCACCCTGCCCGCTGCTTCACCGTCGCGTGACGCTCAACAGCCCCGGACCGGACACGGGCTGAGGCAGGACGAACCCGTCGACCTCCACCGTCAGCTCGACTGACTGCCCGTCCTCGGCCACCGTCGCGGCAACGACCCGCCCCTGATGCCGCCCCTCTGGCGTGTTCACGGGGATGGTCTTCCCGATCACGCCATCGAACGCGCCTTCGGCGAACCGGGAGCCCTCACCTGCGGGCTGAACGAACGACATTCTCATGCGCCCAACCTACCGGGCCGACCCACAGAAAGGGGGTGGGCCCGTGTTCGCGTGGTTCCGGCTCCTGCTCCGCCGCGAGGTCATCGTGAACCTCCACAACGGCACCGGCTTCCGCGGAGTCCTCTACCGCAAGGCCGGACGTCTGGTGGAGTTGCGCAACGCCACCCGGCTCGAACCCGGCCTGGAACCCGCCGAGTGCGACGGCGCGGTCATCCTCGAACGCTCCGAGGTCGAGTTCTGGCAGGTGATCCGGTCGTGAGCTTCATCGTGTCCGGCGGCGAACTTGAGCACGTCCGTGACCGTGGCGGGTACGACCTGCCGCAGGCTCTCCAGCTCGGCAACCAGTGGGTGGAGTTCGGGGCGATCTTCGAGGCCCAACCGCAGGTGCAGACGGTCGTCAGCTTCCTGGCCCGCAACATCGCCCAACTCACCCTGCACGCCTACGAGCGCCGGTCCGACACCGACCGGCGTCGGCTCACCAACCACCCGCTCCCCAAGCTGCTGGACACCCCTCTCCCGGGCCGCAAGATCACCCGCTACCAGCTGTTCACCCACATCATCTCCAACAGGGCCATCTACGACGACGCGTTCGTAGCGAAGATCCGCGACCCCAACAGCGGACGTGTGATCGGTCTGCTGCCGGTCCCGCGCCCATGGGTGCACCCCGAAGGGGGGTCGTGGATCGAACCAGCTGAATACGTGGTGGGTGGGAGGGTGCGGGTCCCCGCCCAGGACATGATCCACTTCCACGGGTTCGCGGTGGACTCCCTGTGGCACGGCACCTCGCCGCTGTTGGCGCTGCGGAACATCCTCCTGGAGGAGTACGAGGCCAACCGGCACCGCCAGCAGATGTGGCGCAACGGGGCCCGCACGTCCGGGTTTATTCAGCGCCCGCAGATGAAGGGCAAGGACTGGTCGGACGAGGCCCGCGAACGGTTCCAGCGCGAGTTCCGCGACCTGTACACCGGAGACGGCGCCGACGCCGGGGGAGTGCCCGTCCTCGAAGACGGGATGACCTACGTCCCCGCCGGGCTCGACCCCAAAGCGGCCCAGTACATCGAGGCCCGCAAGCTCACCCGCGAAGAGGTCGCCGCCGCGTACCACATCCCCCCGCCGCTGGTCGGCATCCTCGACCACGCCACCTTCAGCAACATTCGTGAGCAGCACAAACAGCTGTACCAGGACACGTTGGGGCCGTGGCTGGTCGACATTGACGAGTCCCTTGAGAATCAGCTGGTTCCCGAGTTGGCGGACCCCGACCTGGTGTACCTCGAATTCGACATCAAGGCGAAGATGTCCGGGTCGTTCGAGGAGCAGGCCATTGCGGCGTCCACTGCCGCTGGTGCCCCGTGGATGACCGTGAACGAGATCCGCGCCCAGAACAACCTCCAGGAGTTGGAGGGCGGCAACGAGCTCGTGGTGCCGCTGAACGTCACCCAGGGCGGGCAGGCGTCTCCGCGCGACTCGGCTCCGCCCCCCGACCTGGGGAAGGCCCGCACGAAGACGCGGACCCTGCTGATCAAAGCCGCCCCGCCGGAACGCACGGTGACGCGGGCGACCGACGAACTGTCCCGGTTCTTCGCCCGGCAAGCCCGATCCCTTGGGGCGCTGCTCGGTGCCGCGAAGGCCCGCGGGCCACTCACGAAGGACTCGGCCGCGTCCGTGAACTGGGACCGGTGGGAGACCGAACTGGCCCTGGTCCTGGGGCAGGTCAACCTGTCCACGGCCGCGGCGTCCGCGCGGGCCGCCCTGGAGGAGATGGGGGAGGACCCGGCCAACTACGACCCGGAGTCCACTGCCGTGTGGCTGATGGACAACGCGGCCGAACAGGCGCGGGCGACCACCGACACCTCCCGCATTCACGTCGAGGAAGCCCTCGAAGCGGACGACCCGGCCGAGGCGTTGAAGGCCATGTTCGCGACGTGGGCTGCGTCCCGCTCCGTTGAGCTGGCGGCCCGCCAGACCCAGCACGTCGCGGGCTACACGTCGGTGAAGGAAGCGGAGCGGGTGTTCGGTGACACCGGCCGGAAGACGTGGCGGACCACCGCCCGCAACAGCCGTGCCACCCACGCCCGGATGAACGGCCAAACGGTCCCGCTCACCGGCAAGTTCTCGAACGGCGGCCGGTGGCCCGGCGACAGCATCCTGCCCGCTCGCGAGTCCGCGAAATGCAAATGCCAGCTCAGCATCACCGGCGTCCCGCAAATCGAAGACGACCCCGGCGGCACGCCGGACGAGGAGTAACCACATGATGCGCACGAAGTCCGTGCCCGTCCAGATCAAGGCTGCGGGCGCGCACGAGGGCACCGAAGACGGTGTTGTCGAGGCGATCGTGGCGACCTACGACAAGGACAGTGTCGGGGACAAGATCGCCCCCGGCGCGTTCGAGAAGACCCTGGAGGCGTGGAAGTCCTCTGAGGACCCCATCCCGTTCATCTGGTCGCACGACTGGTCCAACCCCGACGCGCACATCGGCGTGATCGAGGAGGCCAAGGAAACCCCCGAAGGGCTGTGGATCAAGGCCCGCCTGGACCTGGAAGAGCCGTTCGCCGCGAAGGTGTACCGGCTACTGAAGGGGCGTCGGGTCAAGCAGTTCAGCTTCGGCTACGAGGTGTCCGAGGGCGCGTTCGTGGACCTGAAGAACGACGACGGTTCCCGCACCGGCTACTACGAGCTGCGGGAACTGAAGCTGTTCGAGGCCGGCCCGTGCTTGGTCGGCGCGAACCAGAACACCAGCCTCGGCACTGTCAAGACCGCTGAGGTGGGGCTGACCGAGGAGCGGGTGCGCGCGATCGTCGCTGAGGCCCTGGCCTCCAAGTCCACCGCCCCCGACGACGGCCCCGAACCCGCCCCGGACCCGGCACCCACCCCGGCCGCCGCGGACCCCGAACCGACCGAACCCCAGACCACCCCGCCCGCTGAGTGGGACGCAATCGTGTCCACGCTCGCGGCGCTCTCCGACCAGGTCAAGCACCTCACCGACCAGCTCAGCCAGCAGCCCACCCCGGCACCGGCCCCGGACGCCACCGACGACACCCCCGAGGGTAAGTCGGCCGCGGACGAACCCCCGGCCCCGGACCCGCTGCGCGCCCAGCTCGCCGACCTGACCGCCCACCTGGCCGACCTGTAACCCACCACCCAACCCGCACGTTTTTGCAGGCCACACCAGCCCCGCCACCCCAACGAGGGTGTGCCCGGCATCGGTGCCGCCTCGCTCCACTTCCACGGAACGAGGAAACACCGCATGTCCCGGAAGACCCTGGACCAGCTCAAGGACGAGCTGAAGGCCCACGCCAAGGCCGCCACCGACATCACCGACACCGCCGAGGCCGCGGGCCGCGACTTCACCGAGGACGAGCGCGCCACCGTCCAGAAGCACATCGAGGCCGGCGCTGATCTCGCGAAGCAGATCAAGACCCGGCAGGGCGACACCGCTCTCCGCGACGCCCTGAAGGGTTTCGACGGTATCGAGTTCGAGCCGTCCAACGACCAGCGGCAGGAGCCCGGGAAGGCCGTCGACCTGGGCGGTAAGTCCCTCGGTTCGCACTTCACGGACTCGGCCGAGTTCAAGGACCTGCTGTCCCAGAAGACCGGCCAGCACTTCAACTCCAACCAGCGCATCACCTCCCGCCCGGTCGCCTACAAGGACCTGCTCACCGGCGGCGACCGCACCTCGGCGGGTGGCCTGGTCCGCCCGGACTACCGGGGGCTCCAGCTCGGCCTGGACCCGTTCCTGCGCCCGCTCACCATGCGGGACCTGGTGACCGGCGCGACGACCACCTCGGACACCATCGAGTACACCTACATCGACACCGTCACGAACCGGGCCGAGTTCGTCGCGGAGTCCACGTCGGTGGAGAGCCCCGCCACGCCGTCCCCGGCGACCGGTGTCAAGCCGCTGTCCGGGTTCACCACCCGATCCGAGTCGACCACGGTCAAGACGATCGCGCACTGGTTCGCGATGACCCGCCGCGCCCTCTCCGACGTGGCGCAGGTCCGTTCCCTCGTGGACGCCCTCCTGCGCTACGGCCTGGAGGAGAAGATCGACCGGGAGATCATCAACGGCGACGGGTCCACCTCGGACTCCCTGCGCGGTATCGCCCACACCCCCGGTGTGCAGGTCCTCACCGTGGACCCCAACGGCGGCAACGCGGTCAGCGCGAACATCGAAGCGATCCGTCGCGCGAAGACCATGACCCGGCTCGGCGCCCGCGCCCAGTCCAACGGCGTCGCGGTCAACCCCCTCGACCTGGAGTCCATGGACCTGGTCAAGGACAACGAAGGCCGCTACGTG
Organism: Nocardiopsis codii; assembly: GCF_036327455.1. NCBI lineage: Bacteria > Bacillati > Actinomycetota > Actinomycetes > Streptosporangiales > Nocardiopsidaceae > Nocardiopsis > Nocardiopsis codii. The sequence continues at coordinate 77,435 of NZ_JAUZMY010000026.1, read as the reverse complement.
CTCGGCGGGCCGGTCGCTGCTGGTGGCACCAACACGCTGTGGAACCTGCCGGTGGTGGAGAACGAGGCCGTCCCTCAGGGTGAGCTGTTCGTGGGCGACTGGTCGAAGGCCGTCCTGTACGACCGCGAAGAGGCGAGCATTACCGTCACAGATTCGCACAGTGACTTTTTCGTGAGAAACATGGTCGCCGTTCTCGGCGAGTGCCGCGTGGCCCTGGCTGTCCTCCAGCCCAGCGCGTTCGTTCGCGTCGAGCTGGCCGCGTAGGAGGAACCCATGGCAACTGAGGGTTACATGAGCGAGTTCCAGGGGCGTCTCCGGTCGGCCGGTTCCGCAGAGGAGCTGGCCGACCTGCTCGGCGACACCGGCGGCGAGACCCCGTCGACCGTGGCGTGGTCCGCTGTCACCGGCAAGCCGTCCACGTTCCCGCCCACCATCGGCACCACCGCGTCCACGGCCGCCGCAGGCAACCACACCCACGCGAACCTCGCGACTGCGGATGCACTGTCGGCGCTCGCCGCGAGGGTGCAGGCGCTCGAAGACGCCGCGAGCTGATGTTCACCCACCGCAAGCGGGGCGTGTGCCCGGTGTGCGGCGCTGACCATGCGTCGTGCGGCACACCGGGCCAGGGCCCCAGCGTGATCACAGGAGGGAAGGGGGTGACACCAGTGCCCAACGGCAAGCTCGCCGTCTACGAGGTGACCGTGAACGGCTACCCGACGAAGATGCAGCTCACCGAGGCCGAGGCCCGCAGTCGCGGCCTCATCGCTGACGAGCCCGACACCAAGCCGACCGGCCGCCGCACCAAGGCCACCAAGCAGGAGGGGGACGAGTAGATGGACCCCTCCGACTGGCCGCCGCTCGCCACCCTAGACGACTGGCCCCGATTCACCGAGGCCCGTCAACCCGACCACGCTGAACACCTCCTCGCCGCCGCGGGCCGCAACATCCAGGACTGGTGCGGGTGGCCGATCACCCGGTACACGGCGGTGGGTGAGGAGTACGACGGCCGGGGCGGCCGGGTCCTGACCCTGCACACGATGCGCCTTCACGAGGTGGCCGAGGTGCGGGTGGACGGGGCCCCGGTCCAGTTCCGGGTGTCGCGCCGGTACGGCCAACTCGAACGGGTGGGCGGGTGCTGGCCGGTGGGGTTCGGGCGGATCGAGGTCGACTACACGGCCGGGTTCGACCCCGCCCCGCCGAACCTGACCCAGTTGTGTGTGGAGGTCGCGGCCCGGGGGTCGAACATTCCGGTGTCGGTGTCCTCGGAGACCGTGGACCGGCGCACCGTGAGGTTCCGGGCGGCCGTTGAGCTGTCGGAGTTCGACTACTCGGCGTTGTCCCGCTACCACCTCGGACCGAAACCATGACCGGCGGCATCTGGGCGGACACCGTCACCCTGATCCGCCGGGAGGTGACCGGCCGGGACCGGTACGGCAACGACGTGTACGAGGACGTCCACGAAACCCTCACCGGGTGCTCGTGGCAGCCCCTCGACTCCGCGGAACGCGCCGACCAGGTCCAAGACCAGACCGTCGCCTACTTCGACCTGTACATCCCGGGCCTCGACCTGGACATCGACGCCGTCGACGCGTTCGAGCACGCCGGCACCCGCGCCGAAGTCCACGGCCCCGCCTCCTACCACCGGTCCGCGACCGGGCTCCTCGACCACATCGCCGTCCGGCTCCAGGAGGTGCGAGGATGACCCGCCCCATGAAACCGCAGCGCCCCGGCGAGGTCGTCCGCGTCTTCTACATGGGGGTCGGTGACGCCATGCGCGAAGCCGGTATCCAGGAAGCCGCTGAACAGCGTGCCGCTGATATCGCACGCAACGCGAACGCTCTCGCCCGAGGCGTGGGGATCGACGGGACGTTCACCGTGGAAACGTCGGTCCGTAAACGCGGCAAGGGCAAGGGGCGCCCTGAAGCGCGGGTGCGCGCGGACAGCAGCCACAACCACGAGCGCGAACATCTGCTGTCGCTCCTCCAGGCCGCGGGGAGGGTCGTGTGAGTGCTCTGCTCGACCCGGACGCCCCGAACCTCCTCGCGACCGTCGTCTCCTGGCACACCCAGGAGGTTCCCGAGATTCGCACCGTCACCAAACGCCCGGCCGGCGCACGCCTGGAAGAAGCGTTGAAGGCGGGTCCGCTGCTCCGGGTCGGCCCCCAGCCCGGCGGGACCCGGTCGTGGGCCGGGGACACCACGATGATCCTCGACTGCGACTGGTACGACACGGACCTGGACGTCATCCAGGCCGCGGTCAAGGCCAGCGTGGCCGCTTTTGAGCGGCTGGCCGCCCGGTTCTGGGCCGGGGTGCTCGTGGATGACTGCGCGGTCCACCTCGAACCCGGGTCCGCCCGCCACGAGTCCGAGCACATCCTTCGCTACTACGGGGCGTTCCGGGTCAACACCCGCGCCTGACGTTCCTGCTGAGAGCCGCGCGCCCCCGCCCAGCCTCCTGGGCCCGGCCGCCTGCGCCGCCTCCCTCACCTGATCTTTGCGAGCCCCTGCCGCCCAGCGGCCCGGGGCTCCTTCCTCATGCCCAAAAGGAGGTGGCCCACCGTGGCCACTGTCGAGTCCCAGTACACCGTCGCCAAGTCGGCGGTGTTCAAGGGCCTGTTCGTCGCCGTGTTCGTCGCGGACGCCGATGTCGAGATCCCGACCGAGCTGTTCGACGAGGACGGCAACCTCAACACTCTCCCGATCGGCTGGCACCCGGTCGGCTACCTGACCGAGGACGGCATCACCCACTCCCGTGAGCGGGACATCGCGGAGACCATGGCAGCCCAGGAGGCCGCGTCGATCCGGGACGACGTGCAGACCGACACGTCCACCTCCCAGATCGTCGCCCTGGAAACCAGCCCGGTCGTCCTCGCCCTGTACGAGGGGCTGTTGTTCTCCCAGCTCGGTACCCAGCTCGGCGCCCCGCTCGCCTGGTCGAAGGACGCGGTGCCGAAGATCATCGAACGCCGGTGGCTTTTCGTTGCGGTGGACTACTCCAAGAGCACGGGCGCGGAGAAGATCCGGGCCCGCCTCTACCCGTCCGGTGCGGTCACGGAGATCGGCGACGAGACGGAGAACCGTGCGGACGCTAAGGGCTACGAGATGACGGTCAAGGCGTACAAGGACGCGGCGGTCAACACCGACGTCCTGCACTGGATGGACGGCCCCGGCTGGCGGGAGATGGCCCCCACGGACCCGGACCCGGCCCCTTCTCCCTGATGGTGACGCCCCCAACAGCAACAGTCCTCCTGGACTAAGCGTCACCGCCCACCCGCCCATCTCTCACCTGGAAAGGCGCACGCGTGGCTACCCAGCAGCTCACCGCGACGCTCACCCTCACGGACGGCACCGCCGAACCCGTCACCTCCACCGCGACGTGGACCAGCTCCGATGAGGCGGTGGCCACCGTGTCTACCGCCGGTCTGGTCACCGCTGTTGGCCCGGGGGAGTGCACGGTCACCGCCTCCCACTCCGGGCTGTCCGGCACGTCCACGATCACGGTCCCCGAGCCCACACCGGAAGCCCTCGCGGTGTCCCCGGCGTCGGCGACGGTCGACCTCGACTAACCCTCGATCCGAACCCGGCCGGTGGCCCACAGGGGTGAGCCCCACCGGCCGGGTTCTTCGCTGACCCCACCCGGGTCGGCTCGCCCCAGCGCCCACCCCACACCCCGTCAGGAGACGAACCCCATGGCCCAGAACCGCAAGACCCGCCGCACCCTGTCCGCCGTCAAGCGCAAGTTCGCCGACAAGCTCGGACTGGAGTCCGCGGAGAACCCGGTCGTCCCGTTCGAGGGCGAGGACGGCCGGACCTACACCATCCCCCACCCCCTGTTCGCGGGCGACGAGTGGTCCGATCAGGTCGACGCCGCGAAGACCACCGCCGACAAGGCGCGCGCGATCCTCGGTGACCAGTACGAGCAGTTCCGCGACCACCCCGAGCACAGCGACAACGATGTGTTCCTCATCTTCATGGACATCCAGACCAGCCTCAAGGACGAGCTGGTGGACGGCGCGGGCCCTACACAGTCCTAGACCTTCTGGGGGATTCCCCCGAGGAGGCCGAGGCGGTCGAGGCCGCACTGATCGCGGAGTACGGCGGCCGGGACTGGCTCGGTGACTACCTGGTGACCATGGACGCGGACCTATCCGGCGGTACCGAACCGCCCGCCGGACGGGTGTCCCTCCGCCAACTCCGGGTGCTGATCGAGCACCTGCCGCCCACCTCGGCGTACCACAGGGCGGCCCGGGGTCACACGTGGACCGATGACACGTACCTGCTCGCGGTGATCGCGGACGCGGTCCGGGACCACGCCACGGTCACCGTCGCCGTCAACTCCAAGAACCCGCGCCGGGTGAAACGCCCCGACCCGATGCCGCGCCCGGTGGACCACGCCGAGGAAGCCCGCAAGGCAGCTGAGGCCGAAGCCGCGGCGAAGGCGTTCAGGGGCATGGTCGGCCGACTGACCCCCGGATTCGAGCACCTATTCCAGTAGATCAAGGGGGCCCTGGTGGCGACCACCGTAGGCGCCGTATGGCTCAACGTCCTCCCCTCGATGAGGGACTTCACCAAACGCCTGACCGGGGAAGCCACCTCGGCTGCGTCCCGGGCCGCGAAGGTCGGCGGTGCCAAGCTCGGCGCGGACATGGTGGACGAGGCCTCCAAGGAGGTCCGCAAGACTTCCGCGAAGGCCGCCCGGGAAGCTGGGGAGAAGATCGCTGACGAGGCCACCAACGCCGCGACGAAGAAGCTCCCCCGGGAGATGGGCAAGGTCGGAGAAGCAGCAGGCCGGGCCCTGTCCGAATCCGCGAGTAAGGCCGCGGCCTCGTCCCTGCCCGCCGCGATGACTGCCGCGTCCACGAAGGCCGCACAGGACGCGGTGGCCGCGGTCGCGAAGACCACGGAACGCACCCTGCCCGCCGCGTTGTCGGCGCAGGCCGGGAGGGCGGGGGAGCAGGCCGGGGCCGCGATGTCCCGGGCGATGGCCCAGTCCTACCAGCCACCCACCGGGGGTTTCTCCGGGTGGGTGTCCTCCGCGACAACGGCGGCCCGCGAAGCCGGTTCGGCGGCGATGTCCTCGCTCGGCGGGGTCATGTCGGCGGCCGGGCCCGCGATCACCTCGACCCTGTCGGGTGTGGTCGGCGGTGCGATCGTCGCCGCGTCCCGTGACGGTGTGGCCCGAGCTGGTGAGGCGTGGTCGTCCGCGGGGGCGGCGATGGCGTCGGCGGGGCAGGAAACAACGACTGCTTTGTCGTTGCCGATGGCCGCATTCGGCGCGTTGACGCTGAAAACAGCAGGTGATTTCGAGCAGCAGATGAACCGGGTGCGCGCCGTTACGGGTGCGACCGGTGGCGAATTCGATTCCCTCACCGCACTCGCTCAGGAGTTGGGTGCGACCACCCAGTATTCTGCGTCTGAAGCTGCGGACGCCATGGGCTTTCTGGCCATGGCCGGTTTCGACACCGACCAGATCATGTCGGCCCTGCCCGACACCCTGAACCTGGCAGCTGCCGGTGCCATCGATCTCGGCGAAGCCGCTGATATCGCGTCGAACATTCTCACCGGTTACGGTTTCCAGGCTGAGGAACTGGGCCGTGTCAACGACATTCTCACGGAGACGTTCACTTCCTCGAACGTCAACATGCAAATGTTGGGCTACTCCTTCAAGTACATTGCCCCGGTCGCGAACTCGGCTGGTTTGCAATTCGAGGAAGTGGCCGCTGCTGTCGGAATGCTCGGCAACGCCGGTATCCAGGGCGAGCAGGCCGGCACGTCCCTGCGGGGTGCGATCAGTCGACTGCTGAAGCCCACCGGGGCGGTCGCGGACACCCTGGACGACCTGGGTGTGTCCGTCAGCGACTCGTCGGGTCAGATGCTTGGCCTCGCGGACATTTTCGAGCAGTTGGAAACCGCGGGGGCCACCACCTCCGACATGATCACCATTTTCGGGCTCGAAGCGGGTCCGGGAATGATGGCGCTCCTGGACCAGGGTTCCGGGGCGATGCGGGACTTCACTGCCGAGTTGGAGAACTCCGGTGGTGCAGCGGAAACCATCGCGGACATTCAGATGGAGGGCCTGAACGGGGCCATCCGTGAAATGAAGTCCGCGTTTGAGGGTCTGCTTTTGGCGGTCGCGGATTCGGGTTTGCTCGACGCCGTCACCGCTCGGGTTGAGTCTTTGGCGTTGGTCATCCAGGACCTTTCGGAAACCAACCCGGAACTGTTGAACACCGCCGCGTCGGTCGGAATGTTCCTGGCCGCGCTCGGCCCCATCATCTGGATCGGCGGCCGGGTCGTCGGCACCATCGGCGCGATCACCACGGCGGTCGGTGGGACAGGCAAGTTCCTGGCCGAGATGACCACCGGGTGGAAGGGCGCAGGGACGGTGTGGGCAGCGGGCACCCCGTTGGTCACCCGCCTCACCGCAGCGATCCGCACCCAGTACCTCGCGATGAAACTGGTGTGGATCACCACGGGCCGGGCCACGGCCGCGATGATCCTCCACAACACGTGGGCGAAGATCGTCCGGGTCGCGACGCTGGCGTGGCAGGGCGCCCAGTGGCTCCTCAATGCCGCGCTGAACGCGAACCCCATCGGGCTCGTGGTCATCGCGATTGCCGCGCTGGTGGGCGGGCTCCTCCTCGCCTACCGCAACGTGGACGTCTTCCGCGTGTTCGTGGACGACCTGTGGGTTTCCGCGAAGGCGCTGTTCGCCCAGCTCGAACCGCTGGTGCCGGTGTTCCTCCAGATCGCCAAGGTCACCATCGGGATCGCGTTCGCCCCGCTGATCGCCGCGTTCCTGCTGCTGCGCACCGTGGGCCGGGCCGCCTGGTCGTGGCTCCAGCCCGCGTTCGAGTGGCTGTCCGACTTCTGGACCACCGATCTTCAGCCGAAGGTGCAGGCCATCGGCGACACCTTCACCGCCGCCTGGTCCAAGGTGCAAACCGCATGGCGGCTCCTAACCGGGCTACTGTCCGGCGACGTCAGCCTCGACGAGATCGGAGCCGCGTTCCGCCGCGCCGGCACCGACATCGCGAACTGGCTGCGGGCCCGCGGCGAGGACATCGCGGACTGGGTCAAGGAACTCCCGTCACGGCTCGCTGCTGGCGCGTCCGACCTGGCCGACACCATCCGAGACTGGTTCGCACCGCTCCCGGGTGTGCTGGCCGGGGTTGGCCGGGATGTAGTGGACTGGGTCAAGGACCTGCCGCGCCTGATCTGGGAGGGCGGCACGGGGCTCGGGGAATCGTTCCTAGGCCTGCTCCGCAACCTCTCCGACCCGGCGACCCTGACTCAGATCGGGCAGGACATCGCCGGGCAGATCACCGGCGGCCTGGACTGGCTACTCGACCAGGCCGCGCTTCTCCCGTCCAAGCTCGCCCCGAAGCTCGACGCGGTCGTGTCTGCGGTCGTGGCGTGGGCGCAGGAACTCCCGGACCGGATCGAAGCGAAGGTCTCCGATCTGGCCGACCGGGTGACCGACTGGGCGTCCGAGGTGGGCCCGGCGGCCGTGGACAAGCTCCAGTCCACGGGTGAGGACATCGCCGCGTGGTTCCGGGGTCTCCCGGCCCGGGTGCGGGACTGGGTGGACATCGACGCGTTCGTGGAGTGGGCCCGTGAGATCCCGGGCCGTATCCGCGACATGGTCGATATCGACGCCGCTGTGGCGTGGGTCCTCGACATGAAGGACCGCGCGATCGTCCGGTTGGGCGAGGTCGCGGATTCCGTTATGGAATGGGCGCGGGGCCTCCCGGACAAGATCCGTGGTTGGATCGACAACGCCGCGCAGATTCAGGCGTGGTTTGTTGAGTGGGGTCCGAAGATCGTCGCGGGTCTCGGTATCGCTTTCCTTGTTGTCGCGCTCGCTATTCCTGCTCTGCTCGCTACGGTGGCTGCGTCCATCCTGTTTGTCCTTGGCGTTATCGTCATGGAACTGGGCGTGTGGATCTGGGAGCGTTTCACCGGGTTGATGGAGACCGCTGCGGCGGCCCTTCAGTCGAAGGTGAATGCGGTTGGTGCGAAGTTCCGTCAGATCCGTGATCAGGCTGTTGCGGCGATCCTGAATTTGCGTGATCGGGTTTTGGCCTATTTCACGAATTTGCGTGATCAGGCTGCTGTGCGGGTTCAGGCGTTGCGGGATCGTGTGGTCGGTGCGCTGATCAACGCCCGTGATAGGGCTGTGGCTGCGGTGCTGTCGTTGCGTGATCGCGCGGTCGGGTATTTGACGACGTTGCGTGATTGGGGTGCGTCGCGGGCTTCGGCTCTGCGGGATCGCATTGTGACGCCTTTGCAGACGATGCGGGATCGGGCCATTGAGGCTTTCCGTGCTGCGAAGGATGGTATTCAGGCGGCCTGGCGACAGGTTGAAAGTATCACCAAAAAGCCCGTCTCGTTCATTGTGAACCGTGTTTACAATGACGGAATTCGGGCCACCTGGAATAAGGTGGCCGGGCTTGTTGGAATGAATGAACTCGGTCGCATCAACGGCTTCAAAACGGGTGGCATCATGCCCGGATACACGCCCGGACGCGACCCGCACAAGTTCTTCAGCCCCACCGGCGGAAGGCTTGAACTGTCCGGCGGCGAAGCCATTATGCGCCCCGAATTCACGCGCGCTGTCGGCCCCGGCTGGGTCAACACCATCAACGCAGCAGCGCGCTCCGGCGGTATCGGCGGTGTTCAGTCCGTTCTCGGGTTCGCCAACGGCGGCGTGTACGGCGGGGTGCAGTCCTTCTCCGAGGGCGGCATCCTCGGCCGACTCGCCACCTTCGGCTCCAACCTCGGAAGCATCTTCGACGGCGACGGACTCGCCGGGGCAGCCAGCCAGGTCCTCGACCCGCTGATCGAGACCATGCGCGGCCGGTTCACCGAAGGCCGGTGGGCACAGGCCATGGTGTCCGTGCCCTCCGCCATGATCGACAAGCTCCTCGACTGGTTGAAGAACACGGTCGGCGAGAAGCTGGGCGGCAACGGCAAGGCCGTAGCGGACGCCGCACGCGGCCACCTCGGCATCAGCGGGAACCCGAACCAGTTCACGAGGGCCTTCGGAATGAACGGCCTCGCGTGGTGCGCCATGTTCGTGTCCGAGGTGATCAAGCAGGTCAAGGCGCAGGACGCGTACAGCAACATCCGGTCCGCGGCCGTCGCCTCGTTCGCGAACTCCTCGATGGACTCCGTGCGCGGGGTGGGCAATACCCGCCCTGGTGACCTCGCCGTCTACCAGGGTTCCGGCCCCGGCGGGTGGCAGCACATCAACGTCATCGTGGACGAGCACGGTGGCACGGTCGGCGGTAACGAGTCGAACGCCGTCCGGTTCTCCTCCGGCTACTCCAGCCGGGCGGCGAAGTTCATGAGGCCGCGGGCGTTCGCGGACGGCGGCCTGTGGTGGCAGGACACCGACTTCAACACCCAGGCCACCACACCGCCGCTCACCCGACTGTTGCAGGGCCTCGACACCGTCCCGACCCTGTACGACACGGGCGGATGGCTCATGCCCGGGTTGCAGCTGGTCGCCAACCAGACTGGCCGGCCCGAACCGGTGCTGACCGACCGGCAGTGGGCGGACCTGCGCGCCGCCCGTGAAGGGGTGCGTGGTCGGGAGCGTCCGAACCAGACGTTCCACATCACCGAGACCGGCGACCCGCGCATCACCGCACGCAAGGTCATGACCGCCCAGTCCGACTGGGACGCACTCCACCCGGCATGACCAGTAACAACAGCACACAGAGAGAGGGGAGGGGTGCCTGATGCCCATCGTCTACCTGCCACCCACACCACCAGGTAGGCCCGGGGTCGGGCTCCCTCCCCGCCAACCCGACTACACCACCCGCATCACCTGGACATCGGCGTCCGGCCGTACCACCACCCTCACGGACTGGGCGCGCGGCTGGACCCTGTTGGACGGGGCCCGCGGTCTGGGGATGCCTGAGTACTCGTTTTACCGGCGCGAGTCGGGGGTGCTTGACGGCGACCAGGTCGCGGGGGTGCGGGCTCTGCCCCGGGAGATTTTCCTGCCCATCAAGATCCACGGGGAGTCCCGGGCCGACATCATCGACCGGCGGCGCACGTTGGCCGCGGACTTGGACCCGATGTCCGTGAACGGCGGCGGCCGGGGAACGCTGACCGTGCAGGAGTTCGACGGCACCCGGCGGACCATCCAGGCCCACTACGAGGCCGGCGCGGAGGGGGAGATGGACCGCGACACCGAAGGGCTCCTGTGGGCGTCCTTCGGGTTGACGTTCCGGGCCGAGCAGCCGTTCTGGGAACTCACCCCGGTGGAGATCATCTACCGGGGCCCGGAGACGGACGGCCGCCGGTGGCTTCCCATCCTGCCGTTGTCGGTGCGCCGCTCGACCGCGATCGGCCCCGGCATGGGTATCCGTGTCGCCGGGTCGGTGCGCACGTGGCCGGTGTGGACGCTGCGGGGCCCGATCGCTCCCGGTGCCCGGCTGGAGAACGTCACGACGGGCCGGTGGATGGAGATCACGGCCGGGTTGGAGGCGGGGGATGAGCTGGTGATCGACACCCGGCCGCGCCGGAAGTCGGTGCGGTTGAACGGGGTTCGCGCGTACCAGCATCTTGCCCATCCGGGGTCTACGCTGTGGCCGCTGCCGCCGGGGGAGAACACGGTGGACGTGATGGCTTCGGGGTTGGTGGAGGAGTCGCGGTTGATCCTGGCATACACACCGCTCGCGCCTACCGCCTGATTTACGAGATAATTAGGTCGATCGTAGACCCGACGATAAAAAGCGATGCGGCAATTGCCTTGTATTTGAGATCCGGCCTTTCTTTATGGACCGTCTTTCCAATGCATTTCGCAGCAATGGGTCTACTCATGTCTCTGATGGTGGAGATCCAGAATCCCATCCATTTAATTTGTGCCACGGAAAGCCTGTCGACGTATAGTATTGGGGCTGCGAGTGCGGCTCCCATGGTCAGCATGACCATATTCATCACGGGCGATCCACTGTTCGCTACGATGGCAAATGTTGAGATGCAAGACAATATGATACATGTAAGCGACCATGCCCAGATTGATGAAACTGCGAGCTTGTAATTAGAATTGGATCTAATTTTAGCCATGGAAGCGTGGTGGGCAAAGTGATCAGAATTGGTGCCGGTCTTCTTTGGAGTGCTCGGTAGCCGATGGCTCCTCCAGCTGTGACCGCGCTCGATTAGGTTCGTCAATCCAGATGCCTCGATCTGGGCGGGGTGTAGATCTGTGTCATTTTCCGTTATATCTTGATGGATTGTGGATAGCCTCTTTTGGAAGTCGGAAATCTGTCCTTCGTGAGTCTCGTCGCCCCATCTCCTTAGTCGCTTCAGGTAATCGGTCCCTGCGATGTCTGCGACGATGGTCAGGCCAGCTAGGAAGAGTAGAATCTTGGCAATTCTTGCCAAGGTTTCTTTGCTCACTCCAAATATGGAATCAAGATCCCCATTCCACCAATTCATGAATGCTTCTTGCGCGTAAGGCCACAAGAAAAGTGCTAGGGCCATGATTGCTAGGGATGTCAGTTCGGCGGCTGTAAGTCGCTTAAGCATGTGCATCAGTATAGAGAAAGATCTTCCAGTAAGGGAATACTCTCGTGGAATGGACGGTTCGGGTTCGCGACCACGAACGAAACATGATCGGTGAGATCGACGACGAACAAGAGCTGGAGATCCGCGACAGGCACCTCGGCCACGGGGCGTGGAAGCTTGTCGTGGACGCCGACACCGACAGCGCCGCACTCCTCGAAGAGGGCGACGGAATCGTGTTCGAGGTCAACGGCCGCACGGTGTTCTCCGGCCCCACGAACCGGCACGTCTCCGAGGTCACCGACGACAACGCCGGAACCAACCGGCCGGGCGGCGCGGAAACCACCACCTTCACCGGCATCTCCGACACCTCTGCGTTCCGCCGCACCATCTACCCCGCCCCCGGGACCGCGATCACCGCCGCCGGGGTCAAACAGCCGGTGGACCGCACCACCCTCACCGCACCCGCCGAGACCGTCATCGGCACCCTCATCAACCAGCACGCCGGACCCGGGGCGTTGGTCGCCCGCCGCCACCCGGGCCTGATCATCCCCACCAGCCTCGGCCGCGGCCCCACCATCACCAGCGCGGAACGCTTCACCGACCTGCACGACCACACGTTCACCCTCGCGGCCGGCGCGCACCTCGGGTGGAGGGTGGTGCAGCACGGCACCAGCCTGGTCTTCGAGGTGTACGAACCGCGCGACCTCACCGGCGAGATGGGGTTCTCCGTGGAGCTCGGCAACGTCGCCGGGTACACCTACGAGCTGACCCCGCCGGAGGTCACCCACCTCATCATCGGCGCCGGGGGCGAAGGCAAGGACCGGCTGTTGTTCGAGTTCGCCCAACCCTCCCCCCTGTGGCCGGGACTGCGCATCGAGGAGTTCAAGGACTCCCGCGACCTGGCCTTGGAGCCGTCCAGCGACGACGACACCGACTGGGTACCGCCCGCGACCGCCGCCGCCCAGCAGGCCGAGGAGCGGTTCGCGGAGGCCGCGGCTGTGCAAACGGTCGCGTTCGATCTGCTGCCCACCGAGGGGCTGGTGTGGGGGGAAGACGTCGACCTCGGCGACCGGGTCAACTTCGACACCCCCCGGGGGACAGTCACCGACATCATCCGCGAGGTCGTCTACCAGCGCACCCCCGCCGAAGGCCAGCAGGTCACCCCGATCGTCGGGGACACCGTGCACATGCCCCGCACCTACCGGGCGCTCCGCCGCCTGCGCCGTGAGGTCGACCGGCTCGCCGCCACCTGACCCACTTCCCACCCACCCGGGCCCGCACCACACGGTGTCGGGCCCTTCGTCATGAAAGGGGGCTCCTAGTGGCCGAACTCTCCGGCGTCTTCGCTGATTCGCCGCTGGACGCCGCCGAAGACCTCGCCCGTCTCCTCCGCCAATTCGCACCATCCGGGGTCGTCACCACCGGGGGTATGACCGCCCCCACCGACCTCGGCCAGGAACTCACCGTCACCGCGACCGGCACCGGCCTCATCACCATCGGCACCGGATACTGCCTGGTGGGCGGCTACTGGTACCGGGTCACCGTCCCCATCACCCGCCCTGTCGTCCCGAACACGTCCGGGTCCGCACGCCGGGACCTGGTCGTGGTCCGCGCCGACCCGCTGGCCGACACCGCGACCGTGACCATCCTGCCGGGCACCCCCGGATCGGGAACCCCGCCCGCACCCACCCGTCAGGGGGCAGGGGTGTGGGACGTCGTCCTCGCGGTCATCACCATCGCCGGACAGTCCGGGGTGGTCGCCCCCGGCGACGTCGACACCCGACCCCGCGAATTTACGGCCCCGTCCGGGGCGGCCCCCTGCCTGTCCACCCACCGACCACCCACCCCGCACCGGGGCATGGTCGCCCTGGAAACGGACACCGGCACCCTGATCGTGTGGACCGGAACCAGGTGGGCGAGCATCGCCGACACCCAGTTCCCCACGGACTGGGCGGCACTCGAACTCCGCTCCGGGTACCGGACAGCGTCGCACGGGCACGCCCCGTCGTGGTGCTTCATCCGCCCCGGCCGGGTTGAGCTGCGGGGCACCATCGAGCGCAGCAACGGGGCCGCCCTGCCCTCCGGCGACTACTACGCGCGGGTGCCGGCCGCGGCCCGCCCGGGTGCGTGGCGCCGTTACCCGATCGCGTGCGAGTCGCGGTCCGGTGTGGCGGTGATGCGCATGGACGTCGTCTCCGTGAACTCGACGGGGTCGTTGCCGGGGCAGCTCGTCGGCTACTCCTCCCACAGCCCCCGGTGGATCTGTTTGGACGGGATCGAATATGACCTCTGAACTACCCACCTGGTTGATCACGGCGGGGGCGTGGGTGGGCGGGTTCGCAGTCATCGCGACGGGCCTGACTGCGATCTGTGTCGGGTTGGCGAAGCTCATCGGCCGTGTGGTGTCCGTGTTCCGGGGGGTGGCGCACTTCTTGGACGACTGGGTGGGGGAGGAAGCCCGGCCGGGTGTGGAGGCCCGCCCGGGTGTGGTGGAGCGGTTGTCGTCGCTGGAAGGCCAGGTGAAGTTGGTGCGGCACGAGGTGGAGTACAACACCGGCACGTCACTGAAGGACGCTGCCCGCCGCACGGAGGCCGCGGTCGCTGACCTCACGGACAAGGTCGACCAGTTGGCGGCCCGTGATCCGACCCCGTCTGTGGTCCAGCAGGACATCACGATCCGCAACAACCCACCCACCACCTGATGAAGCACCCGACTGGAAGAGAGCCCGCTGTGTGTGACCCCGAGACCCCGCCCGAGCCCGACTACGACGTGACCGTGTCCGGCCCGTACCGGTACGAGATGACCATGACCGACCAGTACGAAGGGTGGCTGGAACTCACCGTGAGCGACACCATGTCGCCGACCAACGCCCGGTACTCCCCAGAAACCCTGGACGCTGCGGTGCGCGCGTTCTGCCAGGTCGTCCACGCGGAGAGCCCGGTCAGGGTGGTTAAGCGGGCCAACGCGCACGCGACCCGCCCCGGGGTGTTCTTCCCCCCGGCCTGACCCTTCCCTCCTCCCCACCTCTAGGGCCCCGCACCACTCCGGTCGGGGCCCTTTTTCATGCCCACAGAAAGGGCTTCCTGTGATCCTTCGTCCCCGTTCCTATTTCGGCTGGGGAGCCTCCGGCGCGGACTACGCCAACCCGGACTCCGGCCTCGTCATCCACTACAACGGTGCCGCGACCGGCCTGAAGACGCAGGCTGACTGCGTCCGCTACTGGAAGGGCGTCCGGTCCAGCCACGTCAACGGCAACGGCTGGGCCGACCTCGGATACAGCTTCGGGGTGGCCGTGAACGGGGAGGTGTTCACCGGCCGGGGCCTCAACAAGTACCAGGCCGCGCAGGGCACCACCTCGGGTAACTCCAACTGGTACAGCGTGTCGCTGATGATCGGCGGCAACGAGCAGCCCACCCCGGCGCAGATCCAGGGGGTTCGCGACCTGCGCGCCTACCTCATGGCCCGGGGGGTGTCCGGGGCGATCCGGGGACACCGCGACTTCGTGTCCACCTCGTGCCCCGGCACCCCGCTGTACCGCATGGTCCAGGACGGCACGTTCGGCAAGAAGGGCAACGGCACCCCCAACACCGGGGGCGGCTCGGGCGAGTACCGGCCGGAGAACGGCGACGGCCTCTTCCAGCTGTACGAGTACGGCGACGCCATCAAGCCCCTCCAGGCCAAGCTCGGCGTCACCGCTGACGGCTACTACGGCCCCGGCACCGAGGCCGCCGTCCGCGCCTACCAGAAGGCCAACGGCCTGGACGTCGACGGTATCGCCGGGCCCGCGACCCTCGCCCACCTCGGACTCACCGCCCCGGCCGCGAAGCCGGACAGCGGTGTTCGCGCGTGGCCCGGCGTGTACCTCAAGGACTACACGGCCCACTCCAGCGTGCGCACCTACCAGCAGCGCATGCGCGACCGGGGCTGGTCGATCGGTGTCGACGGCCAGTACGGGCCCGCTAGCGCCCGGGTGACCCGCCAGTTCCAGCAGGAGAAGCGCCTCGGCGTCGACGGGATCGTCGGCCCCGACACCTGGGCTGCGGCATGGACCGCTCCCGTCACCTGACCCGCCGAACCCGTCCGCGCCCCGCACTGTGGGTTGCGGTCGGGTTCGCCGCCGGGGTGGCCTTGGCGTGCGCCGTCTGGGCGGGCTCGGACCTGGTTCTGTGCGCACATGGACCGGTTCTGGTTCTGCCGATCAGGTGAGAACTCGACTGTAGGACAACCGGGCCCGGAAGAACCCCCGGTTGCCCTCCCGGAACTCCAGGCATCGGCCCCCGGCCGCCCGCTCACCCCACACCGTGAGCAGGTGGTCGGGGCCGAACCCGCCTTCCCACTGCACAACCCCGGAGCCGTTCACCCACAGCAAGCCTTTGTCGAACAGGGAATGGCACTGCCCGCACGCCAACATGACATTCCACAGATCGAGTTTTTCCCGGTCGCTCTCCACATTTGCCCGAGGGTTGATGTGGGTCAGCTCCAACAGGCTGGCTGGGTACTCCTCCCGACACAACGCGCACAGTGCGTGGGTTCGACCGGCGAGCTTCCTGGCTCGGAGAAGTCCCTGTTCACCCCGCCCCTTCGTGAGGGTGGTTGGGGAGAGTTCACCGCTGAACTGCACGTACCGGCTGGCGGCCCTGGGAGCTGGCGGGGTCTTCCAACCGCGCAAAGCAATCAGATTCAGAACGGGCAGAAAATGAAGAAGGCTTTTCCCCGTTCCGGTTCTCAGGATTAAATAACTCCGCTCCGAAGGGTGGCTGGCCCTGTGGGCTTCATTGTTTAACGCAAAGTCGCGATTATCCATTTCAACCACCCGTGCGTCTATACGTCGTTAAAGCACACAAGGTAGCGCCACCCGCTGACAAGCCACCCCACACCCGGGGTGGCTTTTCCTATTCCTCCCCGAAAGGACACCAATGTCCCGTCGTATCGACCCCGCATCCATCGTCCGCACCCTGCTTCCGTACCTCGTCGGCGCCGTCGCCGCGCTCGGCGCGAAGTACGGGATCACCCTGCCCGACGTCGCCCTGGCCGCTGTGATCGAACCCGTTCTCGAGCCCGCTGTGGCGTTCGTGGTCGGCTCCGCCTACTACCTGGTCGGCCGGTTCCTGGAGACCTCCACCGGAGCCACCGCCCAGCGCATCGGCCGCCTGATCCTGTCGTTCGGGCTCACCGCCCAGAGCCCGGTGTACATCCCCGCCGCTGAGATCAACGCCGCCCGCCCGCCGCGGGCCGGGGCCTGACCCCACGAATACCCCCCACACGACAACCACATAGCGAGGAGGGGCCCGTGAGGTACTGGTACGGCGGCAGCCCTGCCGACTACGTCATCAGCCCTGGCCAACAGGTCCAACTCCCCGGGGAGGTCATCGGCTACCAAACCGTGCTCGTCCCCGGGGTGCGCCTGTGGGTGTACGACTACGACACCGGCGACCGCACCACCGACCTGCTCAACGCCGAAGGCGCGGCCGTCGACCACCTCGTCACCGCGGAGTACGGGGCCATCCCCCGGTTCCGGGGCCCGGACGAGGTGAAGCGTGTCCTGATCGGCCCTGAACCCACCACGGGGGGCGGTGACCCCGAAGACCCCACCGGGGAAACCCAGGGCCGGTGGGTCATCACCACCACCGACTGGCCGTCCATCACCGACCGGATCGACAACCGCCTCACCGCAGTGGAGAACGGTTCCGGTGGTGGGGGCGGGGAGGACCCGGGGGAGTGGATCGGGACCGCCCACCCGTTGGTGTGGTCCCTGGACGGGGACGCCGAAACCCACACGTCCCGCACCCACTACTGGAATCTCGAAGGGAAACCACAGACGGTCACCCGGGTGAGGGCGCAGGGCATCGTCACCGCCGGCACCCTGGCCGTGCACGTGCTGAAGATCGACCCGGACACCGGGGCCACCACGGTCATCGCCGCTACCCTGCTGGACTCCGCCGCACCGTGGACGATCGTCGCCCCCGAGGAGACCATCTCGGACGGGACCGGGCTGACCGTCGCTGTGGAGCTGGGCACGGACGCGGATGTGGTCTCCGACGTGGCAGTGCAGGTGATGATCCGGTGACGACCATCATCGACCCGTTCAACCGGACCGTCACGGACGGGTGGGGTCAGACAGGTTCCGGGATGCCGTGGGCACTGTCCGGCGGCACGCTGGCGGAACGATCCGTCGCACCGGGCCGGGCCCGCGTCATCCTCGCGTCGAACCCGGGCACCCTGCGCGGGTCCCGGGTGGATCGCCCGTGGGGTGACGGCGAGGTCCTGGCCCAGTTCTCTGCCGGGCAGGTGTCGACCGGTGAGGCCCTGCTGGTGGGGTTGGTGTTGCGCCGCGACCCCGCGAACCTGGGATCGTACTACCGGGCCCGTGTCGTGCTCGGGGTGGATGGGTCGGTGGGCTTGAGCGTCACCCGGGGCGGCACCCAGCTCGGGGCGGTCGTGGACACTGGCCTCACCTACACGCCCGGGGTGCGGTTGTGGGCGCGTGCCCGGGTGGACGGCCACCAGGTGCGCGCCCGGGTGTGGCGGCACGGCACCGTCGAGCCCACGGTGTGGACGATCGACCGGGCGGTCACCGCTGACACCATCCCCACGGGTGACCTGGGGGTGGCGTTCTCCGCGTTCTCGGGTAACACCAACACAGCGCCGTTCGTGGACTTTCACCGGGTGGAGCTGGTGTACCGTGCCCGGGTTCTGAACCGGCTGTCCGGGACGGTGGGCGCTACGGTGTCGAACTCGTCTCTGGCGGCCACCGCTGAGACGGGAACGGTCACCATCGCCGCGCCCGGCGCCCGAGCGGTCTACGACAGTACGTGGACGGTGTTCGGCCAACCCGCGGTGCGTGTCCAGTCCGGGCACCACCGTGCGGAAACCCCCCGCCTGCGGGTTCCTCTTCCCGCGTCGGGGCCGTGGTCGGCCCGCTGGTACACGTGGATGCCGCGCCTTCAGGACGCCGGACACGGCACGAACGAGGTGCGGTCCGTGGCGGTCATGCCCGCGTTGGCGTGGACTGTGCACGCGACGGCCGCCGGAAACGTTGGCACCAGGTTGCAGGCCCCCGATCTCGCTGCGGCCCCGCTGTCGTGGACCACGGAGACGGGTTCGGCGGTGGCCACGTCCCGGTGGTGGAGGTGCGAACTTCGGTGGGACGGGGCCGGGACTCTCACGTCGCAGGTGTTCGCGGGGCACGCCACTACCGGGTCCCGCATCCACGCCTGGGCGGGGCTATCCGATCCGGGCCGCACCTTGGACCTGACCGGGTACCGGTGGCGGCGGCGGGCCACGTTGTACTGGGGTGATCAGGGGACGGAGGTGCGTTCCCTCCAGCTCGAACTCCTCGACCTCGGGTACAACCTGGGGGCGGCCGGTGCGGACGGCGATTTCGGCGACGCCACCCACCGCGCCGTCGTGTCGTTTCAGACCTCCCGTGGTGTCACCCCTGCGGATGGGGTGCCGGGTCCGGAGACGCGTGCCGCGATCGACCTTGCGCTTGGCCGGGTGCCGCCGCCGTTGTGGCTGTCCCATGTGGCGGTTGCGGACGGGGCGTGGATTGGTCCGGCGGAGCCGCTGCCACCGCCCCCGGTTCGTCGTAACCGGCTGGTATTGGGGATGCGCCTGTGACGGTTGCTGGCCACCGATAAGTACTGTAGATTCGTACATGTGTTCGAAAGGTTGGGGAATCTCCGAACACGCCTGGCCCCCGTGTCCTTCACCGGACGCGGGGGCCCTTTTCGCATTTCAGGACCGGTCGCCCCGGCTCTGCTGCCGCCACGTCCGGGTGTCCTCCTCACGCTCCGGCTCCCGCACACCACCCGCACTCTGTGGCACCTGCGCGTAGGCCTGCCCCTCCAGCAGCTCCACGGAGTCCCGGGGCAGGTCGGCCTCCACTGCCCGCCACTGGTACGGCTCACCCGCGTACTGCTCCACCCACCACACACGCGCCTTCTCGCCGTCCTGCCCGACCCACTCCAGCAGGTACGCGAACAGGCGCACACCGTCCATGGTGACGCGCACGAGCGGCGGGGCACGGTGTGTGGGTGCGCGCATCAGAGGTCGTCGGGGTCCAGACCGAGAAGGTCCGCGATCTGGCCGGCGCCCTCCGGCCCGACCTCGGCAAGGAGCGCGGCCCACCACGCTTGGTCGTCTTCGGTCAGAGGCGGTTCGTCATCCATGCAGGTGGGTGTACCCCCACACGGTGAAACCCCCACCCGGGAGAGGGTGAGGGTTCATCCCCGCGAGGTGGGGAGCAGCTCTACGACTGGCGGACCCAGGACATCTGGCGGGGTTCATCCCCGCGTGCGCGGGGCTCACACGATCCAAGGGGCGTCATAGCCAGCCCCGCCCGGTCCATCCCCACGTGCGCGGGGCTCAAGCCATCATCCGCCAGATGGGTATTCCGGCGTTGGGGTCATCCCCGCAGCGGCAGGGAGCACTTCACCCGAAGCTACCGCCCCCGCCTCCGCCCTGTCCACCGAACCCGAATTCTCACCCAGCATCCCCAACGCCTTCCGCGCCTGCCCCTGGGTGACCCCCACCGCCACCGCCACATCCGCCCACGACACCCGGGCCGCACGCAGACGCCGCACCGCCTCACCCACCACCCCCTCATAGGCGGACCGCGCCCCGACCACCGCTTCCAACTCCGGCGACCGAGGCACCACCTCCACCTCGAACTCCCCGTCGGCATCCACCAGGAGCAGAGCAGCCCGCGCGGCCCCCGCCACATCCCGCAAAGACCTCCCCTGAACGAACACCGCCGTCCCCACCACCCGGCCCACCCACAGGCGGGTGCTCCGCTCCACCTCGACCGTGTACCCCCTCACACCGCACCCCCGAGCGAGTCGATGATGGCGTCCGCGACCGTGTCCGCCAGCTCCCCGCGCGGCACCACATACTCCTGACGGCCGATCCGGTACACGACATGGGAAGTGTTCGACCGGGCAACCGTCATCGACAACCCGGCCCCGTGCGCTGCTTCCCGCACCCGATCCAACCCCGTCTTCTCCCGGGTGCGCATCTGCGCGGTCACCGCCTGCGCCTCGTACCAGGTGTCGAACGGCACGATCTCCGGATGGGCTTTCTCCGACGACCACACCCATTCGGAGATGGGGTTGAACTGCGAGGTCTTCGACCGCTTGTTGTACACCTGGAACCCGGTGTACTTCGGCTGCCGCAGCATCGCCTTCACCCGGGCATCGGTCCACACCACCTCTACCGGATGCCGCGACGGCGCCGACTCCAACAACCTGCGGATGTCAGAGTTCTTCCACCGCTCCTCCACCCGTAGCCGAAACACTTCCCTGATGGTGTCCTGCTTCCGCCGGTCGGGGTGCAACGCCAACCGCTTCTTCGGCCGGGCGACCCCGAACCGGTTCGGGGTCACCGTCGCGTCCGGGTCGACCAGGGCCACATACCCGTAGCAGGGCGGCCCGTGCTGGTACCCGTCCGCGGCGTGCCGGCGCTGCCCGCGCATGGACATCTCCATGAGCTCGGCACGGAAGATCTCCGCTTCCATCTGCCCGCCTCGACGCACCCGCAGGCGGCCCGTTTCGGTGCCCCCCTGGGGCTCGTTCGCGCACTCCACGGGCACGCCGAGCTTCTTCAAATGGGCTTCCACCGTCAACGAGACGAGGGTGTCGCGGGCGACGCGGCTGATCCGCTCGCACACCACCCGGGTGATACCGCCCCGCTCAGCGGTATCCAGCAGCTCCTTCAGCCCGCCGTCGCGGGGCAGGGGGATACCCAGGGCGGCGTACTCGGCGTCGGTAACCTGCCCCCGGTTGTCCAGGTCGAGCATCCCCGATTCCACGTCCCACCAGTACCCGACGAAGTCCTCACCGTCGTCCAGGAGGGCGCGAGCCTCGTCGGCCTGCCCCATGATGCTGCTGCGCGGGTCCTGGTTGTCCTTCGTGGAGCAACGCCCCAGAAACGCGGTGCGCTGCGGAACAGTGGAGGCCTTGGTTTCGTAGCCGGGCAGAGACGACAAATCCCGGGGAGGGGCAAACACGTCAGGTTCCTTTCGGGCGCCCCCGCCTCGGCCGGTTCTCCCACCACGGATCGAACACGGCCGGCAACCACCGCGGCCTTTCCTCTCCCGGGTTGACGGGGGCGGGCGGGGGCGGGTGCTCGTCCGGGTTGGTGTCGTGGCGGGCCTGCGCGGCGGCGAGGGCGCGGGTGATGGCCGACTTGTGGACGCCGTGTCGGCGCGCGAGTTCGGCCTGCGTTTGGGGCCACCCGCCCTCGGGTTCGGGAACGCTCATGCCACAGATGATGGCAGGGGTGTACGCCTGGGGGCGGGTGGCAGGGCTAGTGGTAGAGGGAGGCGTGGGTTCCCGACTGGTCGGCCATGTCGTCGTAGCAGTCGGTGCGGCACGCTCGGCCGGCCGGGAGTACACCGGTTGGCGGTGGGGGGACGGTGAAGTGCGTGTAGCGCATAGGGGGTTCTCCTCAGTCCCCATGGGTTGGGGGTCTCGACACGCCTATTTTGCCCACTTTCTCCTTAATTCGCAACGAGTGTTGCTATTTTTTCCAGAGGAAAGCCGACCTGGAGGAGAGTTGTAGAGACACCCGCCAGGTCGACGCTGCCGTTGTCCCACAGAACCCGAACACCCACCCGCCCCCCCGAAATCACACGGCCGACCCGGCTCCCTCGATACGGTCGAACCGTCACGCCTGAACAGCCCGGAGGCCCCATGCAACCCGTGTCCCTCGCCCGAATCGCCGCCGCCACCGGCGGCCAGGTCACCGGCACCGACCCCGAAATCCAGGCGACCGGGGTCGCCTTCGACTCCCGCAAGGTCCGCCCCGGGGACCTGTTCATCGCCCTCCACGGCGACGGCCGAGACGGGCACGACTACGCCCCGGCCGCTCTCAAGGCCGGCGCGGTCGCGGTGCTCGCCTCCCACCCGATCGACGCCCCCGCGATCGTGGTCGATGATCCACTCACCGCGTTGGGTAGCTGGGCCCGTGCTCACGTGGAGGAGCTGCCCGGCCTGGACGTCATCGCCATCACCGGGTCGTCCGGGAAGACCTCCACCAAGGACCTCATCGCCCAGGTCCTCGAAGCCGCCGGGTCGACCGTGGCCACCCAGGGGTCGTTCAACAACGAGATCGGGTTGCCGCTCACCGCGTTGGAGGCCACCGCTGACACCAGCCACCTGGTGGTGGAGATGGGAGCCCGCGGCCAGGGCCACATCACCTACCTCACCCAGATCACCCCGCCCACGGTGGGTGTGGTCCTCAACGTCGGTACCGCGCACGCGGGCGAGTTCGGCGGCCAGGAGCTGACTGCGAAGGCCAAGGGGGAGCTGGTCGAAGCGCTCCCGTCAGCGGCTGATGGTGGTGTGGCGGTCCTCAACGCCGACGATGCCCGGGTGGCGGCGATGGCGGACCGCACCGACGCCCGGGTGGTCACCTTCGGGACCGCTTCGGGGGCGGACGTGCGCGCCGTCGACATCGTCCTCGATGAGCAGGGGCGGGCATCGTTCACCCTCCGCACCCGGGGCGGTGACGCCGAGGTGAGCCTCCAGGTCGTGGGCGAGCACCAGGTGTCCAACGCGCTCGCTGCCGCTGCGGCGGCCGGGGCGGTGGGTATGGACGTCCTCCAGGTGGGGGAGATGCTGTCGCAGGCGGTACCGGTGTCGGTGGGGCGGATGCGGGTGGTCGAGCGCGGCGACGGGCTGATGGTGGTCAACGACGCCTACAACGCCAACGCCGATTCGATGTCGGCGGCGTTGCGGGCGTTGGCGCACCTGGGCCAGGGGCGTAAGGGTCGCACGATCGCCCTGTTGGGGGAGATGCGTGAGCTGGGCGAGGACTCGGCGGAGGAACACCGCAAGATCGGGGCGTTGGCCGCCGTGCTCGGAATCCACGTGCTCGTCGCGGTGGGTGAGCGTGATGCCCGTGTGCTCGCCGCGGAGTACGGGCCGGACGGTCAGGTGGTGTCGACGAAGGCCGCCGCTGGGGAGTGGCTGGGCCGGTACCGGTTCTCGGCGGGGGACGTGGTGTTGGTCAAGGGCGCGAACTCGTTGAACCTCGGTGAGCTGGCTGACGCGCTCGCGGCCCGGTGAGTCACCGCCGGGCGGGGGTCACGACGATTCCCCGCCCGGCGAAGAACTCCGCGAAGCGTTCGGCCGGGAGGTGCGCGGTGACGGTGTCGGGCCGGTGCCCTGACGGGTTGCGGAAGTGCACCATCCCATCGTGGTGGCCGATGACGAGCACCAGGTGCCCGCCCCGGCCCGGCGCCGGGCGTTCGGGGCGGCGGATCTCCTTGTGCACGGACGCGATCACCATGCGCCCGGCGTCGAGTTCCTGGGTCAGGGCCGCGGTGTCCATACCGGTGCGCACGTGCGCGTCCAACCGGTGGGTGTCGCGCACGTACTCCACGAACGGCGCGTAGATCAACCCCTTCACCGACCCATCCGCCTGCTCGACGTACCCGCCGGCCTTCCGGACCCCGTGCAGGAGTTCGAGCAGCGGAGGAGCGTCACCGTCCCGGTGGGTGAGGACCATGCGCAGGCACGCCATCCCGCACGCGTGGCGGCACCACCGGGCGTACTCCTCGCGGGACACGGCCCCGGACACCGCCCACGCAGGGTCGGCGCCGGGGTCGTGCCCCTCATACGCGATCGCGTTGATCAGCTCGGGGGTCGCGTACTGGGTGACCGGGGTGACCGGTTCATGCAGCGTGCTCGTGTTCTCGCAGGCCCCGCACCGGGTTGCCACCGGGTTCTCCTACCATCTGGGCGAACGTGTCCCAGGTGACGTTACCGCCTGAGAGCACCACACCTACGGGGCCCTCGCCGATCTCACCCCACCGGGCGGCGAGCGCGGCCAGGGCGGTCGCCCCGGACGGTTCGACGACCATGCGCAGGTGCTCGAAGCACCACCGCATGGCGGTTCCGATCTCGGCTTCGGACACGGTGACCACCCCGGCCAGGTGTTGTTGGTTCACCGCGAAGGGCCCGGCGGGCGGGGTGGTGTGCCGCAGCCCGTCCGCGCACGTGGCCGGGGCACCGATCTGTACCCGTTCCCCGGCGACCAGGGACGCGGCGGTGTCGGCCGCGTCCTCCGGTTCCACACCGATCACCCGCACGTGCGGGGCGGCCTCCGCCAACCAGGTCGCGCACCCTGCCGCCAAGCCGCCACCGCCCACCGGCACGAGCACGGTCCGCACATCCGGGGCCTGGTCGAGGAGTTCCACAGCGAGGGTGCCGGCCCCGGCCATCACGTCAGGGTGGTCGGCGGAGGGCACGATGGTGTACCCGTGCCGGTCTGCCAGTTCCGCGACGAGCGCGTCCCGGTCCTGGGTGTGCCGGTCGTAGAACACCACCTGCGCCCCCAGGGAGCGGGCCCGGTCGGCTTTCACCTCGGGCACGTCAGCGGGCAGCACCACGGTCACGGGCACCCCGAGTTCGTGACCGGCCAACGCCAACGCACCGCCGTGGTTGCCCGAGGACGCCCCGACCACACCACGGGCACGGCGAGCGTCGGACAGACCCAGCAGGGCGTGCAACGCCCCCCGGAACTTGAACGCCCCGCCGTGTTGCAGGTTCTCGGCCTTGCACACCACCGGAGCGCCTACCGTCCGGGTCAACGCAGGCGAGGACACCACGGGGGTACGCACCACGGCCCCGGTCAGTCGGCGGGCCGCCGCGTCCACATCACTGGCTGACAGCACCGGCGGCACCTTCCTTCCGCACTCGGGCCAGGGTGGGGCGCAGGATGAGCGCTACCAGCTGGTCGTAGTCGATGCCCGCGACCTGAGCCATGGTCGCCATGTTCCCGGTCGGGGACAGGCCGGGCAGGGTGTTGACCTCCAACCACACGATGGCCCCATCCTCATCGACCATGAAGTCCGACCGGGAGTAGGTGGAGCAGCCCAACGCCTCGTGGGTGATGATCGCGTAAGTGTGCAACAGGTCGCGGGTGGCCGCGGGCACCCGGGCGGGACACACGTACTCGTGCAACGCCGGGTTCCGTTTGGCCTCGTAGGAGTAGAACCCGGTGGTGGGGGTGCGGGCCTCCAGCGGCGGCAGCGCCACCAAGGAACCCTCGTTCTCGATCACGCCCACGGTCACCGACAGGCCGGGGTGCAGGCGTTCCACCAGCAGATCATCGGTACTGGCCTTGACGATCGCGGCCAGCTCGGTTTCGTCCCGGGCGATGGCCATCCCCACCGACCCGCCCTCGGAGACCGGCTTGACGATCACCGGCCACCCCAGGTCATCCCAGGCGAACGACGTGGTCCCCGCGGAGACGAGTTCGCCGTCCGCGACCGGCACCCCCTCGGCCGCCACCACGGTTTTCGCAGTCGGCTTGTGCATCCCGATCGCGCTGGCCAACACCCCCGACCCGGTGTAGGGCACACCGAGGGTGTCCAAGACCCCTTGGAGGAGCCCGTCTTCAGCGCCGGTTCCGGCGATCGCGAGGAACGCGCACGACGCACCTCGGAGCTGGCCGGGCAGGTCGGGGCCGGCCGGGTCTACGAGGTAGTGGGGGATGCGGTGGCGGGTCAGGGACGCGGCGACGGCCGCACCGGAGAGGAGGGACCGGTCTCGTTCGCGGCTGGTGCCGCCTGTGATGACGGCGACCGGCCCGGGTATCTCGTCGGGGGTCAGGGGGGCGATGTTCACGTGTTCCTCGTTTCGGTGGTGGTTATGGGGGAGGGGAGGGCCGCCCGCCCAGACGGGAGCGGGCGGCCCCTACGTGAAGGGCACGTCAACGGCAGCCCGGGGTCTCCAGTCCCGGGCGTGCCGTCATCCAGCCGGTTCCCTCACGGATCTGGTGCCCGGGTCACAACCCCGGGATCAGCTGTAGCGAGGCCAGGTCACAGGTGTGCCGGGGCGAAGGTCTTACCGCTGTCCTTGCTGGTAAGCGGACAGTGGCACCGCTTCCTCCCACAGCCGCCCCCACTCCTCGACCCACTGCTGGACGTCGTCAGAGGCCACGAAATAGGTGTCTCCGGCCTCGATCCACACCCTCCCGGCCCGGATGGTGAAACCGGTCGGGTCGGTCAGGACCACCCTGGCCGGGCGGACCCGGATGTCGATGTGGCCGAGCTGGTCCAGGTCGGCCAGGTGGGCGCGCTGGGCGTCCATCAGCGGCGTGTGCGGGTCGAGGTCGTGCACGGCGGCGCCGACGATGAACTGGTGGCGCAGGTGCGTGCACTCGCGGACCTGCCGGCCGCGCGCCATCCGCAACCGGATGTGGTCCTCACGGTCGTCGCTGAGGTGGGGCAGGGCGTTCGCGACTTCGGTCGCGTAGTCGAGGGTCTGGAGCAGTCCGGGGACGGTGCCGGGCGAGTACTGCCGGGTCGCGTGGACGGCTTCCTGCGCCATGAGGGCCTTCTGGCCGCCGGTGAAGACTTCAGGGGCGGTCGTGGTCATGGGTGCCTTTCTCGGTGGAGGTGTGGTGTGGGGCCCGTGCGTCACCCCCGGAACGCACGGGCCCTGGCTCATGTGGTGACGAGGTCGTGCCACTGGCGGACCGCGACCCCCAGGTGCAAGGTGTCGGCGGCGTCGACCTGTTTCCGGGCGGCTTCCAGGCGGGCCTTCGCGGTGTCGAACTCCTGCTGGGCGGCGATCTGTTCCAGGCGGGCCAGCCCGGCGGCGGCGTCCGCAGCGGCCCGTTCCCGGGCTGCCATCACTCCGGGGGCGACGGTCTCCGCGTAGGCCATGTACCGGGGAATGAGCGGGGTCCCGTCATTGGCATACGGGGGCCTCGTCTGGATGGTCACCGGGCTCTCCTCTTACAGGCCGTGCTTGGTGCGGGCGGCGGTGACTGCTGCGGCGAGTTCTTCGGGGGTGTCCGCTTCCACCAGGACGTCGCCGGGGTGTTGCGCCCACAGGCCGTCCAGGTGGGTGACCGGGACATGGCGGTGGAGGAACCCGGCGAACCAGCCCGGATTGTCGGCCTCGACCGCCTCCAGGGCGTGAAGGTCGGTACGCACCCGGTCGGGGTCCAGGACGCGGATGGTGGTGGGCTCTTTGTCCCAGGGGCGTTGGAACTCGACGGCGGGGTGCCCGTCCACGTCGGTGGGGGTGATCTTCCAGGTGGGGGTCATCGGGGCTCCCGGGTGCGGAGGGTGGTGATCAGGGCGGCGATGTGATCGGCGGCGGAGTAGTTGGCGGAGTCGGCGGCCAACCCCCGGGCGAGCTCTAACGCTCGGAGGACCGGGCCGTCACCTTGGCGGAGGAGGTCGTTGATCTGCGCCTTCGAGAACCGGCGGTGCCCGCCGAGGGTTTTGATGGACTGGAGGCGGCCTTCCTTGGCCCATGCGGTGACGGTCTTGGGGTCCACCCGGAACAGGCGGGCGACCTCGCCGGGGGAGAGCAGGTCGTCGGGGTTCGGCGGTCCGGGTTGAGGGGCGGGCACCGGGGTCTCCATCTAGCAGTTGGCGGGTCGGGGCCGGTCCGGGGAAGTACGACCGGCCCCGAGAGGGTGGGGCGGGGCCACCAGCCCCCTCGCTGGTGGCCCCGCGGTCTGGTGACGTCTCACCAGCGGGGGAAGGTCATTTCGGTGGTGGCATTGGTGTGTCGTGGGGGCAGGTCACGACCATGCGGCCCCAGGCGTCGCAGAACCAGTACATGCAGGTCTCCTTGTGTGGTCGTGGGACCCGGGCCCTGGCGGGTCATCAGCCAGGGCCCGGGTGTGGTGCGGCGGCGGAATCCTCCCGGGAGCAGGGGGAGGTGCGTCATCGCCGCACCGTCCGCCGGGTGTGTGTGACCCGGCGGGGCTTCATCGGAGGTGGCCCTTGGCCAGCTCCTTGAGGGTGGACTTCATCCGCTTGGCCAGGTCGGCGGGGTCCGTGGACCTGAGCGGGGCCACCGTGGCGGGGCCGGTGAAGTAGGCCTCCCACCAGCGATTGGGGTAGGACCACCGCACCCACCAGTACGGCAGATGGTCACGGGTGAGAGCAGCGGCCACACGCTGTTGCCCACGGTCGTGGGCGCGGTTCCACGTCATGGGTTCTCCACCACCGCGCGGATCGTGAGTGGACCCATCGTGGTGCCCTTCCACTCCCAGTCCCAGTCCCAGCAGATGGCGAGCTGTTCGACCAGGTGCAGACCGGGCAGGGGCGAGAGTCGGAGGGAACCCGACCGGGGGTAGGGGATGACGGTGTCCCGGCGGGGGCCGTTGTCGGTCACAGCGACCCGGATCAGGAACGGGTCGATACCGATGACCACCCGCACGTTCCCGCCCGGGTCCCCGGACCGGGTGTGCCTGTGGGCGTTCGACACGAGAGCGACCGCGATCTGCTCGACCCGTTTCGCCACCGGGCCGGGGACCACGGCGTGCACCCAGTTGACGAGGTGGGTGGTGTCGGGTTCATGGCCGAGGATGATGCCGTGGCGGCCGGGTTCCTCGAACCGAATGCGGTGGGGGTACGGGACACCGGTCTCAGGGGTGGGGTCTGGATTCGGTGCTGTGGTGCGGGTAGGCTTCATTCGTCTCACCTCACGTCTTTGCGGGACAGGTGGGGCTTAAGCCTCGGAGGTCGTTAACGGCGACCACCGGGGCCTTTTCATGTCTGGATGAGTGCAATGTCCCGTTTGTGTTCACGAGGGCAAAACGGCACTCGCCTCCCGCTCCGAGGGGGCGGAAAGTTCCTTCACCACGAACCTTGCCAACTCGACCACCCCCCGGTCTATGATTACCTCTAAAGAAGGTAAAGAAACTATGACCGGCGGTACCGATAGATAGGTGGGTGGTGAGATGAAGAAAACGGAGGAGAGTGAGGAAGCTGCGCGACTTCGCTTCGGAAGGCTGCTCAGGAAACTCCGAGGTCAGGCAGGTCTCTCGCAGCAGGAGATAGCTGCGCTGGCCACCGTTTCCCAAAGCCTAGTTAGCGATTTGGAACTGGGGAAAAAAGGGACACGGAGGGACCCAGTGGTTCGTCTCGATCGGGCTCTTACCGCGCGGGGTGTGCTCGTGGACGCTTGGGACGCAGCGTTCTCCGGCACGGGCATGACCGCGTACTTCCGCGAAGCCGCAGAGGCCGAGCAGACCGCGGTCAAGATCCGTGACTACTCCCACGGGCTGGTGCCTGGTCTGATCCAGGTCGAAGACTACGCGCGGGTCATCGGTGAACTTTCAAAGCCCGAGGCCAGCACGGAAGTCATCGACCAGATCGTCAAGGCTCGAAAGCATCGGCAGCAGATCCTCAGCAGGCCTCACCCGCCCACTCTCACGGTGCTCCTGGATGAGGTGGTGTTGTTGAGGCGGTTCCGAGACCGGCAGGTGATGGTCTCCCAGATCGACCATCTCCTTGACCTGTCCTACCGCCCTCGGACGACCATCCAGATCGTTCCGATTGCCACCGAGGGACACGCTGGTCTGGGTGGGTCGTTTACGCTGATGGAAGTACCTGATTCCGGCACATTCGCCTATGTCGAGAGTCAGGAGACGGGTGTGTCACTCAAGCAGGCTGAGGTTGTGGCAAGCTACGACCGAATATTCGGGGACCTCAGGAGTGCCGCACTGCCGGTGCCCGCATCACGAACCCGCATGGAAGAGATTCGAGGCAGCATCACATGATGACCGAGGACTGGAACAAGTCCACCTACAGCAACGGTAACGGCGGCCACTGCGTGGAGGCTCGCCGCGATCAGGCCGCCGTCCTGGTGCGCGACACCCAGAACCGGCCGCTCGGTCACCTGGAGGCTTCGGCCCCCGAGTGGGCCGCTCTGCTCGCTGTGGTGCGCGGCAAGTAGGCTGCGAGCAGAACCGGACCCCGCCAGCGATATTGGCGGGGTCCGGTTCCGTGTTCAGCGGGTTCAGGCTACCCCGGGGGCAGGACACACCACCAGGACCAAAGACCCCACCCACACACAAGATCGGCAATCACGTAATTCACTGCCGCCGCACATGAGATGATTAACCCCCACCCCCCCAGAAGGAGCCACATGGGATTCCTGTCCCCTCGTTCTGTGATCAGTCTGCTCGCGGCCAACATCGCGGCCAGCGGCTGGACCTGCATGTTCTGCAACTACTTGAACCGCGCCGCCGCCACCGAGTGCGAGAGCCCCATGTACTGCAAGGGCCGAGGGAATTAACACCCCCACCCCCTTTGAGGGAAATGTCCGAATGCCCAGAGGGAAGCGCCCGGCAGCCTAAGAAAGGCACACCTGTGAGCCCCCACCCCCCTTCACCGAACCACCTCCCACACCCGGTCGAAGAGGCCCCCACCACCCCGCCGCCCATCCGCGTCATGGTCGTGGACGACCACGCCCTGTTCCGCCGCGGCCTCGTGTCCGTCCTGGACGAAGAGGAGGACATCAACGTGGTCGGGGAGGCCGGGCGCGGGTCGGACGCCGTCCAGCTCGCCACCTACGCCCGCCCCGACGTGGTCCTCATGGACGTGTGGATGCCCGGGTCGTCCGGAATCGACGCGTGCACCCAGATCCGCCAGAAGGCCCCGCACACCAGGTTCATCATGCTCACCATGAGCGACGACAACTCCGACCTGTTCGACGCTCTGAAGGCCGGCGCGACCGGGTACCTGTTGAAGGAGATCGCGGTCACCGATATCGCTCGTGCGGTGCGGGTGATCGCGGGCGGGCAGTCGTTCATCAACCCGAGGATGGCGACGAAGCTCATCGGGGAGTTCGCGGAGCTGGCGAAGCAGGACGCGGCCCCGGCGTCGGCTCCGATGATCCCGGATCTGACCCCGCGTGAGACTGAGGTGTTGCGGCTGTTGGCGCGGTCGTTGAACAACCGGGAGATCGGGGAGCGGTTGTTCATCACGGAGAACACGGTGAAGAACCATGTGCGGAACATCCTGGAGAAGTTGCAGGTGCACTCCCGGACGGAGGCGGCTATCTACGCGGTGCGTGCCGAGTATGTGACCTGACAGTGTGTCGGGGATGTCCTCGCCCCCACCCCCGGGGATGTGGGGTGGGGTAGCGGGTCACACGGTCGCCCCGCAGGCGACGATCAGGGAGGCCACGAACCCCCACCCCACATGCCACGATTGGTCCAGCGCATACGCCCCGGTCCCCAACGAAGGGTTGTCGTCACGCCCGGCCCGGGGTGAACCGAACCGGTAGAACTCGCCCCGCCCCAACCGGTCCGCCAGCCGCGCCAACGGCGCTCTTCTGTCCGCCCAGTAGTGCGACACGGCATCCACGCCCAGGCCAGCCGCCACCGCTACCGGGTGCACGTCCATCCCGGACAGCAGCACCACCGGCGCCAGAAACGCCACCTTGACGGCGGCGAGCGACGTGACGTGGCGGGCGCACGCGGCGCGACCAGACCACCCCGCGTCGCCCTTCTCGGCGGCCTGGCAGGACGTCTGTGCCCAGTGGTCGCCCACCTGGTGGCCGGCGAACAGGGCCGCGAATACGGCGGCGAACACGGTCGGGTCCATGGGGGTTCCTCTCGTCCGGTTATCCCAGCCTGACCGCGAACCCTCGGGGGGACTGTCCAGAACCGGACTCTGCGGAGTGGCGGCAGTCACGCACACAAGGACGGCCGCCCCCACCCCGACAGGGGCGAGAGCGGCCGTCAACGGCGTCTACGCAGGCGGGAGAGGGATCGCCCCGTCCCCAACCGGGCGGCGAACGGGCGGCTCCTCCCGCACCTCCGTCGCGATCACGGTCGGGTCCACCTCCACCGTCAGATACCGCCTCACCCCGGGGTCCCTCCGGTTCGGGCGGTCCCCCGACGAGCGGACGATGCGCACACCCGGGGTGTTCTCCAGGACGGCCACGAACGCGTCGATCTCCTCGCTCGGGCCGGACGGTCGGATGTCGAGTGCCACAGCAGTACCTTCCTCAGGGTTGTCAGAACAGGGCGGCGGGGGCGGTCGTGTCGGTTCCGGCGGCCTGGGTCTCCTTCGCCTTCCGGATCACGGCCTGCCGCCACAGCCGGTTGTCCTTGTTGACCCCGTTGAGCTCGCACAGCTTCCGGCCGGACAGAGGCTCGCCCGTGCGTTCGCTGTCCAGGTACAGGTCCACGGCGGCCTGGAACGCGGGCTCTCCGGGCTTCGGGGCGATCTGTCGGCCCCGCTCGTCCACGGGCAGGGTGGGAATGACCCAGGTGTCGAGGAGGGTCTTGGCGGCGGCGGGTTCGGGGACGATCAGGGAGGTGCGGGCGCCGGGGGTGGGGGCGGGCCGGTTCTCGAACGGGTCTTCGTCCCACGGTTCGACGTTGTCTTCGGCGGCCGGGGCGGTCTTCTTGGCGTCGGTGCCGAACCGCTCCCACGGGTCCACGTACTCCTCCTGGTCCGCGCTGGGCTCCCAGTCCTTCAGGTTCTCCAGGACGGGGGCCTCGACAGCCGGGGCGGGGGCCGGGGTCACCTCGGCGGCCGGGGCCGGGGCGGGAACCTGCGGGGAGTCCTTCTGGGCGGGCAGGGGCGGAACCGTACCGGCGGGGACCGGGTGAACCAGCTTCATCTCGTCCAGGGTCTCCGCGCCTTCCTCGGGCTGGGCGTCCCGGGCGTAGTCGTCGAACATCCCGATCAGGTGCGCCGTGACGGCAGCACCGATCGGGCCGAGGGACTTCGCGACGATCGCAGCAGCCGCGTCGGCTCCCCACACGGTGGGCCAGACGGGCAGCACGGACAGGGCCAGCGACACCAGGAGGGCGGCACCCATCACGACCAAGGCTCGACGGTCCACGTCGCCCCCGGCGGTGCGCAGGATCGACCGCCCGATGATGACGGCAGCGACAACGGTGATCAGCCCCGGCTCCACGACCCATGCGGCCCACCAGGACAGTGTCCCGGGGGTGAGAGCGAGCGCGGTCACGACACCGTCGTGCACACCCGACGTGGACCACAAGCCGAAGCCGAGGAGTACGGGGATGCCGACCCTGAGGGTCCACGTCCTGACTGCCTGGACACGCAGACGGCGGGCCTCAGCGGACTGGCTGATCTGGAAGGCAAGGCGGGCGCGGGCCCCGTTCACGCGAGCGTGACGGAACACGCTCCCGATCTTGGTCTGCTCGGCGCGGTCGGCAGCCCGCTCGGCGCGCTCGTGCTCGGCGGCGCGGGCGGTCTCGTCCACGTCGCGGAGCGCCTGGCGGTACTCGGCGGCGGCCCGGCGGCGCTTCACGGCGTCCTCGCGGCGGGCCTTGCGGAGCTTCCGACGTTCCTTCAACCGGCCCGGGAGGCTGCCGGGGGACTGGTGCTTGGTCGCGGCGGGGGCGGGTTCGGTGGTGGCAGGTGGGGTGGGGGTACGATCGGCCATGGCTCGATCTCCTGTGTCGTTGAGGTCAACAGGGGGTTGAGGGCCCTGGCCGGTGTGTCATCACCGACCAGGGCTTTTTCGCTGGTTCCTGGGGCGGCTGTGGGGCAGTTTTGGGGCGGCAGCTCTCCAAACCCGCGCACCTGACTGCATCGGACAGCACCGAATCGAAGCGATCTGCAAGACCCTCATAGGGGAAGTGAACGCATGACCGTCATCAAAAAAGTCGCCGATTTCGCAGGTCAGTGGTTTGCACTGCTGGTCCTGGTCGCGGGGGTCGTCGGTCTACTCGCCCCTGGGCAGGCCGCCCCGTTGGCCCCGTACACACCGATAATGCTCGGCGTCATCATGTTCGGGGTGATCATGCCGGTGGGGTACTTTGCCAGTTCAGGGCGGCTATCTACACCAGATTATACCCCGCGTGGGGCACTTATGGGGCAGTTTTAGCCACTACTTTGCCCGCAGCATCCGATCCAGAATCGGCACCTGAGACGACCTTCCGAGCTTCTTCCGCTCCGCCACCATCTCCCACCACGCAGCCTCAAGGTCCGCGAGAAGCTTCGCCCGAGACGACTCCGTGGGGTGCGTGTACACGCCCGCGATCGACGAATCCGTGTGGCCCATCCGCTCATTCGCGACCGCGTTCGGCACCCCCAGATCCGACAGCAACGTCCGATGCCAGTGCCGACAGGTGTGCAACGACCCCTCCGGCACGAACCCCGACCAGCACGCCGTGGACGCCTTCGAGCTCTTCCGGTACACCTGCCCCATGAACGGGTCCGGGTCCGCATCCCGCAGGTGAACCGGAACCGCCTTCCTTCCCGCGCGCATACTCCGCCCTCGGAACGCGGGGAGGAAGTAGGAGTCGCTGAATCGGTTGTCCCGCCAGTGCGGTTTGGTGGGGGTGGGGGAGTCGAACAGGGTGTCTCCGGCCGGGTGCCGGAACTCGTCCTCCAGGCCCTCCCCGCACGGGCACCAGTCGGCCCCAGGGGTGCGCCGCGGCAAGGTTGCGAACATGTCCAGGAGGAAATCCGGCACACCGACCTGGCGGTAGCTGCCCGCCTTGGGGGGTTTGCAGCAGAACGCAGGCCCCTCGAAGTACAGCTGCCGGTCAACGGACAGCACGCCCCCTGAGGGCGGTCGCAGAGCGATCAGCTCCGACCAACGCACCCCCGTGAAGAACTTCGTGACGACCAGAATGAAATCTTCGTCGCGCCCGGACAGGATGCCTACGCGCTCCGCGGTGATGAGCGCCTGAAGGTGGTTGGGCAAGATCTTCCTCTCCTCGTTGATACGCGCCAGCCGGCGCGGAGCGATCGCTCCCCGGTTGCGTGTGCGTGCTGCTGGGTTGCGGTTGGTGTGGACCTTCGTGGCGTCCTTCATGATCGTGCTGAACAGCGACGCGATGCCGTTGACGGTGTTGCGTGCGTAGTGCTTTCCCAGGAACCCGTACCAGGCGGCGATCTGGTGGTCTGCACCTTCGAGTTCGGCGAGGGTGCGCGCCCCCCACTTGGGGAGGAGGTGGTTCTGGATGATGCTCTTGTAGTTGCGCAGGCTGTTGCGGTCTACCTGTTGGGCGGCGAACCAGTCGTTGACGAACGCCTCGAAGGTCTGCCCGGGGTTGGCGCCGGTGGGGCGTCGCTTCCGCTCGGCCTTGAGCTTCTGGCGTTCTTCCTTCTCCTGTTTCTCGACCTTGTCGGCGTGCCGCTTCGCGGAGGCTTCGGTGCGGAACCGGAAGTCGGTGCCGTCCTTGCCTCCGTGCCGGTCGCGCCACCGTCCGCGCCACTTCCCATCAGCGGCGCGTTGTTCTGCCCAGGCCATATCTCCATCCTTAATTAGCGCTAATTAGCGCTCATGGGGTACGGTTGTTCGTATGGATGAGGAGCTGTTGGATGACGCCCAGGTCGCTCAGATGTTGGGGGCGTCCCAGCGGTGGGTTGCGGACCAGGCCCGGCAGGGGGTGTTCCCGCACTACCGGTTCGGGCGGTCTCGCAGGTACGGCCGGGAGCACGTGGAGGTGATCAAGCGGCTGTCGGAACAGCCTGCCCTTGCGGGGTCTGCCACGAGCCGCCCGCGGCCTCGGCCGGTGGGGAGGGGGGGTCCGGTGGAGGGGCGGCGGCTCGTGGCGAAAACGCCGAGGCGTCTACAGCAGGTGCGGGGTGGGGAACAGTAGGACCGGGTCGGCTTCGTGTCCGTGGACGATCGAGTCGGGGCCGCCTACGTACATTCCGAGGAGGTCATGGGGGTCGCACTGGCACAGCAGTGCCCAGTTGCGGTACTCCTCGGGGGAGAGGTCGTTTTGGCGGATGTCCTCGATGTAGGGGTAGGCGTCACGGACGGTGATCCCGGTGCAGAACAGGATGAGCGGCTTCCGGAGCCCCTTCACTACCGATACGGGGACGTCCCAGTTGGGTGAGGGTACCACCCAAACGAGGCCCTTCTTCGGTGTGATGAGGGATGGGGGTTCAAGCGTCGCTGTCATTGGTTTCCTCCTTGCGGACAACAATATGTCATTTCAGAGTTGTCCGCGACGTTTGCCCTCCTCAGTGACCACTAGTTCCATGCTTGACGCTTGAACCAACCTACGGTTTACAGAGATATCTAAACTTCTTATCAAACTTTAAGGCTCGAAGTTCGCCGCTTGATCGCGAGGAGCTTCGCCTGCATCGCCTCCCGCCCCTCACCGTCCAGGTCGGCGATGCGCAGGTCCACCTCCTGGCCGCCGATCTCGAACGTCAGGTAGTAGTCGGTGACCCCGTCGGGGCGCTCCGCCCAGCGGAACCCCTTGCCCGGGGGAGGGGCGGGTTCGTTGGTTATCGGGGCCTGCTCGGGGGCGGGTTCGCCGTTGTAGATGGCGAGCACGGTGCCCGCTGACCAGCCGAAATGGCTCTCCAAGCCGTGGATGGTCTTGACCTGGGGCATCGCTCCGGTCGCGCGGATGTGGCGCAGGGTGGGTTCGGAAACGCGCGCGCCGGCGGCGATCTCGGACCACTTCTCGCCTCGTATCCCCCTTGCTCGGTTGAGGGCTGCGCTGATGCGCTGGGCGCGAACCGTGGCGGGTACGTCCCGCTCGGTCTGTGCGTGGGTGTACGCCTCGTGTTGGGCGTCGGGTGGGGAAGTCTCCATGCCTCTGAGAGTACACGGAGACCCTAATATTAGCGCCTTTTGGCGCGAGCTGTAACCGGGAAGCTACACAGAACTAGCGCCAAGCAGCGCCGTCGGCGCAGGTCCCCACACTTGCGATGAGCGCTAATTAGCGCTAATTTAGGACGTAGCGAAACCTCGTGAACCTGGTGGATCTCATGGCCTAAACCATGCCACCTCCCTCCGACATTCGAGCCTCAAGCGTCCAAAACCTTTTGCGCGCATTGTCAGCACCCAGAAAGCACCCCATGCCCCTCCGCTTTGTCGACACCCTCCCCGCCGCGAAGATCGGCCGCCCCCACTCCGACACCCCGTCCTGGGGTGCCCAGTACATCCCCGAGCTGATGGACAACCCCGGCACGTGGGCCGAGCTCACCGAAGCCGTTGACCTGACGAAGAACCAGCTCACCCGCCACGCCGCGCACATCAACCGCCGCCAGAGGTCGTGGGCGGACCCCGAGAACGGAGGCCGGTTCCGCGCGGCCATGCGCACCGTGGACGGCAGGCCCCGACTGTTCGTCCGCTACGAGACCCGCGCCCACGCCCCGGCAACGGCCTGACACCCCGTGTCCTCCTCCGGCTCCGGGCCCTCGGACATCGCTGGCTTCCTCGGCCTGCTCGGCCTACTCCTCATCGCCCTCAAGCTCACCGGCGTCATCGACTGGTCGTGGTGGTGGGTGACGGCCCCCCTGTGGGTCGGGGCCCTCCTGGCCTTGACCCTCATCGCGTTCGTGATCGGCGCGGCCGTGCTCATCGCGATCGTCACCCGCGACTAACCCCTAACCCCTGAAAGAGAGAACCCCATGACCACGCCCCTCCCCGCCGCGTCCGGACCGTTCACCATCACCCCCGAGGTCGCCCGCGCCTGGCTTCGCGACCGCAACAAGGGCAACCGGACCCTGTCCCTGCACGCCGCCCAGGAGTACGCCGACACCATGCGCGACGGCCGGTGGCAGCTCACCCACCAGGGCATCGCTTTTGACACCGAAGGGCTGATCCTCGACGGCCAGCACCGGTTGCTCGCCGTCACCCTCGCCGACACCACCGTGGACATGATGGTGTTCGTCGGCATGGAGCGGGCCACCTTCACCGTCCTGGACGTTGGCCGCCGCCGCCAGGCCGGGCACCTCATCCAGTCCACCCCCTACGGTCTGGTCGCCGCAGCAGCCTCCCGATACCTCGGCGTGGTCGATGGCACGTTCCAGGCCGGGCGCAGCAGCTACGTCACTGGCAAGGGAGACAACGACGCTCTCCTGAAGGTGTTCGCGAACTGGGAGAAGGAACTGGTCCGGTGGGCGAGGCCCGTCAACGAGACCCGGAAGACGTCCCGTGTGATGCCCGCCCCGCACCTCGCCGTTCTCGCTCAGGCGGCCCGCACCCAGCACGCGCACCTGATCGAACCCTGGCTGGACGGGTTGAAGACCGGCGCGGGCCTAGAGGCCACGGACGCCCGGTTGCATCTGCGGAACCGGTTCATCGCGGACAAGAAGTCGTTCCTGGGCATCACCGGCCGCGACCAGGCGTACCGGCTGATCGTGAAGGCGTGGAACTCGCACGCCGAGGGCAAGCCGATGCGTCTGCTCAAGCTCACGGAACGCGAGCAGATCCCGACCGTCGTCCAGTAGTCCCGCCCGGCCGGGGCTCCCGCTGCCCCGGCTCCCTTCCTCCCCTTCTTTCCCCGCTCACGAAGGGCCCCCGTTGTCCACACCCGAGAACACCCGCCGGGTCACCCACCTGGCAGACCTGTCCCGCGAACTCGACCAGGCCGTCATGGACCTCGGTCGCTACGAGGACATGGCGGTGGAAGCCGAAGCGGACTACAAGCTCGCCCACTCCCACGCCATGAAGGACGCGGCGGGCCCGATGGACCTCCGCAAGGCCGAAGCGACCATCCAGTGCGACGAACTGTTCCGCACCTGCGGAAAGGCCGCCGCGCTGGTCACCATGCAGAGGGCGCACATCAAGGCCCTGCACACCCGTATCGACGTGGGCCGCACTCTCCAGGCGACCGCCCGCGCGGAGGTCAACCTCACCGGGCTCGGCACGTGACCCCCCTCCAGCGGTACGAAGCCGCAGACCGGTTGCTGGACGAGTACTCCCTGACCGGGAACCCGCATCTCCTCGCCGAAGCCCGCCGCCACGCCGCCCGCGCGGAAGCCCACCGGCTCGCCTGCCCCAACACGGCAACGGGGGTGACGCCCCGTGGCCCCCGACCGTGACCAGCTCGCCCTCGACATCGAGCCCGTCAACCCAGGGATCGCCGACACCCTGCGCGTCACCTCCGCGGACTGGTGGTCGCGGGCATCCCGCGCGGTCGCCCAGCTCGCCCGCGAAGGCCGCCCGTTCCAGGCATACGACGTCGTCACCCGGTTCGGTGTCGAGGAGCCCGACAACGGGGCCAAGCAGTGGGGCGCCCTGTTCTCCGCCATGCGTAAGGCCGGGGTGATCGTCCACCACGGCTACACCACGTCGGCGCGGCCGACCGCGAACAGCTCGGCGTGCCGCCAGTGGATCGGCGCGGCCACCCCCATCCCCTCCACTCCTGAAAGGCCCGCAGCGTGAACACTGTCCTGCTGTCCGGGATCGTCGGGTCCACCGCCTACGGGCTGGCCCGCCCCGATTCCGACGTCGACCGGCTGGGTGTGTTCGCTGCCCCCACCACGGCCGTGCTCGGCCTGGACCCCGTCAAGGAGTCCGTGGTCACGACCCGCCCCGACTCGACCATGCACGAGGCCGGCCACTACGCCGGGCTGCTCCTGGGCGGGAACCCGTCGTTGACCGAACTGCTGTGGCTCCCCGAGGACCTGTACGAGACGGTCACCCCGTTGGGGGAGGAGCTGATCGGCGTGCGGGGCGCGTTCCTGTGCCGTCGCCGGGTCCGTGACTCCTACCTCGGGTTCGCCCGGCAGCAGCTCGGCCGCATCAACAAGGCGCTGAAGAACCCGGCGAAGCTCGGCAACCCCGCCGGGGCGGTCGCGAAGTCGGCCCGGCACATGGCCCGCCTGCTCCACCAGGGCCGGGAGCTGTACACCACCGGCCAGTTGACGGTGCGCCTAGACGCGGACACCGCTACCGGGATTCACGAGTTCGGTCGGGGGGTGGCGGCCGGGGACACCGAGCGTGCGGCGGCGCTGCTCGCGGAGATCGACCGGGCGATGCCGATGGGCGGCGGCGTGCTGCCCACCACCCCTGACAAGTCGCGTGTGCAGGACTGGATTCTGCGTGTGCGCGAAGCCCACTGGACCCCCCAGGAGATTTCCGCATGAGCCCCCTGTTCCTCACCGACCTGTTCGCCCATGGCGACCTCGACGCCGCCATCGCGGACGGTTGGGTGCGCCCTCAGGACCACCCGACGTTGCCGCTGCGCATCCTCAACTACACCGAGAAGACCCAGTTCGCGCAGAACTGGACCCCGGTGACCGAGCAGTGCCGGGGCCTGATCTACGACACCACCACCGGCCGTGTCGTGGCCCGCCCGTTCCGCAAGTTCCACAACTACGGCAGCCCCCAGGCCGGGGTGTTGGACCTGACCGCCCCGGTGGCCGCGCTCGACAAGGCGGACGGCAGCCTGGGCATCCTCTACCCGACCGGTCGTGGCACGTGGGCGGTCGCCACCCGGGGTTCGTTCACCTCCGACCAGGCGGTGCACGCCACCCGTGTGTGGCAGGAGAAGTACGCCAACCGTGTCGCCCCCTACGAGGGTGAGACGTGGTTGTTCGAGATCGTGTACCCGGCTAACCGGATCGTCCTGGACTACGGCGGCATGGACGACCTGGTGCTCCTCGGCGCGGTCGCCAACCACACCGGGCGGGTCATTTCCCCGTCCGCTCTGTACCGGTGGCCCGGCCCGCGCGTGTTCGAGTTCGACCACAAGACCCTCGCCGACGCGGTCGCCGCCCCGCCGCGCCCGAACGCGGAGGGCCTGGTGGTGCGGTTCGGTGACGGCCGGATGGTGAAGCTGAAGCAGGAGGACTACGTTCTGCTCCACCGGACCCTGTTCGGGCTGAACGCCCGGGTGGTGTGGGAGCGGCTGGGTTCCGGTGCGACGGCCGCAGACATCTGCGACGGGCTCCCGGACGAGTTCCACCCGTGGGTGAAGGCCACCGTGGACGGTCTCCTTCGGGACTACGCGAAGGTCCTCGCGGGGGCGTGGGCCGAGCACACCCACATCACCATCTCTCTCCCTGAGGGGTGGGAGCGCCGCGACTACGCCCAGCGGGCGGCGAAGTCGAAGTTCCGGCCGTGGCTGTTCATGATCCTCGACGACAAGGACCCGCGCCCCGCGATCTGGAAGACGCTGCGCCCGTCCGCCGACAACCGCCCCACGACCACCACGGTTGCGGAGGTCGCGGCGTGAGCACCCTGTACGCCACCCGGGGCCTGCCCGGGTCCGGAAAGTCCACCCTGGCGCGCGCATGGGTCGCTGAGGACCCCACCTCGCGCGCCCGCGTGAACGGAGACGACCTCCGCCAGATGCTCACCGGCGGGTACGTGAAGGCCGCCGAGCACCGCGCCGGAATGGTGCGCGACAGCGCGGCCCTGTCCCTGCTCCGGTCCGGGGTGGACGTGGTCGTGGACAACACCCACCTGCGCGCCCGCGCCCTGCGGGGCCTCGCCGAGGTGGCACGCCGGGCCGGGGCCGAGTTCGAGGTGTGGGACCTGACCGACGTCGACGTGGAGGAGTGCATCCGCCGCGACGCCGCCCGCCCCGAACCGGTGGGGGAGGACGTCATCCGGGGGATGCACCAGCGGTTCCTCAAGGGCCGCACCCTGCCGCTCCCGGCGCCCACCCTCGGAGACCTGCCCGTGGTGGCTGCCCCGTACCGGCCGGCACCGGGTACGCCCCGCGCGGTGCTGGTGGATGTGGACGGCACGGTGGCGTTGATGGGCGACCGGGGCCCCTACGACTGGGGTCGGGTGGGGGAGGACGCTCCGAACCGTTCGGTGATCGACGTGGCGGTCGCCCTGCACACCGACGGGCACGTCCTGGTGGTGATGTCGGGCCGGTCCGAGGTGTGCCGTGACGCGACGGTGGCGTGGCTGAGTGAACACCTGCGGTCCCCGTTCGTCGGGCCGTTCATGCGCGCCGAAGGCGACCACCGCAAGGACTCCGTGGTGAAGGCCGAGCTGTTCGACGCCCATGTCCGCGACCACTACGACATCACCGCTGTGCTGGACGACCGCCGCCAGGTCGTGGACATGTGGCGGTCCATGGGCCTGGTCACGTTGCAGGTCGCCGAGGGGGAGTTCTGATGCGCGCTCGGAAGACGGCGGCCGGGGCCGTCCTGGTCGTGGCCGCCGTCGCCGGGTGCGCCCCGGAGTCGGGTGAGGTCGTGGGTCGGGACTACACCGCCCCGTACACGTGGGTGGAGCAGCAGTGCACGACGGTCACTCAGCCGAACGGCGGGAGCGCGGCGCAGGTGTGTACGCCGGTCACCCGGTACGAGGACGAGTCGTACAGCCTGCGCCTGGACGACGGCGAGTCCGCGGGGTGGCGTGAGGTGTCCGAGCACGACCACGCGGTGTGTCACGTCGGTGACCTGTACCCGGCGTGCGCCCGGGAGCGGGGTGGCCGGTGACCGTGTACACGCTGGCGCTCCCGGTCGGGCTGCCGATGATGAACGCCAACCACCGCCTCCACTTCGCGAAGCGGGCCGGGCAGACCAAGGAGATCCGGGACGCCGCGGCCGACACGGCTCGGAGTGCTGGTGTTCCCGCTCTGCCCGGGGCGTGGGTCATGGGGTACGTGCACCCGCCGAAGAACTACGCGGTGTGGGACCCGGCGAACTACCACCCCATGGCGAAGGCCGCTTTGGACGGGTTGGTCGACGCCGGGGTGTTCACCGACGACTCCTACCAGTTCGTCGCGGGCCCGGACATGAGGCCTGCCCCGAAGGTCCCCGGCGGGCAGCTCGTCCTCGTGGTCATGCCGGACGCGTGGCGGTGCCGGTGCGGTCACGACGTCATCGAGCACCTGGAGGGCGGGGTGTTGGAGCGGTGCCGGCGTCCCGTGTGCGGGTGCCTGCGGTACCGGGAACCCGACCCCACCCCGGGCAACCCGGCTGGTGGGGTGTCCGCCCCGGGGGGTGGGGTGTGAA
Source organism: Nocardiopsis codii (assembly GCF_036327455.1). Lineage (NCBI taxonomy): Bacteria > Bacillati > Actinomycetota > Actinomycetes > Streptosporangiales > Nocardiopsidaceae > Nocardiopsis > Nocardiopsis codii. Next base: position 34,483 of record NZ_JAUZMY010000026.1, on the reverse strand, counting down.
ACCCCGGTCTGTGCGGTGGGGCGAGTGTGCGTGCTGCGGTGCGGTGGGTCGGTTGACCGGGCGTGGTTTGCGTGCGTGGTGCCATGCCCGGTTCCGGTCCGCGGGTCGGTTGGGGGAGTGGCCGACTCGGGAGGAGTTGGTGGTGGAGGACATGCGGATGGTGTTGGCGACGGGCGCCCCGTTGTGTGTGGTTGCGGTCCGGTGCGGGGTGTCGGAGGACACGGTGCGCCGGTTCGTGCGGGGTGGGGTGCGGGTGGGTTCGTCTGGGTTGGAGGCCGCGGCGTGAGGTCATCCCTTGGTGATGCGCCGGCCGGTGCCTCCGCGCTTCAGGGGCGGGATGCCGCCGAGGCGGGCGATCTCGCGGACCTTGGGCACGCTGACGTCGGCGATTTTTGCCAGTTCCTCGCGGTCCCTTTGGGGGTCCTGTTTGAGGAGTTCGAGGATCAGGCGGTCTATGTCGTTGCGGGCTTCGGCTGCGCCTTTGTCGTGTTCCTGGCGGCGTTGTACGGCTTCGCGGAGGTCTTCCACGGGGTTGGTGTCCTTTCGCATGAGGGGAGTGTCCCACAGGTCCGATAGTAGCTTACGAAATCAGCTTTCGAAAGCGACTTGCGAAAGCAGCTTTCGTAACCTAGTGTCGAGTCATCGGCAGGGTGCATCGCCCCGCCACCACCCGAAGGGACACCCCCGTGAAGCTCTCGGAAACCATGAAGGCCGCGCTCGTGCGACTGCTTGACGCACAGGAGGAAGGCACCTCGCGCGTCGCCACCAAGAAGGCACCCACCACCGCAGCTCTGGCCCGTCGCGGCCTGGTCGCGTACAGCACCGTCGCGTTCGGCACCTCCTACGCGCTGACCCTCACCGACGACGGCCGCGAGGAAGCGGAGCGCATCCGTGCGGAGGACACGGCAGAGGAAGCCCGCAAGGACGCGGAGCCGGAGCCGATGCACATGCGGAACCTGGGCGGCACCCTGTGCGGGGAGCCCGGCCCGGACACGGCCGGGACCGGTCACGTGGACTGCGAGGGCTGCCGCGAGCTGCTGGCCGCCGAGGCGGAGCGCATCGCGCGGGGCATCTACCTGTGCCCGGTGTGGGAGGTGCCCACCGACGAATGCGAGTGCTCCGACTGCGAGGACCTGCACGCGGACAACCAGGCGGAGGCTGGCGAGGAGCCCCCGGCCCCGTTGCCGCGCCGTGAGCGCGCGACCCGCATCGAGGACGCCATCGACCGCCACCACGGCGTGGACCTCGACAAGGCCCGCAAGATCGCCGCTCACCTCGGCACCGCCGGACTGTCCGTCCTCCAGTCGGCTGATGAGGACGGGTACCTCACCGCCGGGCACCCCGCGTCCCTGGCGTCCATGGCTGGCAAGGAGCTCGTGAAGCAGGCCGAGCACCCGGCGGCCGGTGGCGGCCCGCGCACCTACCGCATCACCCGCCTCGGACAGACGGTGGCCCGCATGAAGGCCGCCGCGCTGGACCGAACCGCCTGACCCGGAAATGACGACGGCGGGGCCGGTCTCAACTCCAGTGAGACCGGTCCCGCCACCCCCCAACCTACAACCCCGAAAGGCCCTCCCATGTCCCGCTACACCCAGTTCATCACCGCCCGCCTAGACGAGGGCACCAACCCCCTCCCCGCCCCCGTGACGGCCGCCCTACTCTCCATCGCCGCCATGCACGCCGGACCCGACGAGTGCACCGGGTGCGGGCACACCGCCTACGAGGAGACCACCCCCGCCGAGCAGTGCGAGCAGGCCCACGAGATCGCAGCGATCTGGGCGGACCACCCCGACTACCCGGGCCGCCCCACCCACCGCGCCCTTCTCCTGAACGCGGACGACGACGGCAGCGTGTACCGCAGCGGCTCCGAGGCGCTGATCGCCGCCGGGCTGGCCCGCCGCACCCCGGCCGGGGTGTACCTGACCCCGCGCGGCCGGGCGCTACTCCCCGCCGACCACAAGGCCGCCGGGCGCGCGTCCGTCCTCGTCTTCGACTGGGGCCGCGACCCGTTCCCGTACCCGGCCCCCGCAGTGCCGACCGTCGCGGACGTCCGCTCCTACCCCACCTTCTACATCTGCGGACCCGGCCGGGAGCTAGCGGAGAACACCCGCTGCCCGCACGAGTACTTCCTCACGGACTCGTGCCCCGGCTGCGCCGCCGACGAGTAACCCGCCCCGGCCCCGGGGCAACCCACCCGCCCCGGGGCCACCCCACCCCGCCCCAACCGCTGGGGTGCGCCACCCCACCCCAGCCCACCCGCGCACCACAAGGAACACCATGGCCCGCACCGGCTACGCCAAGATCTACACCAGGATCTGGTCCGACAAGGACTTCATCGCCCTCCCCGAGCAGCTGCAACGCGGCTTCCTCATGCTCATGTCCCAGGGCAACCTCAACGCCGCCGGGATCATCGCCCTCCAGCCCCGCCGATGGGCCCGCTTCGCCGCCGACTCCACCCCCGAGTCGGTCACCGCGGTCGTCAACGAGCTGGAGGCCCGCCGGTACGTGTACGCGGACTGGGACACCGAGGAGCTGTTGGTGCGCTCCTACATCCGCGTGGACGAGCTGTGGAAGCAGCCCAACGTCATCAAGGGGTCTTTCGACGACATCGAGGCGACCCTGTCCGACCGGCTCAAGGGCGTGCTCCGCACGGAGCTGGAGCGCATCCCGTGGGGGGCGTTGACGGGGAAGATGGCGGCCGAGACGCAGGCGCGCGCGGCCGAGGTCATCGCGTCCCTGCCGGCGCTGGGGGAGGCGGGCGGGGAGGCCCCAAAAGGGCTGGGTGAACCCTCCGTCGAAGGGGTCGGGGAACCCTTCGTCGAACCCTTCCGGGAAGGGTTCCCGGAACCCTCCGGAGAACCCTCCGAGGGAGGGTCTGTGAACCCCTCCCCGGAACCCTCCGGCGAACCCATCGCGGAACCCCCGGTTGTGGTTGCGGTAGCGGTAGGGGTTGAGGTTGGTACTCCAGAAGGTTCTTTCAAGAAGACTTCGTCTTCTTCGTCCGAGACGAATCTCGGACCCGGGACCGGTGACGAGGATGAGCCGGACGAGGACACGCCCGGGGTGTGCGAGGACCCCGAGGGCGAGGACGCCGATCCTCAGGAGGACGCGCCCGATCCCGACGAGGACCAGGACGACGACGGCGAACCCGACGAGGACCAGGAGCCCGAACCGGTTCGCGACGACGTCGAACGCGTCTGCACCCACCTCCGCCAGCGCGTCATCGAGGGCGGGAAACCCGCTCACCGGGTCAACATCACCAAGGGATGGCGCACCTCGGCCCGGCTGCTCATCGACCGCGACGGGGTCACCGAAGAGCAGATCATCCGCGCGATCGACTGGGTCCAGAAGGACGCGTTCTGGCGGACCAACGTCCGCTCGATGCCCAAGCTCCGGGAGAAGTTCTTCGAGTTGCGGGACCGCGCCACCGAGGAGCGCCGCAAGGCCGCCGCACCCGCCCGCCGCCCCCACAACGCCGCCCTGCCCTCCGCGGACGGCACCACCGTGTTCGACCGCGCCCGCCAGCGCCTCACAGAACAGGAACCCCAGTGAACGCCGAAGAGGCCATCGCCGTTGCCGAACTCGTGTCGAGCATCTGCCCCGCCCAACGGTTCAACGAGCGCACCCCCGACACGTGGGCGGTGCTCCTGGAAGACGTCGACCTCATCGAAGCCCAGGGCGCGTTGAAGGTCCTCGGCAAGACCCACGAGTTCATCGCGCCGAAGAACATCATCGAGCAGGTCAACCGCGATCGGCGGCGGCGTCGCACCGGGTACGTGGCTCCGGCCCCGGCCAACCCGGACGACGAGGCCGGGTACCGGGCCCAGCTGTACAGGGCGAACCGGGCCGCGTCCCGGCCGCCGATGAACCCGAACCGGTTGGCGTTGACGGCGGGGGACGATGTGGCACGCCGCCGGGCGGCCGAGCTGCGGGCCGCCGATGGGGGGCGGGTTGTGGATGCGAGGACCGCGCCGAAGTACACCCCGGCGCCGGTGCGTGACGCGCTCGCTCAGGTGCGCCGCCAGTGCCAGGAGGCGTCCCGGGGACGGTGGGGGGACGAGGGTCCGCGGGGCCGGTGGCGTCCTCCGGCGGAACCGCCGCGCGGGGAGGGCGACCCTGCCCCGTTGACAGGGGTGGTCCTGCGGGAGGCCGTACAGGCCCGTGGGAAGCCGCCAGAGCGCCGCTGATCCTCGAACGCCTGTTCCTCCAGCCCCTCACCTCACCATCCCGAAAGGAGCCCCCAGTGGCCCCCTGGACCTCACAGGCCGCGTGCCGAGGCAAAGCCGGTGCCCTGTTCACCGTCCCCGCCCCCGGCACCCGCGCACAGAACACCCGCAACAAGGCCCTCACCATCTGCCGACGCTGCCCCGTCCAACGGCCCTGCCTCGAAACCGCCCTCGCCAACCCCGACCAGGTATGGAACCGGGTCGCCGGCGGCCTCACCCACGAGCAGCGCACCCACGTCGCCGCCGCCCGCGACCGCGCCCAGGTGCGGTTGACCAAACCGCAGGTGGCCGCCGCGTACACGGAGCTGTGGGAGGGCCGCACCCTCACCGGCGCCCCCACCCAGGACCCCGCCCGCAAGGAGGCGGCCCGGCACATGGCCCAGGACCAGGCCGCCGCCCGCATGATCGGCCAGGGCCGCCTGGTCGAGGAGACCGCCCGCTGCTCTGGGCCCGTGCTGCGGGACGCGCTCGCCGCCGGGGACGCCGCTGCCGTCCGGCAGGTCCTCGACGGGCTCCCGGCCGAGCACCGGTCCGCGCTGCTGGTGGAGTTCGCCGCGGAGCTGGGAGCCGCCGCGTGACCGCCGACACGATCCCGCACGGCACCCTCCGAGGGCACATGCACTACCGGTGCCGGTGCGACCTATGTGAACCGGTTCGCCGCGCTTACGGCCAGAAGGTGTCCCGGCAGAAGGCATACGGACAGTGGAACCCCTACGGGGACTTGCCCCAGGTGCTCGACCACATCACCCACCTGCGCAAGGGCGGATGGTCGGTAGCGCAGATCGCAGACGCCGCCGGCACGTCACCGTCTGGTCTGTACAAGCTCATCAACGGGGATGTTGGGCGGGTGCGCACCAAGACCGCGGCGGCGCTGCTTGCCCTATCTGGCCCGCCTCCTCTCAGCCAATCGGTGTCGAAGCGCCCAATTTTCGGTGCCCAGCGCAGGGTGCGGGCGTTGATCGCACTGGGGTGGTCTCAGAGGGCCATTGCTGAACGGTCGGGCCTGTCTGTGGAAGTCATGTACCTGGTTCGGCGCGGGGGCCGGGCGATGATCACGTCCACGACGCATCACGCGATTGCCCAGGCGTACCAGGAGCTGTCCCGCGCAGCCCCGGAGAACCCTTCGGCGGCGATGGTGCAGTTGGCGAAGGCCGAGGGTTGGCCTCCTCCGGCGGGGTGGGACGACGAGTGGTTGGACCTGCCGGAAGCCGAGTTGGCGGCAGAGCTGGCCCGGTTGGTGGGGCTGATGGACACCGACGAGAAACGGGATTGCAAGACCGCGTTCGAGGTGCACAAGGACATGTCTCCGCTGGTTGTGGCGGCGGCGAGGACGTACCGGAGGGAACTCCGGACCAAGGTGGAGGTAGCGGCGTGAGTAAGCGCAGGGCGACGGGGCCGACCGCGGCGACGAGGCGGATCGTGTGGGAGCGGGACGGGGGTGCGTGCGCTCTGTGCGGCGGCACGGTGTGGGAGGGCGACCACTCGTTGCAGCATCGGCGGGCGCGGGGGATGGGCGGTACGAGGCGGGCGGAGTCGAACGGTCCGGCGAACCTGGTGTTGGTGCACGGGTCCGCGACGACGGGTTGCCATGGGTGGATCGAGTCGCACCCGGAGGAGGCGGCGCGGAGGGGTTTTCGGCTTGGGCAGTGGGCGGACCCGGCGGATGTGCCGGTGTTGTACGCGGGGCGGGTGTGGGTGCGGTTGGGGCATGACGGGGGCTGGGCGGCGGTGAGTGGGCCGCTGCCGGGGGAGGAGGAGCGGGGGGTTATCGGGGTGTGAATCTACGTCTTAAAGGTGTCTGGTCTGCGCTAACTGGCGCTAATTTTTTCGCCCTGGGAGCGCTAATTAGCGCTAATTTGCGGTATGATGGGGGTACCCCAACAGGGAGGGAAACCTTCCGGGGTAGCGGGTTTGACCTGCGAAAAGGCACTTCCGGATGCTGTCCGGCCCTAAGGAAACGAGATACCCCGCATGACCCTCCCCGCTATCAACGGTGCGTTCCGTCTCATCGACGCTCCCGAACTCACTTTCGCGAACTCCGGCACCCCCATCCTCAAGGTCCGGCTCGCCGCGAACTCCCGCCGCCTCAACAAGGACACCAACGAGTGGGAGGACGCCGACAAGGTCTTCCTGAACGGCGTCATGTTCGGTGACCGCGCCGAGGCCATCGCTGAGGCGAACCTGTCCAAGGGGCAGGAGGTGTACGTAGCTGGGCGTCTCAAGACCTCTGAGTGGGAGACCAAGGAGGGCGAGAAGCGGTCCGCGCCGGAGCTTCTGATCGACACGGTCGCGCCGACGATCCGGCCCCCGCGCCGTGACGGCAACCAGCAGGGCGGACAGCAGGGCGGCGGTTACGGCAGGAACGGCGGCCGCCAGACGGGCCAGCGCACCCAGGCGGACGACCCGTGGGGTGGTGGCCAGCAGGGAGGCGGGTTCGGTGGTGGCCCCGCCAACGGAGAGCCCCCGTTCTGACAACTCGGGGCGGGACCAATCGGCTTCGTCTCTCCCGCCCCGCCCGGGGCTGGCACGCACCCCAGTGCAGCCCGCCCCACCCCCCGGGGCCGACCCGCACCCGCTCGCAGGTCGGCCCCACCCCACCCCACCCCACCCCACCGAGCAGTACACCGCCACCCGCTACGTGCCCGTCTAACCCACCCCACCCCGCCGGGGCGGCCGACCCCACGGCCGCCCCACCCCCTCCACCCCGCTCCCTGGAGACCCCCATGACCCACTTCGCCCTCATCGCCGCCGTCAAGCACCCCGACGACCTTGACACCGCGCTCGCCCCGTTCGACGAGAACAAGGAAGTCGCCCCATACCGCGACTACTTCGAGGACTGGGAGAAGACGTACTCCCGCGCCCTCGGCTTCTACAAGGAGTGCCCCGAGGACAAGCCCGCCGGGCTGGACGAGAAGAACGTCCCCGAGGTCCTGTCCGACTACGAGGACATGGAGGTTCACGAGGACACCACCGGCGACAAGGTCCGCTACTACACCGTGGTCACCTACAACCCCAACTCGAAGTGGGACTGGTGGATCATCGGCGGCCGGTACGCCGGGAAGTGGGCCACCAACAGCCCCGGGCACCCCGACCTTCTCACCGCCACCCCGGCGTGGAACACCCCCCGGGACATGCTCACCGGCACGGTCAACGGCGGCCCGAAGAAGCTCCTCGACCTGGACGAGTCCCGAACCCGAGTCAGCTCCCAGGCCGCCACCGAATGGGACGCCTTCCACCGCATCGCGGACAAGCACCCCGGGTCGTTCGGGTGGTCGCACTTCTACGGGAAGGTCTCCGACACCTACCCGATCGACCAGGCCCGCACCGACTACCGGGAACAGCCGCTCTGGTCCGCGCTGGAAGGCACCGAGTTCGACCTGCGGATGGGCTGCCCGGTCGATGAGTACGCGGTGGACCGGGCCGTGTACATCGACCGTCACCGGGCGCGCGCGAACGTCGGCTACGCCCTCCTCACTCTCGACGGCGAGTGGATCGCCCCCGGCGACATGGGCTGGTTCGGGATGTCCTCCGACGACCAGTCGGACCGCGACGCCTACTACGAGCGCGCGAACGCCTACATCGACAGCCTCGACGGCGACACGTACCTGATCGTCGTGGACTGCCACATCTGACCCCCTTCAGCGGCCCGGACACCCCGGGTTCGGGCCGCCCCCACCCCCGCTCCCTGGAGAAACCGTGTCCCAGTACCCCGTTGACCAGATCATCGCCACCATCCGCGCGAACACCGCCGCCCTCCGCACCAAGGCCGAACGCCTCCAGAAGGAAGAGACCCAGTCCTACCGGGACATCATCGCTGAACTCGACGCCGACGCCCCGGAGTTAGCGAAGGTCCTCACCCGCGCGGCGAAGAACCTGCGGGAACACAACTACCCCGACGCCTACCGGCAGGTGACCCAGGTCGCCAACGCGCTCCCGTGGAAGGCCCGCAAGCCCGCACCGGACGAGTCCACGGACGTGCGCCGACTGCGAGACGCCGCCGCCGACGCCGAACGGCTCCTCGCCCTCCTGGAGAAGATCCGGGACACCCACGTGTCCACGTCCGAGCTGGAGCGGCTGGGCCTGCTCCGGTTCCTGCGGGTGTAACCCGTGCCCGCCCGCACACACACCCGGCCGCGCCATTCACGGTCCGGCCGGGTCACCCGAACAGCGTTCACCCACTGCCTGGCCTGCGGGAAGCTCGCGTTCTCCTGCCGCCGCCACGCCAAACGCGCCGCCCGAACCGGGTTCCCGAACGACCGCATGTCGGTCTACCGGTGCCGCGAGCTGGACGGCCAAGGGTGGCACTTCGGCCACTCCACCTGGTGGCGGTGGGAACGCGACCACCTCAACGCCGCCTAACCCCCACCCCTGAACAGGAGAACCACCATGCCGCAAACACCCGAGCTTGGCGTCACGGTCGTCACCCCCGGCGAGTACGCGCTACTGATCCTGGTCGACAACAACGGCCGGGCGTCCATGCAGAGCGGCGGCGTTGACCACCAGTTCGTGGGTGACCTCCTCGTCCGCCTCACTGGCCGATTCCACCAGACCAACGAACTCCCGATGCTGGTCACCGACGACCTCGCCGTGATGCTCACCAACTCCGGGTGGGCACCCCCGTTCAACCCGGCCGACCACGAACTCTCCCCCCGCGACTGGCTGGAACTCGTCGCGTTCGACGGCGACTGCCTGAACGAGGGGTTCGGCGTCATCGCCGTCGAGTACCCGCCCCGGTTCGAGAGCGAGGAGCTGACGGCCGCGATCAGTCACGGACCTCTCGACCGACTCAACGCCTTGCGGGAGCACTACCGCGACTCCGTCTACGCGTGGGCGCGGAAACCGGGAAACCGGCAGCGGCTGACGGCCTACGAAGACACGCGCCCCGACCGCGACGGCATCGAGGAGTAACCCCCGTACCGCCTGCCGTGGCCGTGACCACCTGCCCGGCCACGGCAGGCCCCACCCCCCAGGAAGGACACCCACCATGGGACTACTCCTCGACCTCCTCGCTGACGAGTTCCCCCACCTACGTCGCGAACAAGAGATCACCGCCGCTGTCGCCAAGGCGACGACCCCTGTCGAGGTAGCCCGCGCCACGGTCACCACCAATCCGGACGGGACCCGCACTGCGCACCCGTCCGCCGTGCTCACCGTGCCCGCTCTGCTGGACGAGATCGACCGGCTCAACGCCGCGCTGCCCGACCGGGGAGACAAGATCGCTGCGTGGCTCAAAGCCGAGCGCGACGAGCACCCCAAGAGCACCGTCCACTGGACGGCCCTTGACGAACTGCTGGACCTCTACCGGCTGCACGCCGACACCGGGACCCGGCTCGACCAGCACGCGTGCGAAGGCCGGTGCTGCGCCGACTGCGCGAGCGGACCCGACCGTGGATGAGGCCACCGGGTGCGGCACCTACCCCGGGGCTCGCCGCCACCGCCGTCACCACACCCCCCTGTGCGATCCGTGCAAGGACGCGGAACGCCGGTACAAGAGCAGGTGGCGGCGGGCGAGCGGTGTCTCCCCGGCCCACACGAAGCCCCCCCGACGCCCGGTGTGCGTGTGCGCGCCGTGCTGCTGCGACCACGGCGGCGAGTACTGCCGTCAGGCCGGATGCCGGGCGTGTGCCCCACCCGCGCCCGTGCCCGCCGCCCTGTAACCCGTTGGGGCCGCCCCACCGCCCGGTGCGGACACCCCACCCGACCCCACCCCCGCCGACCAGCACACACGGAGAGGAGTCCCCGGTGCGCTTCTACCTCGGAACCCACCAACCCGACTGGCTCAGCCACCTCAACCACCAGTGGTTCGAGGCCGACCAGGTCCCCCTGTTCGTGTCCCACCGCCGCCTCCAGGACCGTCGCACCCTGTTTCCCGCGAACACCCCGTGGGCTCTCGACAGTGGCGGGTTCACCGAGATCAGCATGTACGGCCGGTGGGTGACCAGCCCGGACACCTACGCCCACGACGTCCGCCGGTACGTGGACGAGATCGGCCGCCTGGAGTTCGCCGCCCCGCAGGACTGGATGTGCGAACCGGTGATGCTCTCCAAGACCGGTCTGACCGTGGCCGACCACCAGGCGCGTACCACCGCGAACCTCCTGGAACTGCGGCATATCGCCCCCGACCTGCCGTGGGCTCCCGTGTTGCAGGGGTGGGAGCCGGACGACTACCGGCGCCACGCCGACCTGTATGAGGCCGCCGGGATCGACCTCACCGCCGAGCCTGTCGTCGGCCTGGGCAGTGTGTGCCGCCGCCAGTCCACCGCGCCCGTGCACCGCCTGGTCGAGGAACTGGCCGCCGCCGGCCTCCGCCTGCACGGGTTCGGGTTCAAGACCCTCGGCCTCCGCAAGGTCGGACATCTGCTCGCCTCGGCGGACTCCCTCGCCTGGTCCCTGAACGCCCGCAAACGCCCCGCCATGGCCGAGTGCTTCGACGCTCACGAGCACTGCGGGAACTGCCCCAGGTTCGCCACCCGGTGGCGCCGCCAGCTTCTCGACTCCCTCACCCCGCCCCCGGCACCCTCCGCCTACGCGGCCTGACCCGAACAGGACCCCGATGGACTCCCTCAGCCTCGCCGACCGCATGAAGCAGTACGAGCAGGCCACCCGCCACACCCTCCCCGCCCGCACCTACACGATCCTCCGCGTCGACGGGCGGGCGTTCCACAGCTTCCTCCGCCACGCCGACCGGCCGTTCGACGGCGCGGTCATGGCCGCCATGGACGCCACCGCCGCCGCCCTGTGCGCGGACATCTCCGGGGCGGTGTTCGCCTACACCCAGTCCGACGAGATCAGCGTCCTGATCACGGACTTCGGGTCCGCGGGTACCCAGCAGTGGTTCGGCGGGGTCGTCCAGAAGATCGCGTCGGTCTCCGCGTCCGTGGCCACCATGGCGTTCAACGCCGAGTACGGGCACCACTACGACGGCGCGACCGCCACATTCGACGCCCGCGTGTTCACCCTCCCCACCCCAACCGAGGTCGCGAACTACTTCGTGTGGCGGCAACGCGACGCGATCCGCAACGCCATCTCCATGGCGGCCCGCGCCGAGTTCTCCCACCGGGAACTTCACCAGGTCAGCACCGCCACCGCCCGCGCCCTCCTCCTCGAACGCGGCATCCACTTCGACACCTACCCGGCCGGGGCCCGCCACGGGCGGCTGTGCACCCGCACCACCCGCGAGGAAGACGTGACGTACACCGACCGGCGCACCGGTACCGAGCGCACCATCCGCGCGGCGCGCTCCCGGTGGGAGACCGGCCCCGCCCCCCTGTTCACCGCGGACCCGGACGGTCCCCTGATCGAGTCCATCCCCGCTCCCGGCCCCCGCGCCGCCTGACCGAACGGAACCCCTTGGCCACCCACACCCACCGCACCGTCACCACCACCCGCCACGAATGGGAGGTGCCCGCGAACCCGGCCGGCAACTCCCAGATCGGGGACTTCTGCCGGGCGTTCGACGCCGCCGCCACCCAGTACCGGCGCGAGCACGGCATACACGCCGACGACCCGCTGTCCGACGACGCCCTCCAGGTGACCGGTCAGGAGGACGGGGCTGTGGTCATCAGCTACGAGGCCCGTACCGCCCTCGCCGCATCGCGCTAACCCCACCCAGAGAACAGGACCCCACCGATGACCCACCCCACCCCCACCGACGCGTTCGGCCGCCCCATCCACGTAGGCGACACCGTCGTGGTGTCCGCCCGCTCCCACACCACCAGCCCCGGCCTCATCAACGCCACCGTCACCGGGTTCGGGCGGGGCGGGGAACTCGTGCACCTGGTCGTGGCCGCCGTGGGCCGCGAACAGGGCCGTGCCTCCAACGAGGAGGGGCAGCAGTTCCGGCGCCAGACCGGCCGTGTCCAGGTGATCGTGTCCGCCGCGCAGGCCGCCGACAACGCCCGGGTCCTAGCGGAGGCCGCGGCGGCTGGACTGGTCCCTGAGGCGGTCGCCCAGTGACCGCCCTCGAACCCCAACAGGACGCCGCCCGCATCCTCGCTGACATCCGCGCCCGGGTCGCCGCCGACCTTGTCTCTGACGGACCGCTCACCCAGGAGCAGCGCGACCGCTTCCACCTCCTGGACATGTTCGACCAGCTCACCCAGCGCGCCCACGACTACGGGGCTCAGACTGCGACCGACATGCGCGAGCAGATCGCCGAGTGGGCGGACACCTCCCGCCTGTACGGGAAGCGCGCCGGTACGTACATCCGGTCCATGCTGCTGCCCCCTGCCTCCAAGCCGCCGGTGGCGACGTTCACCCTCACGGCCGAGCACGTCACCCTCCTCCAGGCCAAGGACGACCACGACCCGGATGCGAAGCGCCCCTACGGGAACAGCGACGTACCGGTGGACGTGGCCGACCTCCTCGGCTGGGACGTCGACGTGTGGGAGGACGCTGCTGCGCGGGACCGGGCCCGGGAACTCCACCACGAAACAGGTACCGCCCTACAGGTCATCCTGTCCGCCGGAACCACCACCCCCGGCGTCTACCACCAGGACCAAGACGACAACTGGACCCCGGCTGGGGCCACCCCGTGACCGCCCCCGCCCGAGTCCAGCGCTCCCGCACCCGCGGGTGGAAAGCCCCGGCCGGTACCCGGTACGTCGGGCGGCCCACCCGGTGGGGCAACCCGTTCGTGGTCCGCCCGGTCGGGGACGTGTGGATCGTCGTGGACACCGGCCGCGGCCCTGCCCGGGAACGGTCGGTGCGCGTGTCGGGGGAGCCCGGTGTGCACCACACGGTGGTGGATGCCCGTCGTGCTGCCGCTGACCTGTACGCCCTGCACATCGGTCCCATGGGCTTGTACGAGTTCGGTGCCGAGGACCTGGCCGTCCTCCGGGCCGAGCTCGGCGGCCGGGACCTCATGTGCTGGTGTCCGCCGGGCCCGTGCCACGCCGACACCCTTCTCACCCTCGCCAACCCCACCTGAACCCAGGAGAACCCCACGATGCCCCACCCCACCCCGCACCCTGCCACGCTCGAAGTCCTCCTCATCGCGTCCACCCAGGTCCACACCACCCCCCAGCTCGAACGCCGGACCCCGTTTGACGCCGAGCACCTGGCCGAGTTCGCGGGCCGTTCCTGCTACCTGTCGTGGGAGCGGCCCAACCCCGCGACTGCGCACACCAGCGACTACCTCGCCAACATCATCCGCCAGGGCCACCTTTCGGTGTTGGAGCACGCCACGGCCACGTTCTACATCACGGGCGTGTCCCGGTCGCTCACCCACGAACTCATCCGCCACCGGCTCCTGTCCTACTCGCAGGTGTCCCAACGGTTCGTGGACTTCTCCCACGCCGAACTGATCACCCCACCGGCGGCCCGCGGCGATCGGGCGGCGTGGGAGATCCTGGAGGACGTCACGGCTTTCTCCCGCGACGCCTACCGGAAGCTCGTCGACCTCTTCACGGAGCGGGGTTACGGCCGTAAGCAGGCTAGGGAGGCGGCGCGCGCGGTCCTGCCCGGTGGCACGGCCACGGCCATCGTGGTGACCGGTAACCACAGGGCGTGGCGGGAGATGATCGCCAAGCGCAACGCCCCCGGCGCGGACGCGGAGATCCGCGAACTCGCGCAGGAGCTGCTTCGTCGCCTGTCCGGGTTGGCCCCCGCCATCTACGCCGACATGGTCAAGGGCCCCCAGTGACCCGCCGGAACCGGCGCCCGGCAGCCGACCACCCCGACCTCATGGCCGTTCTCGGACTCGACACCCCACCGGCCGAGGGCATGGTGGACGCCCGGCCGGCACGCGAGCACGCCCGTCGTCTCCTCGACGCGAAGTGGGGGACCCGCAGTATCGCGCTCCGGGCCCAGGTGTCCCGCCACACGGTGCAGGCCCTCGTGAAGGGCCGCACCACGAGGGACGCGCCGACGCGCCAGGTACGGCCGAGCACGGCCGCGCGAATCCTCGAGATCAGCTTGGAGGAGGTGCCGCCGTGCCGCCCGAAGCATTCGTGACCGGGGTGGTGGTCGTGCTCCTGGCCGTGGTCGTGGTCCTCATACTCAGGTCCCCATGACCGTCCGCCGGGTCGTGTACCAGGGGCAGGCGGTGTACGTGCTCACCTGCTTCCGATGCGGGACCGCGCACCTCCCGCCCGCCCCTCCCGCCTACGCATCCACGGCGCGCGCCGCCGGGCGGGACGACGGGTGGCAAGCAGACCGGCGCACCCAGGAACGGAAGCCGGACCTGTGCCCTCCATGCCAGAACACCACGAAGGAGCACCCGGGCGATGCCAGCGAGTGAGAAGGCCGGCGTTCTACCCCTCCGCGGTTTTGCGGTTGGACTCGCCGAGCTTCCGGCCGCGGTTCTTCTTCCGCTCCTCCATCTCGGCGTCGGCGCGGGCGACTATGGCGCGCTCCTCGGGAGTGCCGTGTTCGGCGAAGGCGTCGCGGATGAGCTGGTTGAGGTACGCAGCTCGGGCGCCCTTGGTGTTTATGCCGGTGACGCGTTTGGCGATGGGGTCGAAGGCTTCCCAGACGTCGAAGTGTTCGCGGAACTGGCGGGGCTGGTTGGGGTTTTCGTCGGTGGCCATGGGGCTCTCCTGGGTTCGTTGTGTAGCTACACATCATGCCATGCCAAATGTTGTGTAGCTACAGTACGTCTGATAAACTGTAGCTACAGAACATCGGGAAGGGAAGCCCGATGATCACCACCAGAAAGGCCCACCATGACCGTCGCCCTCGCCCCCGCCCCGACCGTCATCCTCCCCCTTCCCGAGGTCATCGACCTCCCCGGCCACATCACCGGCACCGAGGCCAAGTGCCCCGAGTGCGGGGAGGGCTGGGAACTCGACAGCCTTCTCGTGGTCCTCCCGTCCCTCGCGGACGTGGACGCCGAACTGGCCGCCGTGCTGGACGAGCACCACGCCGAGAACCGGCGGTGCGCACTGGCCGCCTGACGGCCCCGGCCGCCCCCACCCCGCCCGGGGGCGGCCCCCTACCACCCACCTATCCATCCCGCTCATGGAACAGGATCACGCTTTGACCGTTGCCATTCCCGAACCGGCCCCGACCCCCGTCATGGATGGGCTCGCCGCCCAGCTTCACAACCAACGGGCCGGAACGATCGACCTCACGGACAGGCAGGTTGCCTACCTGCTCGGCGAACTCCGACAGGACCGTGTTCGCGTCCACCAGGGCAACAGCTACCTGGAAGGGTGGGACGTCCGCCGTACCCTCACTCGCATCTTCGGGTTCGGCGGGTGGGAGCTGACCACCACCGAACTGAAGTGCATCCGCGAATACAGCGTGCCCAGCGGCACCGACAAGAAGAAGTTCCGGTGGTGGGCTTCCTACCGGGCGCAGGTCCGGTTGACCGTGTACGCCCCGGATGGCCGCAAGATCGCGCACTTCGAGGACGGTTCCGCTGGCGAGTCCGCGAACCAGCCTTCCCACGGCGACTGCCACGACATGGCCATGAAGACGGCCCTCACCGGCGCGCTGAAGCGGTGCGCGGTCAACCTTGGTGACCAGCTCGGGTTGTCGCTGTACCGCAACGGCGACACGGAACCCGTGGTGCTCGGAAGCCTTCCCCACGTGAAGGACAGGACCACCACGGAGGTAGCCGAGGGGCCGGGCGTGGCGGAGGAACCGGCGGACATGTCCGAGGTGGGCGGAACCCAGGAAGCACAGGAGGAGGAGCGGCCCGCCGATCAGCCCCCGGCCGCTGTCGCCACCCCCGCGCCGGACCCGGCCGCCCCTCCGGCCCCGGAGATCACCCCGGAGGAGTGGGCGAAGAAGTTCACCGCCGCCCTTCCTGACGCGGACCTGGACAAGCTCGGCGTCATGCAGGCCGACCTGTCCGAACGCCTCAAGGCGAAGTGGATTGCGGTGCCGGTGGCGCGCAACCTCATGACGGAGCTGAACCGTCGCCGTGGTGAGGCGAAGAAGGCCGCACAGGCGGGGGGTGCTGGTGACGCCGCGTGACCTGCGGCTGTTCCTGATCCTGGCGAAGGTCGTCGGCAAGGAGATCAAGAAGGCCGACGACCTTCACCGGGCGGAACTGCTCGAAGACGAAGCGGCTGCGGACCCCGACGACGCCATGGCCCCGGGGGAGCGCCGGGCGGTGCACGTTCGGGGTGCGGACGGCAGCCGGGTTGTGGTGGGCCATGTGCGGGCCGATGCGGCCCCGGTGACGGCCCGTGTGGTGGACGAGGAAGCGTTCACCGAGTGGGTTTCGGAGGTGGCGCCGGATGAGGTTGTGGTCCGTGTGCAGGTACGCGAGTCGTTCACTGCGGCTGTGTTGAAGCAGCTTCGCCACCAGGGGAAGGCCGTGGACCCGTCGACGGGGGAGCTGGTGGACGTGCCCGGGACCGAGTTGGAGTTGGGGGACCCGGTGATTGTGGCGACCCCGGTGAAGGGTGCGGCTGAGGTGCTGGAGGACGCCCATCGGAGGGGGGTGTTGCCGCAGTTGGCGGGGTTCATGCGGCAGATCGGGCCGGGGGAGCCTCCCCCTGAAACCTGATGTTGTGTAGCTACAGAACATCTGATAAAGTGTAGCTACACAACGGGGAACGCCCCGAAGTGAGGCGGGGGGCACGCGACCCAACCACGACTCGCTCCCCCCGCCACCCACGCACCACCAGAAAGGGCCCCACGATGACCGCCACCGCCCAGCAGACCCCCAATGTCTTCGGCATCAAGCCCGGCGACATCGTCTCGACCGCCAACCCGTGGGCGGGAGAGACCACCGTCATCGTCACCGAAACGTTCGAGCATGACGGCGCGATGTACCTCACCAACCCGGACGGGTGGGACCACACCCTCTACCCCGGCGACGAGTTCCGGTACATCCACCAGGCCCGCCGCTAACACCCCCCGGGCCCCGACCCCCGGGGCCCCACTCCCCGCCCCTACCAGAAAGGCCACACCATGCCCCAGACCGCCGACTCCCTCCAGGACATCAGCCACGCCGTCGCCGCCGCGATCGACGCTGAAGCCGCCGACGAGGCGTGCCACTGGGCGCAGGATGGCCTTCACCGGCAGGGCTTCAACGCCGCCGTGATCCCCCTCCCTGAGGCCGCCCCCAGCACCGACGCCGCGATGGACCACGCCCAGTTTGACAAGGGCACATGGCCGTACACCGGCACGTTCTATGCCAACCCCACCCCCGCCGGGATCGAGGTGTGGCAGTTCGGCGACCTACCTGACGAGGATCATCCCCGCCTGATCATTCCTTGGGATGACGCTGTCGGCCTCCTCCCTCAGCTCGCCCGCCTGGTCCAGGACCACAAGGCCGAGCAGGCCGCCACCCGGGAGAAGAAGATCGCGGAGTACGCCGCCCGGATGCACGCCGACCCGAACGTCTGCCCCCTGTTCGACGCGGAACTGTGCGAATTCTGCAAGCGCGCCGCCACCTACGCCGTGGACAACCCCCCGGCCTGACCCCCACCCGGTGGGGTGCCCACCCCGGGCACCCCACCACCCACCCCACCACCCACCCCACCCTCACCCCGCTACCCGGATCGGACCCACCATGACCCACACCCCCAGCCACAGCCACGGTCTCGCCCTCGAAGGCATCAACGACCTGATGGACCACTCCGAAACCCTCCTGAAGCAGGCCCAGGAACTCGCAGCTGACTTCTCCTGCGTGGGAGGTGGTGACTGCGGACTCCTGGACAGCGACCTGTCCGACATGGAAACGCACCTCGCGTCCGGGCTGCTGGCCGTCGCGGACGTCCGCCGGATCACGGAGCTGGGCATCGGCCGGGAGATCGACAGCACCCACCGCGACGAGGCCGCGAAGCTGCGGGCGGAGAACGCGGAACTGCGCGCCCAGTTGGCCGCCCGCGCCGCCTGACCCACCCCCAACAGGGGGTCGGGAAGGGAAGCCCGGCCCCCACCACCCACCAACCAGAAGGAACCCCTAATGAGCACCATCCCCGAGACCACCCTGAACAAGGTCCGCGCCCTGCTGGCCAAGGCCGAAGCCGCGTCCACCGACGCCGAACGCTTCGCCTACACCGCGAAGGCCAACGAGCTCATGGCCCGCTACAGCATCGACGCTGCCCTCCTCGCCGCCAAGCAGGGCACCACCGACACCCCCATCATGAAGTCGTTCACGATCACCAACCCCCGCGCCCTGGCCAAGGCCAGGCTGCTGATGTCCATCGCGAACAACGTGCGCTGCAAGGCCCTGCGAAGCAAGCTCCTCAAGGGCCGCGTCTTCGTGGACGTCTACGGGTACCCGACCGACATCGAGCGCGTGGAGATCCTGTACACGTCCCTCCTCCTCCAGATGGCCAACGGCCTCGAAAGCACCCTGGTGCCGTACTCGGTGGACGCCCGGAGTTTCCGCCGGTCCTGGCTCATCGGGTTCGCCCTTCAGGTCGGGAAGCGTCTCGCGGAGATCGAGCAGGCTGCCGAGGACGACACCACCCCCACCGAAGGCCAGTCCACCGCCCTCGTGCTGCGGGACCGGTCCAAGGCCCTGATCGACCTGGTCAACGGCAACGTCCCGAAGACCAACATCCCGAAGCGCGCCCCCGTCGACCCGCACGGATACAAGGCCGGGAAGGACGCCGCCGACCAGGCGGACCTCGGCCAGACCCGGGTGACCACCGGCCATCTCGCCCTCACCTCGTAACCCACACCCCCGAGGGGCGGCCCCACACCAGGGCCGCCCCACCCCCTGAGGAGAACCACACACATGACCCCCGAACAGCTCACCCGCCAGTACATCGCCGACTGCTACAAGGAAGAACGCTCCTACGAGAACCACCGCGTCCAGCTCCTCACCAACTGGGAAACCAAGGGGCACACCATCGTCAGCGGCCACTACAACGGCAGCAACGACAGCTGGAACATCACCGACTACCGCAACGGCAAGCTCCTCGCCGAGGGCACCGGTCACGACGAGTACAACGCCGTGTGGGACAGCCGCGGCGCCCAGTGGGTGGACTACGACCACGCCACCCGCCCCCTGGACGACCACCTCACCTACCCGGAACGCCCCGAGGGGCTACCGGACTCGTTGTGCGACGCGCTCGCCCAGTGGGTGGACAACAACCCCGAGGACGCCGCGGCATTCCTCCTGGACCTCTGACACGCCGGTGGGAGCCCACAGCAGGCCAGACCCCCGCCTGGCCGCCGCGACCTTCCGCGCAACCAGACGCAACACGAACCTGAAGCCGTGCAGCCGCCGCCTCATGGAGGACCTGCGGCGAACCCCCGCGCCGGCCCCGTACACCGCCCGCCACGCACGACAGGAGAGCACCACCGATGAGCAGCAGTAACGACCCGATCAGCATCGAACAGTTCCGGGAACGCCACGAGCTCCCCGTCGGAACCGCGCTCGCCCTCACCCCCGGGGGCCGCCGCGACTGCGCCGTGTGGATTCCCGACGACATCGCCATCCCGCACGGGTGGGTGTCCACCGGGAACCTCACCAGCCAGTACCGCAAGATCCGCCCCCACGAGTACAGGTCCGCCGGGCAGGCCGCGTTCGACGACCTCAACCGGATGGAAGCCCCGGCCCCGGAGGTCATCAACGCCACCAGCACTCCGGACATGGAGACCGCGTACATGGTGCTCGCCGCCGCCGAACGCATGGGCCCGATCGAGGTCACCCGGCACGACGGAACCACAGTCGTGTTCACCCCCGCCCCCACGAAAGGCCCGCGCCGATGACCCCCACCGCGACAACCCTGGAACGCGAAGCGTTCGACCGCCGCCGCCTGGTCGATGAGTACCGCGGCCATTGGGTGGTGGACCCCGCCACGGTGGACCACACCCCCACGGGTCGGTGCCCCCTGTGCGGAGCCCCGCAGGCGGACCGTGACGTGTGGGCCGAGCACATGGCAGCGCACAACGGACCGGCCCTGTCCTGGCTGGCCCGGTGGCAGGACACCCACGCTGACGCCTGACGCCCGAGCGCGAAACGGGGCCCGCCCGGGGCGAGTGAGACGCCCCGGGTGGACCCCACCCCCCACCGTACCGAGGAAGGAACCCCCCATGCCGCCCACCAACCCCCCGGCCGGCCGCCCCCACCCGGACATCATCCAGGCCGCCAGCTACCACGCCGACGAGATCGGCCAGCACCTCCGCGCGCTGGACGAGGCCCTGTCCGCCGCCGACGAGTTCGAGGAGACAGGCACCGGTTTGGAGCCCGCGGTGGTGGAGCTGGACCGGCTCATCGCTGCGGCTCGCGCGGCGAAGGCCGCCCTGTCCGCCCGTCCCCGTCTGACCGTCGCTGCCTGAAAGGACCCCGCTGTGGATCGTCACATCGCCGCGTTTGGCCTGTTCATCCTCGCCCCCACCGTTGTCGCCTTCAACATCTGGCTCGCCGTCAACGGCGGGTTCTGACCCTCCCAGAAGGATCACACCATGCCGACTTACACCGTCACCGCCATCACATGGGCGAACACCACCCACACTGTCACCGCCGCCACCCCCGAGGAAGCCACCGAACACGCCCTGGGCGACGCCCCCAACCTGTGTCACCAGTGCACCGGCGGCCGTCACGGGACCCCGGGCCTTGAGGTCGGCGATGACCTGGAGGTCACCGGTATCCACGACGAGGACGGCAACGAGTACCCGGTGGAGGACACCGAGCTGGACCGTTTGCGCGCTGAGGTGAAGGAACTGCGCGCCCGCCTCGCCGACATGGAGGGCCCCTCCACCACCTACCGGGTTCGTGCCCAGGGGTGCGACGGCACCAACGACGCCCTCGTGGACCTCTCCCCGGCCGGGGCTGCTGCCGCCCGGCAGGTGTGCGACTCCCTCACCGCCGCGTCCCGCTCCGCATGTGAGCCGACCCTGTCCATGGTGGACGCCTCCACCCTCCGCCCGGACGAGCTGCCCGACACGGACGAGTCGTGACCCGCCGCCGCCCGGCCGCCAGCCAGATGACCATCGGCCACGCCGACCCCTCCTACGAGGAAGTACGCCGGACCGTTCTCGCTCAGGTGGTGGAGGCATGGGAGGAGCTGGAGGAGGCCCGCCGGTGGGCACAGTACGACCGCCGTGACTACGGGGCCAAGGACCGGCTTGCCCGCGCCCGGGTGCGGTGGGCGATCGTCACCGACCAGCCCCCCGACCCTGTCGAGCTGGCCATGGGGTACCGGCACGGGTGGATCGAGGACCTGCTTCACCGCGCCCCACCCAACCCCGCACGTGCCGCCCCCTCCCCGATCAACCCGACCATCGCCCGCGCCATGCAGTACCTCGAAGACGCCGAAGGAGCCACATCATGAGCCCGAAGCCCGCCCACGTCACCGCCGCGGAATCCGTGGTCGACCAGCTCGACCTCTACAACAACCGAGGGTTCGTCCGCGAGTTCGTGGGCCCGACCGGGGTGGCGTGGGAGCAGCTGGCCGCCGCCCTCCTCGACCAGGACACCGCCCCGTTCACCGGCCGCCAGTGGGCACGCAACGTCGCTGACACCGACCGGGGCGTCCTGCTCTTTGCCGCGGACCTGGCCCTCAACCGGTGGGGGGTCGACCAGTGGGACGGACCCACCCTTGCCCTCGCCCGGGTCGCGTTGCGGGTTGCTGCCGCCTGCCCTGTTCGTCGCGCCCACACGCAGATGGGAACCGTGAACGTCGCTGTCGGAAACCACACTGGGACTCTCGTCCAGGCCGGGATCGTCCACGGCGGCTTCAACCTCTGACCCCGCCCGGTGGGGTGCCCCCGCCCCGGGGTACCCCACCCCCTCTGACAGGAGAAACCCATGATCCCGATGACCGGCCTCGACCTCGAAACCACCGGCACAGACCCCGAGGACGCCCGCATCGTCCAGTACGCGGTCGTCGGCACCACCCCCGACCTGGCCGACGTGCAACAGCTCGTCAACCCCGGCGTGGACGTCCCCGACGAAGCCGCCGCCATCCACGGGCTCACCACCGACATGGTCCAGGCGGAGGGTATCCCCGCGCTTCGGGCGGTCGCTGAGATCGTCGCGCACATCGCCGCTGGCGTGGCCGCCGGACGCCCTCTGGTGGGGCACAACATCAGCTACGACCTGACCGTCATCGACAGGGAGTGCCGGCGACATCTCGGCCAGGGGTTGGAGGAGCTGGTGGGGGCCCCGGTCCGCCCGGTCGTGGACACGGTGGTGTTGTCGAAGAAGGTCGACCCGTACCGGAAGCGGGTGTCGGAGACGCAGGGGGCGCACGCGCTGCGGACGTGTGTGGAACACCTGGTCACCCCCCGGTGGCCTTCGGTGGTGTGGGACGAAGAGCAGGCGCACGGCGCCCGGTACGACTGCCGCATGTCCCTGTACGTGGCCGCGGCCGTGTTGTCCCGCCCGGCCCTGTCCCGGCACACCCCGGAGAGTTTGCACGACGCCCAGGTGGGGTGGAGGGCTACCCAGTGTGCGTCTCTCCAGGCGTACTTCCGGAACCCGGGGAAGGCCGGGGAGAACCACGACCCGCACTCGGTGGTGGACGGGCGGTGGCCGATCATCCCGGCCGAGCCGAGGCAGGAGACGCTGATCCCCTAACGGGGGGCGGGCGCTGGGGCTCCGCAAAATTTCGCGGGAGAACCCTGCCCTCAGACCGCTAATTAGCGCTAATTTGCGGTATAGTTGAGGCAGGAAGTCACCCCCTGAAAACCCCTGGAGTTTCGGTGCCCGCCTTTCCTCGTGCGTACTGTTCGCACTGCCGCAAAGACGTTGCGGTAAATCGTGACGGTCGGTACCGGACTCATGGGCGTCTGCCCTACGACGGGTGTTCCGGCTCCGGCGCTTACGCCCGGCCGTTGCTCTTTCTCGACGTGGATGGGCCACTCAACCCGCACTACATGGGTCGGAACAAGGCTCGCCGGTTGGGCTACCAGCGGGACTGGATCAACGGGTTCGACGTCCGCCTGAACCCCTCCCACGGCCCCGCCCTCCTCGACCTACCGGTCGACCTGGTGTGGGGAACCACGTGGGAGCACGACGCCAACAAGATGATCGGGCCCCGAATTGGGTTGCCCGAACTGCCGGTGTGCGAATGGTCGAAGACCGAACCGCAGGGTATCGACCGGCGGGTCTATTTCAAAACCCCGGACCTTGTCGATTACGCCGAAGACGCGCGCCGCCCGTGGATCTGGGTGGACGACGAGATCACCGACGCGGACCGCGAATACGTCGACGGGACCGCGACCGTCCCCGCACTCCTCCACCACGTGAACCCCCGCGAAGGGCTCACCGCCGACGACTTCACCGCGATCACCGCGTGGGTCACCAACCTCAATCCCTGAAAGCAACCCCATGCCCATTCTCTCCAAGTGGCTTCACACGCACATCAACTCCGCGACCCAGTACCCCAAGATCCCCACGTTCCAGAAGCTGGGGGAGAAGGGGGTCCTCACCAACGAGCACAACACCGTGTTCCCCACTGATCAGACCGTGATCGTCACGGAGAAGGTCGACGGCACCAACGCCCGCGTGATCGTGGACGCCTCCGGGGATCTGTTCATCGGCTCCCGGGAGCACCTGCTGTACGCACGCGGTGACCGCATCCCCAACCCTGCCGAAAACATCGTCCACACCCTCCGCCCCCTCACCTGGGGCCTTCCCCGCCCTGACGACGGCCTGGCCGTCTACTACCTGGAGGTGTACGGCAGCCACATCGGGTCCGCGTGGAAGCAGTACACCGGCCACCCGGGCGAGTTCGGGGCCCGCCTGTTCGACGTCGCGTACATCCCCATTGAGGCGTTGGACGGCCCGGTCGAGCGCATCGCCGCGTGGCGCAAGAACGGCGGCCAGCAGTTCGCGAACGAGGCACAGCTCGCCCAGCTCTCCCACGCGTCCGGCCTCCCCCTCACCCCCCGCCTGGACATCATCCCCGGCTCCTGTCTGCCCACCACCGTGGCGGAGACGCACCCGTACCTGTGCGCGATCGCCGGGGAGACCCGGGTCGCGTTGGACGAGGACGCCCACGGCAACGCCGAAGGGATCGTGATCCGCACCCCGGACCGGTCCCACATCGCGAAGGTCCGGTTCAAGGACTACGAGCGCACCGCCCGGAAGGTTGCGGAGGCCCGCGCTAAGGCCGCTTGACCCCCACCCCCCAGCGGGGCGGCCGGGAGGGAAGCCCGGCCGCCCCACCACCCCGAACCGAAAGAGCACCGTCCGTGATCACCATGGCTGACTACTTCTGTGGCGCCGGAGGCAGCAGCACAGGCGCTATCCAGGTACCCGGCGTGACCATCGAGATGGCCGCGAACCACTGGCCGATGGCCGTCGACACCCACAACCGCAACCACCCCCACACGCGGCACGACTGCGCGGACCTGTCCCAGGTCGACCCCCGCCGGCACCCCACCACCGACATCGGCTGGTTCTCCCCTGAGTGCACGAAGCAGACCAGGGCGCAGGGCGTCAAGAGGTCCGCCCGCCAGCAGTTCGACCTCTTCACCAGCAACGACGAGATGGACAGCGCCGAGCGCAGCAGAGCCACCATGTGGGACGTCATCCGATTCGCGGAGTTCCACCAGTACCGGTACGTGATCGTGGAGAACGTCATCGATATCCGGGGCTGGGCGCTGTGGCCCGCCTGGGCGATGTCGCTCAGCTGCCTCGAATACGAGTTCCGGTTCATCAGCCTCAACAGCATGTTCGCGTCTGCGCTCGGCGACCCGGCGGCCCAGTCCCGCAACCGCGGCTACATCGTGGCGTGGCGCAGGGGCGAGACCGCCCCCGACTTCGACGCGTGGCTGCGGCCCTTCGCGGACTGCCCCACCCACGGGCGTGTGCAGGCCGTGAAGAGCTGGAAGAACGGGAAGACCTACGGCGAGTACGGCCCCCAGTACATCTGGCGGTGCCCCCGTGTGGAGTGCCGCAACACCCAGGTCCACCCCCGGGTTCGCCCGGCCGTCGACATCATCGACTGGACGGTCCCGGCGCTGCGCATCGGGGACCGCACCACCCCGCTCGTGCCCAACACCATGCGCCGCATCCGATCCGGGGTCGCCGCCTACGGCCGCCCGGTCGAGGACGGCACCCATGTGAAGCCCTGGATCACTGAGCTGCGCGGCGGCGGCTCCAAACACCGGCCGATGGCGCACCCCCTGTCCACGGTGACCGCCGGAGGAAATCACCACGCCGTCACCATTCCGGACCTCATCTACCCGTATTACGGGAAGTCGGCGCTGCGCCCCGCTGGTCGGCCGCTGCCCACGGTCACGACGGTGGACACGTGCGCGCTGCTGGAGGGCGGAACGATCCGGGACGTTGATGACCTGCGGTACCGGATGTTGAAGCCCCACGAGTACGCGGCGGCCCAGCAGTTCCCCGCGGACTACCAGTGGCCCAAGACCAAGAGCGAGTACTTGGTGCGGATGGCCGGGAACGCCGTGTCGACGAACGCCGCCCGGGACCTGGTGGGCATGGTTGCCGCGCAGATGGACCCGAGCATCGTCCCGACGTGGAGTCTGGGGGCGGCGGCATGAAGCTTGTGCTGGTGACCGGTGGCCGAGACTACGGCGACCAGGACCGGGTGAATGCAGCCCTCGAACAGGCCCACGACATCCTGTGCGGCGACGGTGAGCCGCCCATGCTGATCCACGGCGGAGCTTCCGGAGCGGACGCCCTCGCGGCGAAGTACGCACATGCGCACTACTGGCCGACGACCGTGTTCCCGGCCAACTGGTGGCGGCACGGGAAGGCGGCCGGGCCGCGCCGCAACCAGCAGATGGCGAACACGACGGCGGACTTGATGGCCGACCCCGGGGACGCTGTGTGTGTGGTGTTCCCCGGTGGGCGTGGGACCGCTGACATGGTGCGTCGTGCGGAGGCCGCAGGTATCCGTGTCGTGTTCGCGGGGGAGCGGTGAGTACCTCGCTGCCGGGGATGCCCACCCCCCTCGACGGGATGCCCACCCCCGCCTTCCGCCCGGCGCGCGCTTGGTCCGACTACCCGAACCGCATCCGCGTGTACGGCGGCCGGAACCCGCACGCCGCCCGCGAGGAGCCACCGGGCCGGGGCCGGTACCGGCAGTGGACCCACCGCACCGCGTGCGACCGGGTGTCCGATGCCGGGATGGGCCGCCGAATGAGTGACCACCTGCTTCCCGACACCACCCCCGTGGCCTGCCGAGCCTGCCTCGACGCCCTTGGACTTAAGGAGACCTGACTCATGGGCCGTGAAGTGCGCCGTGTCCCCCTCGACTTCGACTGGGAGATCGGGAAGGTGTGGGACGGTTTCCTCCTCCCCAAGAGCCTGCACGAGGACTCGTGCCCTGACTGCGAATCCGGGTACTCCGAGCGCGGCGAGTACCTGCACAAGCTGTGGTACGGCAACGTGCCGTTCCGGCCGGAGGACAACGGGTCGACGCCGTTCACCGTGGACACCCCGGCCGTGCGCGCGTTCGCGGAACGCAATGTCTCCCGCTCCCCCGAGTTCTACGGGATCGGTACCGGCCCCGACCTGACCGGGCGCGGTGACGCTGCTGTACTCCGCGAAGCCCACCGTCTCGCCGACCACTGGAACAGCGGGTGGGGTCACCACCTCAACCAGGACGACGTGGACGCCCTCGTAGCCGCCGGACGGCTCATGGACTTCACCCACACCTGCAAGCCGGGGGAGGGGTGGAAGCCCATCGAGCCGACACCCCGCCCGACTGCCGCCGAGGTGAACGAGTGGTCGCTGCGCGGGTTCGGCCACGACTCCCTCAACGCCCACGTCGCGATCGAAGCCCGGTGCGCACGGGAAGGCGTCCCCGCCACCTGCCCGACCTGCGACGGCCACGCCACCGTCGAGGCGTACACCGGCCAGCGCGCCGACGCCGAAGCGTGGGAACCCACCCCACCGCCGACCGGCGACGGCTACCAGCTCTGGTCCACCACCACCAAGGGGCACCCGGTCTCGCCGGTGTTCGACACCCCGGTCGGGCTCGCCCGGTGGATGACCACCAAGGCTGAAGGGTGGTCCCGGGCTTCCTCGGTGGAGGCCGCTCTGCGGTTCATCAACGCCGGATGGGCGCCGTCCATGGTCGTGTCGGCCGCTGGGGTGCAGCCCGGGGTGGAGGTCATGGGTGCACGACGTGAAGCCTGATCAGGTCCCTAACCGGCTGCCAATGTTCTCCATCAGCGATTCCCACGGCGACGAGATCAGGGTCATCCCGGGCGGGGCAGGGTTCTCCGGCCTGTTCGTGGTCGTCAACAACTCACGGGACGGGTGCGCCTACTCCCTCAACCGGGAGGAAACCGTCCGGCTGCGGGACTGGCTGGACACCCACCTGGCAACCCACACCGGACCCAACGAACCCGCGTCACGGGATGACCGGTGTGGGTGGTGCGGACACGATCACCTCGCCGAGATGGGGATGGACACGAACGTTCGGGACGAGTCCGTTGCCGATCCGTCCTGAGAACCGGGACCGGTACCCGGACGACTGGCCGGACATCTCCCACCGGATCAGGTTCGACCGGGCCAAGGGCCGGTGCGAGTGCGACGGCCGGTGCGGGCGCGGAACCCACACCGGCCGCTGCCCCAACCGCCACGGCGGCACCGCCTACGGCACCGGGTCCCGCGTCGTCCTGACCGTCGCCCACCTCGACCACACCCCGGAGAACTGCGAAGACGACAACCTCATGGCCGCCTGTCAGGGCTGCCACCTGCACTACGACAAGGCCCACCACGCCGAAACCCGGGCCCGCACCCGGGCCGCTGAACTCCTGGCCGCTGGCCAGCACCCCCTCTTCACCCTGGAGACCCCATGACCACCACCCGCGTCACCCTCGCCCCCGTCACGGTGACCGCCGTCCGGCACACCGGCCCCGGCACGGCCGAGGAGATTCGCGCCCTGGCCGAAGCCAGCACCACCCGACGTCCCGCGTTCCTGCCCCCGCAGGGCTTCGACCGGGCCCGCGTGTACCTGGACGACCAGCGGGCGATGGTGCCCGTCCCGGAAGGGCATTGGGTGGTCGTGGTTCCGTCCTGCGCCCTGGTGGTGCTGTCCCCGGACGCGCTGGCCAGCATCCGCCCCGCCGCCGCCTCCTACGACCAGTACGACCACATCCGCCCCGGCCGCAAGTTCCGTGACCTGAACCCGATGTCGTCCACGGTCCTCAAGGTGCGGGGGTACGTGGACCCGCACACCGGCCGGGTCAGGGTCAGCGACGTGCACGGGAAGCGGGAGCGGCCGATCAAGGCGTCGTCGCTGCGCCCGTCCGCGACCAAGCCGAACGGCGGCCGGTACGTGTCCGGGTTCGCCCCGGTGGACAGCGCGGACCTGGACTGATGCTGACTACCACCCACCGCGCCCGGAAGGCCCGCACCTGCGACCGGCAGGAGTGCACCTCCCAGATCCGCCCCGGCGACCTGATCGTCCGCACCACCACCCCGCCCGGCCGCCACCACCTGTACGGCGAAACGGGCTGGGTGCGGTCCGTCACCCACGCCGGCCGGTGCCCGGTCGAGGGGCCGACCGTGGCCGAGTGGAACGCCGCCCACCCGGTCGGTACGCCCGTGCTCGCGTGGCCCGGCGCCCTTACCGACGAGCCGCTGCGCACCCGCACCCGCAGCCGCGCGTGGGTGCTCGACTCCGGTTACCCCGTGGCCATGGTGGACGGCTACGCGGGCGGCATCCTCCTCACCCACCTCACACCTCTGGAAACCCCGTGACCCCCGACGAGCGCACCGCCCGCCAAGGCGAAGAACGCGACCTGATCCGCCGCACCATCGCACACCTCCGCGCCACCGCTGATGGTGCACCGCGCGGCCCGTACACCCTCGACCCGCACACCCAGAAGGACGGCACCCGCCTCCTCCTGGCCGACGACGGCGCCCCCATCGCCCACGTCCGCTACTGGGCCGGTGGCCTACACGACGACACCGGAAGCGAGGAACAGACCGGCCAGCACCTCGCCCTGTGGACCCGCCGGGCCGCGTACACCACCGCGCGCCTACTCGACTACACCGACCAGGCCATGGGGGACGCGGCCCCCTACCCGCCCCACACCCCGGACGGCACCGTGTGGAACGAGACCGTGGCCCTGTGCCGGACGCTCCTCAACGAACACCGCAGGAAGGCTGACCAGTGAGCGACGACGAAGTCCGCCAGCTCCTCGTGCACCCCGTCCTGTGGCCGCACCTCACCGACTGGCTGAACAGCCGCGGCCTGGACATCACCCAGTTGAGCGCGGCCGGTGAGGACCTGGCCACGTACACCGTCAGCCCTCGCACCCTGGGGACGGCGGTGTGCCGGTCGTCGTTCTGCTCCCGGTCGGGGGTGAACGCGGCGGGGTTCTGCTGTCACGGATGCGCGGCCCACTCCCGGTTCGGTCGGGAACTACTGCACGGGCCCTGGTGCGACGACGCGAACCCCGGGGTGGAGAACGCCCCCACCTCCCGCGAGAACCGCGCTACCCAGAAGGACATCCCTTGAC
Organism: Nocardiopsis codii; assembly: GCF_036327455.1. NCBI lineage: Bacteria > Bacillati > Actinomycetota > Actinomycetes > Streptosporangiales > Nocardiopsidaceae > Nocardiopsis > Nocardiopsis codii. The sequence continues at coordinate 4,943 of NZ_JAUZMY010000026.1, read as the reverse complement.
GACCCCTGACCCCGCGAAGGTCGACGAGTACATGCGGACCGCTGAGAAGCAGCTCCGCAACACCGACTTCCACCGCGGCGACGCGCCCGCCCGTGCCGCTGTCGCCCGCGTGTGGTTGGACATGGCCCGGCTCCAGCACGACCGCGTCCGCGACTACGCGGCCCTCACGAAGGAGAGCCCGACCGATGGCTGACCCCACCCTCCGCGCCCGGATTGCCGCCGCAGCGCTCACCGTGCCCATCCGGCTCGGCCCGGCCACCATCCGCAACGCCCAGGCCGGACACACCATCACCCGCCTGTCCGGCAGCGAAGCAGACCACATCTCCCACGTCGTCATGGACGTCTTCGCGAACCGGGTCGACACACCAGCCGAGGGGTACGACCCGCGGGCCGAGGTCGAAGCGCACTGGGGTGGTGACCCGGAACAGCTCATCGCCGCGTGGGAGGACGACCAGGCACAGTGGAGGGCCCGCGTGAAGGAGCTGGAGGACGCCCTGTTCGAGTGCGGGAAGGCCGCCGAAGCCGACGACGCCCCCAAGGACACCGAGCACCTGGCCGGTTGGGCGACCGCCGCTGTGAGCGCATACGTCCAGAAGACGGAAGCTGACCGGGTGCGTCGCCTCGCGTACACCGAACGCCGTGTCGAGCTGGCGCGTGGGGCCGAAGCCAAGACGTGGAAGCGGCGGATGCGGGAGGAGAGGGAAGCCTTCGACGCGGAGATCGCCGGGCAGGACCAGGAAATCCGGGGCCTGACCGCCGACAACGCCCGCCTCCAGCGGCTCTCCGATCGGCGGTGGGTGGGGTGGAGGTCCGCGTGCGCCCGCGCTGTTGACGCCCGCGAGGACGCGAAGACCGAACGCTTCTTCGCCCACGCCGCCGAGGAGGAACTGGTGAAGTTCCGCCGAGCCCACAAGTCCCTCCAGAACACCGCCACCCGCTACCGGACTGACCGCGACGACGCCTGGCACACCCTGGAAAACCAGGAGGACGAGGACGTGATCCGAGAGGAAGGCCGGCGGGAAGGTATCGCCGAACTGGTGGCGCACCTGGAGAACGTGGCTGCCGAGGCCCGCACCGGCCGGGACACCGGATACCCGGAAGAGTCCGAGGGGTTGGGCCCCACCCGGTGGTGTCTGCTCACCGACCGCGCTCACTGGCTTGCCCGGAAGTACGCGGATGGGCGAGGGGCGCCGGTGCCGGACGCGACCGCCCGCGCGCAGGCGTTGGAGAAGGAGCTGGAGCGGGTGCAGGGACGCCACGCCTGTGAGGTGGTAGGGCTCCGCAGGGAAGTCGCAGACTGGAAGCGCTGCTACCACGCCCGGGAGCGGTGGGCCTACGAACTTCAGGCCGAACTCCACGAGGTGCGCACCACCACCCGCCGCCGGGAACTCGTCCTCGCGGACCGGCTACGCCGCCGTGGTGAACGCCTCCGGCACGTGGAAACCCGCTACGCGCTGTCCGAACTCGGCGCGAACCACGTCAACCAGCTGTTGGAACTCGCGACCCGGTTCCAGGACGGCCCGGTCACGGTCACCCCACACGGGGAGGGGAAGGGGTGGCGGTGCTCGTGGCCGGCCCCTGACTGGCCGGGCAACCCGGGGCAGGGCCCCACACTCACGGAGGACCACGTGGATCGTTTCGATGCGCTCGCCCGCGCTTCACAGATCAGCGCCCAGGCCGAGGCGGACGCTGCCCTTCGGTGACTCCGTGCTGTCCGGGGCCCTCATCAGCCCCGGGCTTCACCGTTCAGTAGAAGGTCACCGGATCATGCGGCCACGGAACTGCCGCGAGCGGGTGCCGGCGCTCCTTCACCCGCCGGCCCCGGAGCTTGGGATGGTACCGGGGCCCATCCGACTAGTAGTAGGTGAACGGTTCACGCGGCCACGGAATCGTTGCTAGTGGATGGCCGCGTTCCTTCACCCATTGGCCCTGAGTACGCACGAGCCGGAACTTCCACCACCCCTCCCCGTCCCGCCGCCGTGGCCGGAGGCTCCTCCAGTGCCAACGCCAGTTCTCGTACTCGTGGTTTCTGCGTAGGCCGATGCGGTGACCGTGTTCCCGCAAAGGCCGGAGCGTAATCCATCTAACTTCCAGGTACGGATCTTCCTTTTGGTGATTGAGGGGTGGAACTACGAACTTTACTTCCAGTGGATCATTGCCCTGAGTGATCAACGATCGGCGCAAGCTTTTGTCGCCGTTCGGTGCCTCTATTCGGTGGACTCCCACGGGGTACACGCGCACGTGGCGTGCTGCCCTGTCGCCCACGAACCGAACCGTTACTGACATGTTGAAGGCTTCGGTCTCATAGTCGATCTTCTCGAATTTAGTAACATTTGGCGGTACCTTTTGTTCCTTCAATTTGCTGCGTCCGACATCGAAAACCCAGCGTTGTTTTGGCCGGTCTAGCCATTCCCAGCGGGCCACGATGACGCCCGCGACGGCAGCGATGACAGAGAAGGCCAACGCTCCCACGTTCACCGTGTCCATGTTGATGTCCATGGGTGAACGGTAGCCGCCGGTATGGACACCCGAGCACCACCCTTTCACCTGAACACGCGCACCCCCGAAACGCCTGTTTGGCCTCTGACCTGCGGGAATGTTGAATATGCGGGGGTCGGGTGGAAGCATCGAACTCATGGACGAAACACCCCCTGAGAGCAGGCAGCTCACCCCTGTCCCGGTCCCCGCGCGCATGCCCCAACCCGGCGGGTTCGTGCACGGGCTGCGCCGGTTCACCGCGTGGCTGCTCGGCATGGGCGCCCCCGCCCTGTGGATGGTCGGGATCTGGCATGCGGACTGGATGTACCTGTGGCTGTCCCTGCCGTTGGTCGTCGCCGCGGTCCTGACCGACCCCGGTCGGGGTGTGTGACATGGCCGCCCTGGTGAGGTGGATGTGGTCGCGATGTCGCCGGGTGCGGGTGCGGGTGTGGGTGTGACCCCGGGCCGGGACTGATGCACCGGGTCGTGGAGGTGACGGTGCCGGGGGACATGGCCGTGTTCCAGCGCGCCCTTTCCGGCGCCGGGTTCACCCCACCCCACGGTCGTCCCGGGAGCGTGTTCGCCACCCCGGGGTGGGGTCACGTCGGCCCCGTCACCGCCCGGACCGTGTTCGCGTACCGGTGGGGGCCCCGGCTGGCAGACGCCGCCCACCCCACCGTGTTCCACCCCCACCGGAGCGGGGAATCGCGTCTCACCCCACCCGAACCCGGGGCGGAACCCACGGCCGGGTTCGAGCCGGGGTGTGACCGGCGCGGGGCCCTCGAACACCTGGGGTGGGCAGTGTGGCCGGACGGGAGCCGGTCCCTGCTGTGCCCCGACCACCAGGTGGCGGAGAGGGAGCGCGCTTACGCCCGCCGCATGGCCGAGTGGGGGGTGCGTTCCGACTTCCGCCGGTTCGTCTCCGCTCTCCCCCCGCACGCCTACCTGTACCTGCCCGACATCCGCTAGGAGCACCGCGTTGAGAGTCCGCTACCTGTGCCCCATCGACTCGTGCCCGTGGGAGCACGCCGAGGACTACGGTCCCGAGACGGTGGCCATGGTCAACCTGATGGCGTCCACCTCGCAGCAGTACCGCATGGTCGAGTTCGAGCTGGCGGCCCACCTCGGCTCCCACCCGGTAGAGACCTGGGCCGGGGAGGTGGCCCGCCTGAAGAGGGAGCTGCGGGCGGCCCGGCAGACGCGCACGTTCGCCGGGTTCCGCCTGGAAACCTCTGACCAGGTCCCGCCCGGCGCCGTGCTCGTGCTCCCCCCGCGGGTTCCGTCCGCTGACCAAGACCCTGACGTCGAGCATGTGGACGGCCGGCCGGTGTCGGGGATGGCTGTGATCCGGGTTGGTGGCCGGTGACCATCGTGGAGTTCATCCGGGCCCGCCTGGACGAGGACGAGACCGCGGCCCGAGCCGCCACCCCCGGCCCGTGGGAGGCGGTGATCCACCGGGCGTCCCCGGAGCAGATGCGGCGCTGGCGCGCTGGGGCCGCGCTCCTCGGCGGGGCCGTCTCCGATGTCGTCAGGGTCGAGGTGCTTCCTGCGATCGAGCTGGAGGGCAACGGGGACGGTGGGGTGGGGTCGGTCGAGGACGGTGTTCACATCGCCCGCTGGGACCCGGAACGGGGGCTGCGGGAGGTTGCGGCGAAGCGGGCCATCCTCGCCGAGCACGAGAACGGGTTCCCGGGCCTCGACTACTGCACTTCCTGCCGGTACGGCCATGAAGTCGCCCCGTGGCCGTGCCCGACCGTCCGCGCGTTGGCCGCCCCCTGGTCCGACCACCCCGACTACAACCCCCAGTGGAGCCCCCAGTGAACCCCCGCCCCTGCCTCCTCACCACCTGCACCCACACCCACACCCCCCGCACACCCACCCGCGACACCACCGAATCCCGGGTCACCGCTATCGTCCTCACCGCCCGCGACCACAGCAAGCACCTGGACACCCACACCCCCGACGAGTTCGCGACGGAACTCCTCCGCCTCGACCCCGGCCCGGCCATCCGCGCGACCCGCATGGGCGCCCCTGTGGTGTTCAACTGCCCGGTCCGGGGTTGTGGTTGGGAGCGGACCGTGGACACCCGCCCGCACGGGTTCTGGTGGACGCTGATGGTCGGGGGCCTTCTGAAGCGGGTGACGGCCGGGCACGAGGCCCGGGAACGGCACGTGCGCAAGCACCTCCGGGCCGAGCTGGTGGTGGAACTGGCCACCCGCGCAACCGTCGCCCTCACGGGCGGTCCGAAATGAGCTGGAAGGCCGGCGGCATCACCTTCCTCGTGCTCGTTGGCGGGACCGGGTTCTTCGCCGCCTGGTCGCTGCTGGCCGCCGCCGCGATCCGCCACGGCGACCCGCTGCTCGCCCTGGTCGCGGTGTGCGGGCCGATCATCGTCGCCGTGTCCCTGCTCGCCGCAGTGCTGTTCGCGGGAGCCGAACCGTGACCCCGCCCCCGCCCCCACCTTC